>JBAYQJ010000032.1:0-46069 GCA_041677245.1 Spongiibacteraceae bacterium | reverse complement strand
TCCTGACTTTATTCTGGATACGTTGTTGCTGACATTGACTAAGTTTGCTATTAATTGTCATGAAAGCTGACTCCGGTGATGGCTAAATTGCTTGGTCACATTTCAGTCTATCAGTGGTTCAGCTTTCTTCAATTTTATCAATCAGTTGCGCTTAAGTAAGTGCCGTTCGATACTCACCCCTTAGTGGAATGTGTTATCGTTCTTCACTGGCCAACTGTTTGAATTGTGTCATTTTTGGCACCTGAATGTTTGTGTGCGAACAACCATTCCAGGATCGTTGACCACCATATCATTATGTTTTTCAGATGTTGCAGTTATTATATGAATTCAAGAGTCAAAAAATCAACTTAGAGAACAAGGCCATATGAGCATGTGTTTAGAACACAAGAAAAAGACTTAAACTGATGACTAAATTTAAAATAGTCGCACTCATACTGATCTTGTTCATTACAAGCACTGCTGTCATGTGTAAAGAGCACGACAAAGTGCCTTTGCGGTTTCTTGGTAATATCAATTATGCTCCGCTTTTGTTTATGAACAACGATACGCCAACGGGATTGGGCGTAGAGCTTGTCCATGCGGTTTTGCATAGTGCTCAGATCGATGCTGAATTAGAGCTCATGGAATGGGGAGAAGCACAAAGGCAGATGAAAGCAGGCAAGGCAGATGCTCTGGTGGTGATTAATAAATCACCAGATCGTCTACAGCTGTATGATTTTTCTGAACCCTTATTGGAATCTGATTTTTCTATCTTCCATCATATAAGTCGACCTGAAATTACTACGTTCAACAGTCTTTCAGGTTTAAAAGTCGGCTCTGAGAAAGGTGGTTATGCACACGCTATTCTTGAAAATAACCCTCACATTGAAATTATTACGATTCCAAATTGGCTAACCGGTTTTAGAATGATTGAAGTGGGGACCATTGATGCCCTTTTGACCGAAAAATGGGTTGGCGAGTATACACTAAGCCAACATCAATTCAGAGACATTACAATATCACCAATCCCAACTAAAAAAACGACAAGCTATATTGCAGTGGCTAAGGGAAACAAAGCGCTTCTTGATAAAATTAATGAAGGGCTGAGAGGGTTGTCTGAGGCTGGTGTACGCGAACGCATACTTAGTCGTTGGAGTTCTGAGGCAATTACCTATATAACAAATAGAGAATTGGAAGCAGAAAGGTTACGTAAACGTATGCTTTTATTGGCAATGGCACTCTTTTCTATCCTTGGTGCTTTGGGTGTGTACAGCATGTTTCAGCAACGTATTATCAAGCAACAAAACCAAAAACTCCAAGACTATAATGCCCAGCTTGAAGAGCTATCCGCTACAGACAAACTGACCGGTGTATATAACCGACACAAACTTGATGACACTTTTATATCCGAACTGATTCGGTTTAAACGCTATCTGGCTCCTTTGTCTATAATCATCATGGATATTGATTTTTTTAAATCAGTCAATGACACTTATGGTCATCAAGTTGGTGATGAAGTATTGAAAGATGTTGCCCACCTAAGTAAAAATTCCCTACGACCTTCTGATATTCTCGGTCGTTGGGGTGGAGAAGAATTTTTGATCATATGCCCTGAAACTGATTTGGAAAGTACTTATATCCTTGCTGAAAAGCTTCGTAGTATTCTGGAATCCCATGAATTTGTTAATGTTGGAAATATAACAGCAAGTTTTGGTGTGACGACAGCTACGATAGGTGCAAGCAGTGATGACTTAATCGCACAGGCTGATGATGCCCTTTATAAAGCCAAGAGTAAGGGTAGAAACCGTGTTGAAATGTTTAATATAGAATTCATGCCCAGCTTCAAAAAAGACTCCTACGATTAATCGGCGATGGTCGTGATTGACTTGCTCCAGTAGCTTCGCCTGTATACCTTTGGGTTTACTCTGTACCATCTCATTGAAGGCTATTGATATGCCGGTTTTTTATGATACATACAATGATGATAGAGGCGGTCGCACGGTTTAGGCGTGGGCTTCAGGCGGGATGGTATTGGGTTATATTTTGCAGGCGCTATACAAACAACCCCGCACTGTATCCTGATGACCAAGCCCATTGAAAATTATACCCCCCCAGGTGACCAGTTACGTCCAAGACTTCGCCGATAAAATATAGCCCAGGCTGTTGTTTGACTTCCATAGTTTTTGAACTGATTACTTGGGTGTCTACACCGCCCAAGGTTACTTCTGCGGTGCGGTAACCCTCCGTGGCAGAGGGTTTGAGCTGCCACTGATTAAGCTTGTTACCAATAGTGGTCAGCTGCTTGTCGCTGAATTCCGCCAACGATTTTTCACTCATGTCGCTCCAGAATAACTTTTGTAATTCTAACGTCAGTGATTTCGCAAGCTTTTGTTGCAGCACTGTTCTTAGTAGGGTTTTAGCTTGCGACTGTTTGCTGCTGAGCAGCCACTCGGAGGCGTTGATTTCGGGTAATAAATTGATGCTTATTTCATCGCCTGGCATCCAGTAGTTGGATATTTGCAGGATGACTGGACCGCTAATGCCTCGATGGGTGAAGAGCATGTTTTCTTTGAAACTGCTGGCTTTGCAGTTGACCTCTACTTCTAATGCCAGACCAGATAAGCGTTCACAGATCGGCTTTATTGCATCGCTAAACATAAAAGGAACCAGCCCGGCCTGGCGTGGAACTAACGGTAATGAAAATTGACGGGCGAGGTCGTAACCCAGGCCGCTGCCGCCCAGAGTAGGGATGGAGAGGGCGCCAGTTGCGATCACGATAGAGTGACAGCTTATCGTGAAGGCGGTTTCTTGTTGTAGATAGTTGAGCTGGTAGCGGGTTTGATCGTTGGGGCTGTCAGTGTTGCTATTGCTCAAGTCGACCAGCTGGGTAACCTCGCAGTGGGTTTTGATTTCTACACCAGCCTGCTCGCATTCATCCAGCAGCATGTTCAAAATATCTTTAGCGGAGTTTTTGCAAAATAGCTGGCCGTGTTTGCGCTCTTCGTAGTCGATACCGTGGCGCTCTACCATAGCAATAAAATCCCACTGGCTAAAGCGCGTTAGTGCCGCTTTACAAAAATGCGGGTTCTGTGAGATAAAGTTATCGGCCTCAACAAAGTAATTGGTAAAATTACAGCGACCGCCACCGGACATGAGGATTTTTTTGCCAATTTTATTGGCTTTTTCTAGCACCAGTACATGCTTGCTCTGTGCGGCAGCGGTTAATGCGCACATCAGACCGGAGGCTCCTGCGCCAAGGATGATAACGTCGTAATAGGTTGGAGCGTGTTTCACATTAATGTCTTAGAGAAGGGTGGTAAGAGAGTTTGTGCCCACAGGCTGTGTTTGCTGGCAGGCGAATATACAGTGATAGCATTAAGCTAAATTGGGCTAATAAGAATGACTGCATAAATTCAGCCCGTAATTATACCTGACTATCCCTGATTCCAACAGGCGCTAATGGTGACTAATTGCTAATGATTACCATCAAATTAGAGTTGGCGTCAGGGTTGTGACTACTCCATAATAAACATCGATTTTTAGTTGTGCGTGTAAACTGAATGGGCAGATAGTGCCTGTTAAACTCCCATGGGTCGTAGGTATCATGTCATCGTTTGAACAAATAACGTCTAATAAGAATTATCGTGTCGCCTTTGTTATTTTGCTGCTGCTGTTACTTTGGATGGCATCCGGTATTTTCTCGACGCAAACAACGACTCAGGCCGTTGCTGTATCGTTGGCAGATGATGCCTTGTTTAAGGTCCGTGCTAAGTTATTGGATGCGCAGCCTTATGCTAATCAACTTAAAATATCGGCCCGCACTGAGGCTAACCGGATGGTCAACATTCGTGCAGAGGTGAGCGGTCAGGTCGAGAATTTACCGGTAGAAAAAGGGCAGCTAGTTAAAGCGGGTGATGTTATTTGCGAGCTGGCGGTGGAGGATCGTCAATTACAGGTTGAGCAGGCCGATGCTGAGGTTAAACGGGCTCAGCTCGATTATGATGCAGCGCTGCGCTTAAAAAGCAGTGGTTTCCAGGCGCTCACTGTTATTGCAGAAAAAAAGTCATCGCTAGATACTGCTCGAGCTGAGTTAAAGCGTGCTGAACTAGATTTGGAAAAAATTAAAATTAGTGCCCCTTTCGATGGTGTGGTGGATGGTCGCCCGGTCGAAATAGGTGATTTAATGCAGCGCGGTGATATTTGCGCAACGATTTTGGATTTTGACCCGCTATTAGTGGTTGGGCAAGTGGCAGGGAAAAATATTGGCCGCGTTAATATAGGTGATAAAGTAGCGGTGAACTTATTAACAGGGGAGCACGTTGATGGGCTGCTGCGTTTCGTCAGTAGCAATTCGGATAATTTAACCAGAACATTTCGTATTGAGGTGGCTGTGCCGAATAAAAATAACACCTTATACAGCGGTATTACCGCTGAAATTCAAGTATCGAGTCAGGAGGTGCTGGCGCATTTAATTTCTCCCAGTTTGTTGGCTTTAGACGAAAAGGGGAGTATCGGTGTGCGTATCTTGGATGACAACTCAATCGTGAATTATGCCCCCGTTACTTTGTTGGGTGATGACCTTAATGGTGTTTGGGTATTGGGCTTACCTAAACAGGTAAGGCTTATTACTGTGGGGCAAGAATATGTCAGTGATGGGCAGCAGGTAGCGGCTTCCTTTGAGTCTTCTTTATCGCCCTCACTTGATCAAGCAGAGGAAGACGCTTCGCCAGTAGTCAACTCGCCGACCTCGATACAATGAGCCTACTGCCATGAATTATCTTTCAACCCTGATTCATCATTATAGAAGTGTGCTGTGTGTATTGGCGCTTATATTGCTAATTGGTGTATTTGCTAAATCTAATACCGCAATCGAATCTAACCCTAGTATTACCATTCCCTATGTTTATGTGTATGTATACCTGGATGGGGTTTCTCCCGAGGATGCGGCCCGTTTATTAGTTAGGCCGTTAGAGAAAGAGTTACGCAGTATTGAGGGGGTAGACGAATTAACGGCAACAGCTTCTGAGTCGAACGCGAGTATCGTGGTTAAGTTTGATGCAGATGTTGATGTTAATAAGGCTTTGGTAGACACACGAGAGGCGGTGAATCGTGCTAAGGCAGAGTTGCCTTCGGAGGCGGAGGAGCCATTAGTAGAAGAAATATCTGCCGATGATATGCCTGCGATTATTGTCGCCTTGGGTGGTGAGAAAATTAGTGAGCGGCAGCTATTTGATGTGGCGAAAAAACTAAAAAGAAAAATTGAAAATTTACCCGGTATCTTGAATGCTAATATGGTTGGTAACCGTGAAGAGGTCGCGGAGGCAATTATAGACCCTGCGCAACTGGAGCATTATCAAATTACCAGTGCGGATTTAGTTAATGCCATCGTCAGTAATAATTTACTTGTGCCCGCCGGAGAAATTGATAATGGGCAGGGTAGCTTTACAATAAAAGTACCAGGCCTTATTGAAAACTACCAAGATATTTATCAGCTGCCAATTAAGTCAAATATAGACGGTATTGTTACTTTGGGTGATGTTGCCGAAATACGTCGAACGTTTAAAGACCGTAAACGGTTTACCAGTGTCAACGGTAAGCCTGCTATTACCATTGAAGTTGAGAAGCGCCAGAATGCTGGCTCTATTGAAGTATCGGAAGCTGTTCGACAAGCGGTAGCCGCTGAGCGCGATCAGCTACCGCGAGATATCGATATCAACTATATATTAGATCAGTCTGATTACACTGCGCAAATGGTAACAGAGATGGAGGGAAATATTCTCACCGCCATGGCGCTAGTGATGGTTATCGTCGTCGGTGCGCTTGGTATTAGGTCGGGGATTCTGGTTGGTATGAGCGTGCCTTTTTCATTACTGTTTGCATTAATTATTATTTATAGTCTTGGTTATTCATTTAATTTTATGGTGATGTTCGGCATGCTGTTAGCGCTGGGTATGTTGATTGATGGAGCCATTGTTATCACTGAGTTTGCTGACAGAAAAATGGCAGATGGCTTTAGTAGTGCTGATGCGTATACCGTATCGGTCGAGCGCATGTTTTGGCCAGTGATTGCATCTACGGCAACCACCTTGGCGGCCTTTCTTCCTATTATGTTTTGGCCGGGTATATCCGGGGAGTTTATGCGCTTTTTACCGGTAACAGTGTTTGCGGTGTTGTCGGGTTCTTTATTTTACGCTTTGTTATTTACTCCTGTGGTCGGTGCGTTATTCGGTAAAAATAATATGAGCGAGCATGTGCGAGCTTACCTGCAGCATTTAGAGCGAGATGAGCCAACAACATTACCGGGTATTACCGGCGCTTATGCCCGCTTATTAGCTTGGTTAGCAAGCAATCCTATTAGGGTGGTGATCGCTGTATTACTTATGTTGATTAGCATTTTTATTTTATATGGGTTTTTTAATGCAGGAATTAATTTTTTTCCTAGGTCCGAAAATAAATATGGCTCCGCTTCAGTGCGTGCGCAGGGCAATTTGTCGGCGATAGAGGCTCGTGACCTCGTGCGTGAAGTTGAGCAAAGGATTTTACAGGTGGATGGTGTGGCAGTGCTTTATGCTGCTAGCGGTTCAGATACTTCGGGAGGAGGTTATCGGGCAGCAAAAGATCAGATTGGAACTATGTGGGTTGAGCTTTATGATCCGCAGCAGCTTGATAAATCGACACAAGCCGTGTTTGAAGATATACGCAATAGCACAGCGGATATGCCCGGTATAATCGTAGATGCTAAGGCCATGGATGATGGTCCACCGGTAGGCGATCCCATTCAAGTTCAGTTAGAAGGTATTGATCGTAATAAGCTATTGACGACTGCGAAGCAGCTTGTTGCTTATATGCAAAATGAAATGCAAGGTCTGCGTAATATTACTGATACTACACCTTTGCCTGGAATTGAATGGGAGATGGAGGTGGATAGGGCGCTTGCAGCTCAGCTTGGCGCTAATGTGCTTGAGGTTGGTCGGGCTGTACAGTTTGTGACCAATGGCGTAAAGGTGGGCGAATATCGCCCAGATGATGCTGACGACGAAATAGACATCCGTATTCGTTACCCCGTTGCCAGTCGTGGTTTGAGTGCTCTGGATGAGCTACGTATTAATACGAGCTCTGGTGTTATCCCCATCAATGATTTTGTCGCTAAAGTAGCCAAGCCTAAAATCGATAAAATTCGTCGAGTAAATGCTGTTGAAGTGCTTACTGTCAAAGCGGATGTTGAGGATGGGGTTTTGGCTGATGACAAAGTTAAAGAAATTCAGCGGTGGTTAGATGCACAGCAGATTGATCCGTCGATAAATATTGTTTTTCGTGGTGCCAATGAGGAGCAGGAGGCGTCAACGGCATTTTTATCAACGGCATTTATGCTGGCTTTATTTTTAATGTTTATTTTACTGGTAACACAGTTTAATAGTTTTTATCAGGCGGCGTTGATTCTCTCGGCTGTGGTTATGTCTACGGCGGGTGTATTGTTGGGTTTGCTGCTTACCCAGCAAGCATTTAGTGTGATTTTAACGGGTATTGGCATAGTGGCGCTCGCCGGTATTGTGGTGAACAACAATATTATCTTGATCGATACATATAATGTATTGCGCAAGGAGCAAGGCTTGAATCCTGTTGATGCAGTGATTGCGGCTGGTGCGCAACGTTTACGGCCGGTATTTTTAACGACGATGACTACGGTTATGGGTATGCTGCCTATTGCAATGAATACCAGTATTGACTTGCTCTCTCGAAGTGTCGTATCAGGCGGTGTTATTTCTTCACAATGGGTTCCTTTGGCAAGTGCGATAGTCTATGGCTTGCTGTTTTCGACGTTACTTACCTTGGTTGTAACGCCTGTTTTACTGGTTATCCCTAGCAGGATTAAGCATATTATTGATTCCAGGCAGCCGAACAAGGTGGCTAATTCAGCCGGCTAAAGGCTGGCCAAAGGTATTCAGTAGCGATAAATCGCGGTGTATTGGCTTAGGTAGATGTGTTACATTTATGCAACTGATTTTTCGCCGAATAACTACCAACACCAGCAGTACCATTGATAAAGCGTTGTTTGAACGTTCGGTTGTAGGGGCTATATTATTAATTCTGGTAAATTTTACCTAAGGCTTGTCTATTATAGTGGTCTGTATTGGCTAACATAGAGCGAAAAATCGGTAAGAGCATCATTGTGATCAATGAAAATAATATTTTAAGGAGTCGTATATGAATTTAATTAAACTGGCAGGTATGTCCGCACTGATTTTAACCTTGGCCGCGTGTGGGCAGACAGATAAAGATGCTGATGATAAATCAGTTATTGACTCTGGTGCTGAAGCGGTAAATAACTCGGTTGGTGCGGCGGCTGAAGCGATGGGTTCTGCCAAAGAGTCTATGAGTAAGGCTGTGGATGAAGCTGGTGAAGCCGTAGGCGATATGGTTGATAGCGCTAAAGAAACGGGCAAAGATATGGTAGATGGTGCAAAAGAGATGGGCAGTGATGCTAAAGACGCCACTGAAGACTCTATCGATGATGCTAAAGCTGCTATGGACAACATGAAAAAATAAGCAGCTGTAGTATTATTTGAGCAAAGGGCCTATAGCCTTTTGCTCATCTACTCCCTTTTATTACTTGCCACTAAATGTCAGCTATCAATTGAACAACCTTCGTTTCCTTTACCATTATCTAGTCATCCATAAATATTCCTACCTATTGGGCGTATTAGCATTATTAGCTACCAATTGGTTGGCCGTTAGTATACCTGTGCATATTGGCCGCAGTATTGATTTGCTTGGTGGCGGTGAAACTCGCGATGAGTTATTTCAGCATGTTTACCTTGTTATTGGTTTTGCCGTTGCGATGATCTTTACCCGAACTATGTCGCGGATGTTATTTTTTAATCCCGGTAGAGCCGTCGAGCGTGACTTAAAAAATGATGCGTTTAGCAAGCTAATAGCATTACAAAGTAGTTTTTATAAACAGCATCAGGTCGGCACATTAATTTCTATTGTAAATAACGATATCAATGGTGTTCGCGCTATGGCTGGTGTCGGCATGATGAGCGTGTGCAATATATTTTTTGCGCTCTCCTTTACTCCATTTAAAATGTGGAAAATATCGCCTGTATTGATGATGTACTGCGTGGTTCCAGTCGTTATTGCATTCCTTATTGTTAATTACTCAATTGCTATAATGCGTAGGTTAATGCGTAAGCGTATGGCATATTTACAAACGCTTTCAGCTAATACTATTAACCTGCTTAATGGTATTGATGTGATTAAAAGTCATCAAATTCAAGGTTGGGCTGTTACTGAATTTCAGCGGGTAAACCAGCAATTGTTAGATTGTTCGATGGAGCAATTAAAGGTGAGAACTTTTTTTATGCCTATCCTGGAATACACCGATGGGTTATTGAAGATACTTATCTTAGCAATAGGTGGCAGTTACCTCATTGAACAGTCTATGTCATTGGGTGAGCTGACCGCTTTTTTGGCTTATGCCACCTTGTTGGCCATTCCATTCATTTCCCTGGGGCGGATTATTTCGACGTTTCAGATGGGGATGATTAGCTTACAAAGTATCTGTCGGATTTTTAACGAGCCAGTTGAAGTTACTAAGCAGCTAGCTAGTAAGGACAATGAGGCCTTATTTAGTAAAGGTATTTTTGTTCGTAATCTTAGTTATAGCTACCCAGATAAAGCAGCTTCAGAGGTTGAATTAACACCTGGTGCAGAGCCATTGTCAGCCAATATGTTGGAACACAATGAGCCAACGTTTAACACCAAGCCAATATTGAATAATATTAGCTTTGATATCTTACCAGGACAAAAAATTGCACTCTTAGGCAAGGTTGGCTGTGGTAAGACCACTTTGGTCAATTGCCTCAATCGCTACTTGGATATACCAGCAGGGCATGTTTTTATCGACCAGCACGATATTACTGAGCTTGCGCTGAATGATGTACGCTCTGCAATACGCACTATTACTCAAGAGCCTTTTTTATTTTCAGACTCGGTGAGCAATAATGTTCAATTTGGCTCAAGTGAGTATGAGGATAAATTGTCATTAGATGAAGCGCTCTACCACAGTGCGATGCGTGATGAGGTGGCTAAATTTCCTGAACAAGAGAATACCTTGGTCGGTGAGAAAGGCATTTTGCTCTCTGGAGGACAAAAACAGCGTCTGAGTTTGGCGCGGGGTATGTTTACGCCCTGCAAATTGATTATTTTGGATAATGTGTTGTCTGCTGTTGACAATGAGACAGAGCAATTTCTGCTGACACAAATTTTTGAAAACATGCGAAGCCAAAGTTGTTTGTTGATTTCTCATCGTCCTGCGGTGCTGGAAAGAGTCGATACCATATTAATGATGGAGGCGGGTGAAATTGTGGCTAGTGGGAATCATCATCAGCTGCTGGCATCATCGAATTTATATCGCCAAACTTGGGGAGCTTTACAGAAAGACCATGAGTCTGGTGGGGAGCGCTCGCCATTAGCCGCGCAAGTTATCGAGAGTGATCAATGAAGGATAAGCCGGTAGCTAAAGACGTTGCGTCAAACAGCCATTTAAATCGTGAGGTACTAACGCATTTTTTTAGTTATCTAAAACCTTATAAGCGCGAATTGATAATTGGATTAATACCAATTCCAGTTTCGGTATTCAGCAGTATTGCCTTTCCTTGGCTGATCATACAGATTATTGATCAGCAGTTGGTGACGCGGCAGTGGCAGGGCATGCCGATGTGGATAGGGTTACTGATACTGGTATTGATAGCTAACTATACTGCCAGCACGGTCTATAGTTACTATATACAAAAAGCGGCGCAGTTCGCGATTAGAGATTTACGCAAAACGATGTTCGATCGGATATTGCACTTCCCGCGACATTATTTCGATATAACCCCGGCCGGGGTGACACTAACTCGTCTTACCAGTGATCTTGAGGCGGTCAATGAGTCCTTGGCAATGGGGCTGTTAGGAATGGTACGAGATGTTTTAACCACAGTTGCATTGCTGATATTTTTGGCCACCATTAGCTGGCAGCTTACCTTGGTAACCTTGTTAGTCGCGCCGCCGATGTACTGGATTACTAGTGTGTTGCGGCGGCGTTTACATGATGTATATCTACAATCGCGCAGGATACTGTCTACCGGTACAGGCTATCTACAAGAGTGTTTGCAGGGTATTAAAACTGTGCAGTTTTATCGTGCTGATACAGAGGTACAAACTCGTTACCAACAATACACCGCAGGTTTTTTTAAATCCCAATCTCGCTCAAATTTATATGATGCCGCCTTGTTCTCCGTTATTGAAGGTATGACCACTATTACCATGGGTTTGATTATTGCTTATGGTGCAGTCCAGTTGCTGGCGGCTTCAATCTCGCTAGGTGTGCTGATCGGCTTTATCCAAACACTAGATAAAATATTTGTCCCAGTGCGAGATATTACTTCGCAAATTGCTACAATTCAGCGAGCCCTTGCATCACTGAATCATATACATAGTATTTTTCAGCAGCCGATGGAAAATGAACACGATGCGCGTCTGGCTGCCGAAATTGATGCGTCGAGCTTGGCTGGCCAGCTTAATCGTTTTCAACGGCTTGAGTTTAAGGCCGTTAAGTTTCGCTATAACAAACAGGGCCCGTATGTATTGAATGAGGTTTCTTTTAGCCTGGAACGGGGGCAGAAAATTGCTCTGGTTGGTAGTACCGGTTCAGGAAAGTCGACAATTATTCGCTTGTTAACCAAAGTTTATACGGGCTATGAAGGCAGTATCACGCTCAACGGCATTGAACTGGAGGCTATTCCTAAGCCGCTGGTGGCCAGATTTTTTTCCTTAATGCAACAAGAGACGTATCTTTTTAATCAGAGTGTTGCTTTTAATATCGGCCTGGATAGAGAGGGTATTGATCAACAGGCGATTATTGCTGCAGCTAAATATGTCTATGCGGATGAGTTTATTGAGCGCTTGCCGCAAAAATATAATTTCTTACTTGATCATAATGGTGGCAATTTATCTTCAGGTCAGGGGCAAATGATTGCTTTTGCGCGAGCGATTGCCAGTGGTAGTGATGTGGTTTTACTCGATGAAGCAACCAGTACGGTGGATTCAGTTACCGAGCAAATGATCCAGCGAGCGATAGACCATGTGTTTATGGACAAAACAGTGATCGCGATTGCTCACCGACTCAGCACGATTCAGCATTCAGATCAGATTCTGGTGCTGGATAAAGGTCGGATTATCGAAAGCGGCAATCATGCGGAGTTACTTTCTAAAGACGGTGCCTATGCCAAGTTAATTAAAGCTGCTGAGGTTGTTCATTAACTACTTTGCTTCGCAGTTATAGTGTCTGTAAGGTAAACATAGAATATTACTTGTTAATTAATACCATAGAGCTAATATTTATAATAAACGGGTGTTTTTCCGGTCCCATTATGGCTGGTTAACTGAGAAAGTTTTTGTTATTACCGCCCTGGAGATATTATCTTGCTAAGGGTTTGGGAATTGCTGTAAATGAATATTTGGAGTAAGCAGCTCACCATTGCTGCAAAGCTTAAACAGTTGATCTTGTTATCTACCGGTATTGTCATGATTGTTATTACTGGCACTGGTGTAGTGACAGACTATAGCAACTATCGCACCGAAGTTTCAGCTTTGATGAAGAGCCATGCCAATGTCATCGGTAGCAATAATACTGCGGCTATTGTGTTTGATGAGCCTTTTAGCGCCAGGGAGTCGTTAAAATCGCTTGAGGCTGTTGATGGTTTTATCGCTGCTGCTATTTACTATGATGATGGCAGTTTGTTTGCTACTCATATCAGTGAGGGCAAGAAAATCCCATTGATAGCTAAACCTAATGGCTTTTATTTTGAAGTCAATTATGTCGACCTGTATCAATCGATCATGCTTGATGATGACCCTATCGGTACGATTTTCCTTCGCTATGATATGTCCGATACCTATACCTCATTGATTATACAGCTCTGCCGAGATTTGGGTGTGGGGCTGCTGGCGATGATTTTGTCAGTATTTTTGGCGAATAGAGTGCAACGTAGTATTACTGGTCCAGTTCAAATCCTTTCTACTACTGCCCAGCATGTTTCAGATTATGGTGATTACAGTGTCCGTGCTCCAGTCATTAATGATGACGATATTGGCAAACTCACCAAGGTTTTTAATGCCATGTTACAGCAGGTTCAAGACAGGGATCGAGAACTAGCAGCTTCTCATGATTTACTTGAGCGCAGAGTGGAGGAGCGTACTGCGGAACTGACTATTGCCAAAGAGCAGGCTGAGGCTGCTGCCCGAACGAAATCGCAGTTCCTTGCTGCGATGAGCCATGAAATTCGCACGCCTTTAAATGGCGTTGTGGGTATGGCTTCACTATTAGCGGGCAGTGATTTAGATGATGAGCAGCGCGATAGTATTGAGACTATTCAAAACTCGGCAGATTCACTGCTGGGTATTATTAATAATATTCTCGACTTTTCCAAGATCGAAGCTGAGAGAATGAATGTCGAGAATATTCAGTTTAATATCCGCAATATGATGGAGGACTTGGTTGAAACAATGAAGCTTAAAGCTGTAGATAAAAATATTTATTTACAGCTAAGAGTTGGTAGCGATGTCGAAGAAAATGTCTTCGGTGATCCCGGTAGAATTCGTCAGATTATGGTGAATTTTATTAGCAATGCGATTAAATTTACCAAAACAGGTGGTGTGCTGATTAATGTCTGCGCGACATCGACTGAGCCAGGATGTTCTCTTTACAGTGTGTCTGTTGAAGATACCGGTATAGGTATCCCGAAAGACAAAATTTATCATGTGTTTGAAGAGTTTACCCAGGCTGATAGCTCTACCACTAGGCAATATGGTGGTACCGGGCTGGGTTTAAGCATCAGTGCTTTGCTGGCAAAGCTGATGGGTGGCGAAGTGACGGTTCAGAGCGAAGAGGGCAGAGGCTCTAGCTTTGCTTTGTCAATAGAGCTGCCTTGGGTGAAAGTGGCGCCGACCTTAACTCCCGTATTAAAGAAAAATATTCCAGCGTTAAAGGTTTTAGTCCTTGGAGATGTTACCGGAGAGCATCAACTGACAGCAGAGTGGTGTCATCGCTGGGGGATGCTACCCACTATCGTCAGCAATACTGATGATGCCTGGGGGGCTTTGAGTGATGCGCGTGCAGCAGGCCAGGGCTTTGATGTCATTATTGTTGATGAGGCGGTTAATTTATTAGCGGGAATCCATTTTTGCCATAAAGTGAGGGCGGATGATTGCAATGATGCGATCATGATGCTGTTTGTTGCGCTGGGTGCTTTGGGTGATAAGGGGCGTATATTGGAGCAAGCTGGTTTTAATGGTTATTTTACTCGGCCGGTTAGGGAGGGGCATTTATTAAAAGCGTTGTTAACATTGAGCGAAGCGAAGGCGCCATCCAATCCTCCGGCCTTTATAACTCCTTTTACTTTTACCGAATACAAAGAGACGGTGGTCGAAACGAGCGATACTGAAGTTAGGGTGTTATTAGCCGAGGATAATGTTATTAATCAGAAGGTCGCGGTCAGGATGCTTGAGCGTTTAGGCTGTGTTGTTGATGTTGCTGTTAACGGCAGTGAGGCAGTGAAAATGTGGCGGCAATCCTCTTACGATTTGATTTTTATGGACTGTCATATGCCTGTCATGGATGGTTACGAAGCGACTCGACAAATTCGCCGTGAGGAAGCGGAGCAATCGCATACCCCGATAGTTGCTTTGACTGCCAATGCGCTAGAGGGCGAAGCTAAAGTGTGTATGGATGTTGGGATGGACGGCTTTATTGCCAAGCCGATGAAGTTAATAGACTTGGAGGCGGTGGTGATTAATTTTAGTCGCCGAAACAGGCGTTTAGCTTAAACTGGCGAGGCTTGGAAAGAGAATAAAAAATAAAGGCCGCTGTAAGCGACCTTTGGAGGGGTTGTTAGCGGCGTTTAAATAGCGGGTCTGGTTGATCAATGGCAGCCTGATAGCTGTCTGTAAAATCATTCAGGCTATCCAGTGCGCTCGTTAACTCTGCTCCGGTTAATGCAAAAGCATTAAAGCCACAACGTTTTAAGTAGAAAAGCTGGTCACGCATAAAATTACCAATAGCACGAATTTCGCCAGTGTAATGATGGGCTTCGCGCAATTCTCGGCCGTATGAAAAGCCTCTGCCGTCAGCGAATGCAGGGAAGTTTATTGCGATGAGTTCAAAGTTGTCGAGACTATCAGCAATTAATTTGGGGGACTCGTCACTATTTAACCAGATGCCTAGTTGTGCGCGGCCTGCCAGCTGTTCTTTTTGCTCATTCCATAATGATAAAGGAATAATCACCGGGCCATCAGGAACGCTGTTTGCTTCGGTGTCTAAGAGCTGCCATGTGTTTTCGATAATAGCCCCGTCTTTGATAACTTTATTACTTGGCATAGACTTTCTCCTTGAATGGATCTAGGCCGATACGTCGGTAGGTGTCCAAAAAGGTTTCTTCTGCAGTGCGGTTAGCGACGTAAGTATCGAGAATAATTTCTACGATGTCAGGCACTTCAGCTTGAGAGAATGATGGGCCAAGAATTTTACCTAAAGCCGCGTCTTTATCTTGGCTGCCACCTAGAGAAATTTGATAAAACTCCTGACCTTTTTTATCGACACCTAAAATACCAATATGACCGACATGGTGATGGCCGCAAGCGTTCATACAGCCGGAGATATTGAGGTCTATCTCGCCAAGGTCGTAGAGATAATCGGCATCATCGAATTTGCGTTGTATCGCTTCGGCAATAGGGATAGATTTAGCGTTGGCTAGCGCGCAATAATCGCCGCCGGGGCAGCAAATTATATCGGTAAGATAGTTGATATTAGCCGTTGCGAAACCATGGGTTTTTGCTTGCTTCCAGAGTGCCAACAAATCAGTTTTACGTACATGTGGCAAAATCAGGTTTTGTTGGTGGCTATTACGAATTTCACTGAATGAAAACTGATCAGCCATGTCGGCTACAGCTTCCATTTGTGTGTCGAGAATATCCCCAGGGGCGTAGCCTGTTGCTTTCAATGATAGAGTCACTGAAGCGTAGCCCGGAGCTTGGTGTGCTGAAACGTTACGCATTAGCCAATTGCCAAAGGCAGGGTTTTGTTTGGCTTGAGCCTGTAACGTGGCTTCAGCCTCGGCATCATCAATGCTGATGTATTCAGGGGAGTGGAAAAATGATTTAGCTCGGTTAAGCTCGGCATCGGTTAGCGTAGACGGCCCATCTTTTAAGGGCTGCCACTCTTGCTCCACTAGTCGCCGAAACTCTTCAACACCGGTGGCGCGTACTAGAATTTTAATTCTGGCTTTGTACTTATTATCGCGGCGTCCCAGCTGGTTATAAACCCGCAGTATGGCTTCTAGATAAGTCAGTAAATGCTGTTTTGGTAAGAACGGATTGATTTCACTGGCAATAACTGGGGTACGCCCTAAACCACCACCAACTAATATTTTGAAACCGGTTTCACCTTGATCATTTTGCACTAGCTCTATGCCAATATCGTGCATATATATGGCGGCACGGTCTGCCTCGGAAGCACAAACAGCAATTTTAAATTTACGGGGTAAAAAGGCAAATTCCGGGTGAAAGGTAGACCATTCACGAATGATTTCGCAGTAGGGACGAGGGTCTTCCAGCTCATCGGCAGCCGCACCAGCAAATTGGTCTGTGGTGGTATTACGAATACAGTTGCCGCTGGTTTGAATGGCGTGCATTTGCACGCTGGCTAGCTCCTCGAGAATATCTGGAACCTCTTCCAGCTTAGGCCAGTTTAATTGTATGTTTTGCCGGGTAGTTATATGAGCATAACCCTTATCATATTTGCGGGTAATTGCAGCGAGCTTGCGCATTTTGTGGCTGTCAAGGGTGCCGTAGGGGACAGCAATTCTTAACATTGGCGCTAAACGCTGGATATAAAGCCCATTTTGCAAGCGTAGAGGCAAAAACTGGTCGTCAGTGATTTCGCCGGCTAAAAAGCGTTCGGTCTGGCCGCGGAATTGCTTAACCCGCTCATCGATCAGGCGCTGATCGTATTCGTCGTATATATACATAGCATTCGGGAACTGGTTGAAAATGACGGCGAATCATACTAAATATCGAGGCATTGGGCGAGTTAAGTTTACCAAAAGTCGCTTTTTATGGCTCTTTTTATGGCTTCTGCGATGGAGGAAGCGGCCGGCAGCTTGCTACTTTGCTGCCAATTAAAGATGGATACATTCGGGCCTGTTGATTTGTGCTGATACTGCTATAATCTTGCCCAGAAAATTATATTTGATAAGGAAACAGAGTATGTCAGATCAACATTCACCTGATGCCAAAGATGGTATCAATGATGCAATTGCAGCAGCAGCGATTATTACTATTATTGTGATTACGCTTACTTTTTGGCTGAGTGGTATGCCATCTTAGTTGCTAAATAAGTAATAAACCCAGGTTTAAGCTTAAGTCCAAAGACAGGTATTAAGTAAAAGCTGGGCAGGCCAAAACAGGCTGGCGCTGACGCAGTAGGTCACGTAGCCTGTTTTTTTTGCGTTATGTTTGTATCTTATTTGGCTTGGCTGAGTACGACTTGTACGATAGTTATCACGGTAACCAGAAACGTCAGTGTCATCATGAGACCGACGATAATAAATACTCGGTGGTTGCCATATTTAAAGTCACGCTCCTTATTCTTTTTGTTTTGAATGCCAATAAAAGCGGATAAAACACTGCCAATCACCTGTAAAAATGTTGGCGCTTTATCCTGCTTGTCGTTATCTTTTTCAGTATGTTTAGTATTCATATATTACTTCACCAATAATATGCTTGTAGCTGATTAGTTGTCGTAGTCTAGTACTGGGGACAGCCAGCGCTCAAGCTCAGTGAGTGGCATGTCTTTACGTGCAGCTAAACTTTCAACTTGATCTTTTCCTATTTTACCGGTGGCAAAATAGCTGGACTCCGGGTGTGAAAAATAAAATCCACTAACCGCAGCGGTTGGGGTCATAGCAAAATGTTCAGTTAACTCCACGCCAATATTTTCGGTTGCTGAGAGCAAATTAAACAGGCTTGCCTTTTCAGTATGGTCTGGGCAGGCGGGGTAGCCGGGAGCTGGGCGAATTCCGCGATAGCGCTCCTTGATTAACTCCTCGTTGCTGAGTGATTCTTGTTCAGCATAAGCCCAGAATTCTTTGCGCACCCGTAGATGCATATGCTCAGCAAAGGCTTCTGCCAGCCGGTCAGCTAGTGCTTTAACCATGATAGCATTGTAATCATCGTTGTTGGCTGCGTATTCAGTAGCCAGTTCTTCTACACCGATACCAGCGGTTACTACAAACCCACCAATATAATCATTAATGCCAGTGGATTTAGGTGCGATATAATCCGCCAGGCTTAAGTTGGCTTTACCATTTGGCTTGTCTGTTTGCTGACGAATATGGTGTAGAGTAGTTAAGACTTCGGAGCGGCTCTCATCGGTATAGAGTTCGATGTCATCGTCATTGACCTGTGCTGCTGGCCAAAACCCAACCACGGCCCGGGCTTGGATTAATTTTTCATCGATTAATCGACGTAACATTTTTTGTGCATCGTTGAAGAGGTTGGTAGCCGCTGCGCCAACTTTTTCGTCGCTCAGTATAGCAGGGTATTTACCTGCTAAGCTCCAAGAGATAAAGAACGGAGTCCAGTCAACAACCTCAAGCAATGTGTCAAAGCTATAATCATCAAATACTTTTACCCCTAGAAAACTCGGTGTGGGTGGTGTGTATCCCTGCCAATCAATAGCAGCTTTGTTGGCTATCGACTGTGTATAGCTCATTTTTTTGGCTTTGGGTTTACGATTGGCTGTGCGAATGCGAACGGCCTCATATTCCTCGCGGCGCTCTGCAATAAGTTTGTCGCGGGTTTCCTGCTTCATCAACAGACTGGCGACGGTCACGCTACGAGAGGCGTCGGCAACGTAAATGGTGCCAGAGTTATGATACTGCGGTTCAATTTTTACTGCGGTATGGGCTTTGGACGTGGTGGCGCCGCCAATCATTAGTGGTGTATCCATGCCAAGACGCTGCATTTCTTTGGCGACGTAGACCATTTCGTCAAGAGAGGGAGTGATGAGTCCACTGAGGCCGATAATATCGGCGTTTTCTTCCTTGGCTACTTGTAAAATTTTGTCGCAGGGCACCATGACGCCAAGGTCGATAACCTCAAAATTATTACACTGCAGTACTACACCAACAATATTTTTACCGATATCGTGTACATCGCCTTTAACGGTGGCCATCACGATTTTACCGTTAGTTTCAACTTTGCCGTCTTTGGCTGCTTCGATAAACGGAGTTAAGTGAGCAACGGATTGCTTCATTACTCGTGCGCTTTTAACGACTTGGGGTAAAAACATTTGGCCTTCACCAAATAAATCACCAACGACATTCATACCGTCCATTAATGGGCCTTCAATGACATCAATGGGGCGCTTGGCGGCTAATCGCGCTTCTTCGGTATCTTCGATTATGAAAGCAGTAATACCTTTTACCAGTGCGTGCTCAAGTCTTTTGTTGATGGGGAGGTCGCGCCACTCAAGGTTTTCAACCTGTTTGATCGCGCCTTCGTCGGCATATTTTTCTGCAATGTCGAGCATTCTTTCGGTGCTGTCTTCGCGGCGGTTGAGGATTACATCTTCAACTCTTTCACGTAATTCTTCGGGAATATCTGCATAGATTGCCAATTGACTAGCGTTGACTATACCCATGGTTAAGCCGCTTTTTATCGCGTGATACAAGAAGGCTGCGTGTATGGCCTCGCGCACGGGGTTGTTACCACGAAAGGAAAACGAGACGTTACTGACGCCGCCGGATATTTTGGCGTAGGGTAGTTCGCGGCGAATATAGTCACAGCTGGCGATAAAATCGACAGCGTAGTTGTTGTGCTCTTCTATACCGGTGCCGATAGCGAAAATATTGGGGTCGAAAATTATATCCTGTGGTGGAAAGCCAACCTTGTCGACTAATATATCGTAAGAGCGTTTACATATTTGGTTTTTGCGCGTTTCAGTATCAGCCTGACCCTCTTCATCAAAAGCCATAACAATAATGGCGGCGCCATAGCGCATACACAGTTTCGCTTTGGCGATAAAATCATCTTCGCCTTCTTTTAGGCTGATTGAATTGACGATGGATTTACCCTGGACGCATTTTAAGCCGGCCTCTATGATCTCCCATTTTGATGAGTCAATCATAATAGGAACGCGGCTGATATCGGGCTCAGAGGCAATTAAATTCAGAAAGCGCACCATGGCTGACTGCGAGTCGAGCATCCCTTCATCCATGTTGATGTCGATGATTTGGGCACCGTTTTCTACTTGCTCCAGAGCAACTTCTAGAGCGGTGGCGTAATCTTCATCAAGAATAAGTCGCTTGAATTTAGCCGATCCAGTGATGTTGGTACGCTCACCTACGTTGACGAACAGGGATTGATCGTCAATAACAAAGGGTTCCAAACCGCTTAGGCGGGTGGCGGGTGGGATATCGGGCCGTACGCGGGGTGGGTACTTGGCCACAGCTTCGGCAATAGCTTTGATATGTGCCGGTGTGGTGCCACAGCAGCCGCCAACAATGTTGAGAAAGCCGCTGGCAGCAAACTCTTCGATAATAGCCGCTGTTTCTTCTGGGGTTTCTTCGTATTCGCCAAACTCGTTGGGCAAGCCTGCGTTGGGGTGGGCGCTGACGTTAAACTCGGCTTTGATAGACAGTGTCTGCAGATAAGGGCGCAGCTCTTTTGCGCCTAGGGCACAGTTTAGGCCAATACTGAGTGGCTTGGCGTGGGCGACGGAATAGAGAAATGCCTCGGTAGTTTGACCTGATAGGGTGCGTCCACTGGCGTCAGTGATAGTGCCTGAAATCATAATTGGCAGCGTGTAGCCAATAGTGTCAAATACACCTTGGACAGCGAAAATAGCGGCTTTAGCGTTTAGTGTATCGAATATTGTTTCGATCAATATGATGTCGACGCCGCCTTCAATTAAGCCTTCGGCGGCCTCAGTGTAGTCTGCCACCAGTTGGTCAAAGGTGATATTACGAAAAGCTGGATCGCTTACATCAGGGGAGAGTGTTGCGGTGCGACTGGTCGGCCCAATGACGCCGGCGACGAAGCGTGGCTTATCAGGTGTTTTGGCCGTCATTTCATCGGCCGCTTCGCGTGCCACAATTGCGGCGGCTACATTTAACTCTCTCGCTAGGGACTGTAGCTGGTAATCACTTTGAGAAACCTGTGTCGCGTTAAAAGTGTTGGTTTCAATAATATCGGCGCCGGCCTCTAGATAGGCGGTGTGGATTTCTCGGATGATTTGGGGTTGGGTAATGCTTAATAAATCATTATTACCCCTGATATCCATAGAATAGTCGGCGAAGCGCTCGCCACGATAATCGGCTTCTTCCAGCTGGTAAGTCTGGATCAGACTTCCCATTGCGCCATCTAAGATCAGGATACGCTGGTTGATTGCTTGCTCTAGGGCTTTGTTGCGGCTGCTTCTATCGTTCATGGTGTTTTGTCTAAACCTTTGGAAAAAACCCTTATTAATCAAGGGTTATTCGGTGTGTTAATTGTGTTTAATCTACTTATGCACTTCTCTCTACTAGGGCTGTGGGCGTATAATGAACGACAGTTGCCTGAGCTGTCTATTTTAGGAGTGAGAAGTTTGAGTGCCATCAAGGGGTGAACTTTAACCTATATTGAAATATTTTGATATAGCTCGGCAAAACTTTATCATCCGCTATTGGCGTAGTGCAATCTTGAGAGTCGTTTTATTTTATTCTGGCTTTATTATGGTTGTATTCAGTAACAATCATCGGTCATTACTGTTTTGTTATTGTCAGTGGCACATTATTGAAAGAGGCTAGACTTCATGTCAGAAGTAACAGAAACCACAGTCCCGGAAGTTAAAATTACTATTACTGAGTCTGCTGAAGACTATCTTGCAGAGTTGTTAGCAGGACAGGATGACGAGGTGTTGGGGATTCGCATGTTCGTTAATGGCCCTGGTACAGCCAAAGCAGAGACCTGTATCGCTTATTGTCGCGAAGCAGACTGTGATGAGGATGATGTGTTGGTAAAGTATGGCAAGTTCGATGCGCGTTTTGAGCTGCGTAGCGTTCCCTTTCTTGTAGACGCCTTGGTTGATTATGCCAAGGATCGTATGGGTGGGCAGTTAACGATCAAGGCTCCCAACGCTAAACTGCCCCAGGTTAATAGTGACAGTTCATTGGAAGATCGTGTTAACTATGTGCTTTATAATGAGGTGAACCCATCGCTGGCTTCGCATGGTGGCGAGGTGTCACTACTCGAAATTACTGAGGAGAAGGTAGCTGTTTTACAGTTTGGTGGAGGTTGTCAAGGCTGCGGTATGGTTGAGGCCACTTTAAAGCAAGGCGTAGAAAAAACTTTGTTGGAGCAGCTGCCTGAGCTGAGTGCTGTTGTTGATAGTACTGATCATACTGATCGTACGCAGGCATACTTCAAATAAAAACAAAGTTACCTGGATTAAACTAAAAAAGCCGCCGCTTGGCGGCTTTTTTAGTGGCAGCAGTAATGAGCCTTTATTTGAGGTTGCTTATTGACGTTAAAGCAGCGAATAAAAAAGATGTAAAGTCTATTGACGGGCACTAAGTAAGGGTTACAATGTTAATCAGCTTGAAAATACGGCTTGTTTTATGTTCAACCATTACGATGTTTTTGCGGTAATACTTCGTCCAGTTCTTCATAATCAATTCCATTATTTCCCAGCTGGTTTGCCTAGAATAAATTTATATTCATGGGCGTTTTAACGTATTAATAAGTTTAAAGGATTTGAAAATGTCTAATCAAACGACTGGCACCGTTAAGTGGTTCAACGAAAGCAAAGGTTTTGGCTTTATTGAGCAAGAGTCCGGCCCAGATGTATTCGTACATTTTAGTGCTATCAGCGCTTCAGGCTTCAAAACTTTGGCTGAAGGCCAGAGAGTAGAATTTACTGTCACCCAGGGCCAAAAAGGTCCGCAAGCTGAGAACGTAGTACCTTTGTAAGTAGCACTTTTGTAAATAGTACCTTTGTAAAGAGTCGCTTTATAAGTAGTACCTGTTTAATCTAATCGATTTAAAGCAGCAGGCTAACGATTAGTCTGTATTTGGTTGTCGGGTAACAGTGTTAACTGGTAATCAGTATCGCTCTTTTCGTTGTGTGAAGAGGGTATAAAACCGCGCTTGCCGCGGTTTTTTTGTGCCTGGTGTTTTTCAATTTCGGCGTGATACTCTGGTCTACAGTTACAGGTATTTAGGTTGATGGGTGATTTGCAGGGTGGGATAAGCTCCACCCTGTTTTAGTGATATGACCGCTTGGCCGTGATGTTAGCGTCGTCCTGGTAGTTTATCTTTGATTTTGTCGCGCATCGCTCTTATTGCTTCGGCGGTTGAGTCCCAGTCGATACAGCCATCGGTCACTGACACCCCATATTTAAGCTGGCTTAAATCAGCGGGGATAGATTGGTTGCCTTCATGAATATTGGACTCAATCATCAGTCCGACAATAGATGTGTTGCCTGAACAAATTTGATTACTGACATCGTCCATTACCATAGGCTGTAGATTAGGTTGTTTGCTGGAGTTGGCGTGAGAGCAGTCAACCATAATATTGTTACCCACGCCTGCTTTTGTCAGCGCTTCTTCGGTCAGTGTAATATGGACTGAATCGTAATTGGGGCCGTTAGATCCGCCGCGCAATACGATGTGTGCATAGGGGTTGCCTTTGGTATGAATAACCGCAACTTGGCCTTGGCCGTTGATGCCTAAAAAGCGATGTGGCTTGCTGGCAGATTGGATAGCGTTGATTGCAACGCCCAGGCCGCCGTCAGTGCCGTTTTTAAAACCTACCGCTGAAGAGAGCCCGCTAGCCATTTCTCGATGAGTTTGTGATTCTGTAGTGCGCGCTCCAATTGCCGACCAGGTAATGCAGTCTTGCATATATTGAGGGGAAATAGGGTCCAGTGCCTCGGTCGAGGTTGGCAGGCCTAGTTCTGCAAGGTCTAGCAATAGTTTGCGACCTATATGGAGTCCTTCGTGAATCTTGAAGGTGTCATTCAGGTGCGGGTCATTGATAAGACCTTTCCAGCCGACAGTGGTTCTGGGCTTTTCGAAATAGACACGCATAATGATAAATAAGCTATCTTTAACTTCCTCGGCCAGCGCTTTTAGTCGTTTGGCGTAATCTATGGCAGCATCGATATCGTGAATAGAGCAGGGACCCACGACAATAAATAGTCGGTGATCTTTGCCGTCGAGAATATTGCGGATAATTTCACGGCTTTCGGCAATATTGTTGGCTGCCTTTTCGGGCATAGGCAGCTCGGCTTTGAGCATCTCTGGGGTAATTAATAATTCTTGTGATTCCACGTTTAAATTATCTACTACTGTATTGGTCATTTTTATGTCCGGTCATTTCTTGGCGTATATATAATCAAGCCGATAATTATAACTGATATATTAAGCTGCTGTGCAGCTTGTTTGGACATTTAAGGTTAAAGTTAAATTGTATAGGCAGCCTTGCGAAGGTTTTGCTTAATATAGAGATTTAAAACCAGTATGGTTACCATTCGATACTAACCACTAGAACAGCTATTCATGACGCAACTTGTTTCTTTGTTTGATATTCAGCCCTTATTGGAACCTCTTGGTAAAGGCGAGCTAATCTTGACCGCCAATCAGCGCTTGGCAAGTAGGGTGGTAGCAGCCTTTGCCATTCACTGCAGAGCCGATGGCAATATGGTGATTCCTAACCCCAGGGTGTATTCAATAAATCAGTGGGTGGATCATTGTTGGCAGCGTTTATTGGCTGGTGCTGAACCTGTCGCCTTAAGCTACCAAGTATTATCTTTATCTCATGAACAAGTGTTATGGGAGCATATTGTCAGCCAATCAGATGTGGGAGCGGCCTTGCTGCGGCCTACAGCAACAGCAATGCAGGCGAGTGCAGCTTATCGTCAGTTGGTAGATTGGCAGCTGGATTTATCTAACTCAAGCCTACGTGAATGCTTTAGTGGCGATGAGGATTCTGCCGTTTTACTGGGCTGGGTAGAGCAGTTTGAACAGTATTGTTCCGATCGACAGTGGCTGCCTTCAGCGCGGTTGACTGAACAGGTTAAATGCGCCTTTGAGGAAGGTCTGCTGGAGCGCGCAGGGCCGATTTGGGGAGTGGGTTTTGAGGATATACCGCCATTACAACAGGCATTGTTGACGAGTGCTGGTCAATTTCAGATGTTAGCCAATCAGCGCAGAGCGGGTGAGGTGACAGTGGTGGAGTGTGACTCTCCTAAGCAAGAGTTGATGGCGGCTGCGGTTTGGGCAAAGCAAATACTCAAACATGATCCCTCGGCAACCGTTGCGGTGGTGATTCCGAATCTGGCGCAGCAGCGCGCTATTACTCAGCGCGTATTTCAAGAGGTTTTCTCTCCAGATTATAATGTGCCACTAACGGCACAGATGCAGGTTGCAGAGCGTAAAAACTTGCCTTTTAACTTCTCAGCTGGTTATCCCCTGCTGGAAGCCCCGGTGATTGATGCCGCGGTTAACGTATTGGCACTTTCCCAGCAGACACTGGAGCTTGATACGCTAATAAATATTTGCCAATCACCGTTTTATTGCCTGGATAATGACGATAGCGGCGCTGTGTCCCTCTTGATCAGCTTATTACATGATGAGAGTGCTGAAGAAATTTCCACCGCACGTTTTCGGCAGTTAGCTGATAAAGTTAGCGATTTACGTGGAGAGTCAGAGCAGCAATGGACGTTTGCGGCGGCACTGCAATCGCTGGCTGATTTAAGTCGTCGTAGCTTGCCGAATGCAGCTCAACCGATGGCCTATTGGGTTGATATATTTACAACTATGCTTACGACAATGCAGTGGCCCGGACGTAGAACGCTGGATAGTATCGAGTATCAACAGGTCAGTCATTGGCAGCAGGCGTTGAAGCAGTCAGCAACGCTAGACTTAGTGCTGGCGCCGATAAGCTTTACTGCGGCACTGGCACAGCTGCGAGGGTATTTATCCAGACATATCTTTCAACCTCAAACGGCCGACTCATCATTACAAATACTCGGCACCTTAGAAGCATCAGGCTTACAGTTTAGCCATTTATGGTTGCAATCCATGTCTGAGCAGCAATGGCCGCCAGCGCCATCACCCAACCCTTTATTGCCCTATAGTTTGCAGCGTGAACACAACATGCCCCATGCTACAGCGGAAAGAGAGCTGCTCTACGCTGAACAACTAAGTCGTAATTTTATTCACAGTGCCAATCATGTAATTATCAGCTCTCCGTCCGTCATTGATGATAACCCGGCAACAGTAAGTTGTTTATTCAAGGATTTCCCAAAGAAAAATCTGGATGAGTTATTGGGGCGATCATTGCAATCGTTGCTGCCACTTACGGAAATTCGGCGACGCCATAGAGAGTC
The DNA here is from genome assembly GCA_041677245.1 of Spongiibacteraceae bacterium. Classification (GTDB taxonomy): domain Bacteria; phylum Pseudomonadota; class Gammaproteobacteria; order Pseudomonadales; family Dasaniaceae; genus Oceanicoccus. Next base: position 19,616 of record JBAYQJ010000032.1, on the reverse strand, counting down.
AAAACAAATCGAGACATTTGAGCCGGGCGCTGCACCAATTTTAACTGTAGAGGAAACCATTCGTGGCGGCACTGCCTTGTTTTCCAGCCAGTCAGCCTGTCCGTTTAAAGCCTTTGCAAGCCATCGTTTAGGCTTAAAGCCATTGGCTGAGGTTGAGATAGGTTTGTCGCCCTCGGACCGGGGGTCATTACTGCATCGTGCGCTAGAGCTTTTATGGAAAAAACTGAAAACTCAACAGGCTTTATTGGCGCTATCACATGATCAGCAATTAACCTTGTGCGCCGATGTATGCCATTACGCTCTCGATGAAATATCGCAGCGTCGTTCAGCCAAATTAGGGCCTCGCTTTAAAGCCTTGGAAAGCCTTCGGCTACAGCGTTTGTTAACCGCTTGGTTGGAAGTAGAAAAATCTCGAGCCAGTTTTACAGTAGAACATATTGAAAGCCGACAAGCTTTTCAATTTGCTCAGTTGCAACTAGAGACACGTATCGATCGTATTGATCGCATGGATGATGGTAGTTTAATTATTATCGATTATAAAACAGGAAAGCCGTCGATTAATTACTGGTGGGGGGATAGGCCAGAAGAGCCGCAATTACCTTTGTATAGTATGTTGGCAGAAAATCAGGGTGATAAGGTGGGAGGGATTGCTTTTGCGCAGGTGCGGATTGATAGCTGTGAGCTTAAAGGTATTGGCTCAGAGGATTTATCTGAACCCTTAGTGAAATGGAAAGACAAAATTAAATCTGATGCCGGTGTATTGGATTGGGCACAATTAAAGCAAAACTGGATACGTGTGTTGACGGATATTGCTAATGATTTTATCGCTGGTAAAGCCGATGTTGACCCCAAAAACCCTAATAAAATCTGTCAGTACTGCCGGTTAAGTAGTGTCTGCCGAGTTAATCATCAACAGGTGATGGCGGTATGAATGCACCTGTAGACAACTCGCAACGCCTTGCTGCATTGAACCCCTTACGCTCCATCTGTGTGACAGCGCCAGCAGGGTCGGGAAAAACAGAGCTGCTGAGCCAGCGAGTACTGAAGTTATTAGCCGGTGCAGATCAACCCGAAGAGATTTTGGCGATTACCTTTACCCGTAAAGCTGCAGCAGAAATGCATCATCGTATTATTAAGGCTTTACGCGATGCACAAAGTACTGCCGAGGCAAATGAACCGCACAAGCGATTAAGCTGGCAACTGGCTAAAGATGCGCTAGCCAGAGATAAGCTTTGTGGTTGGCGGTTATTAGACAATACGGGACGCTTAAAAATACAAACTATCGATAGTCTTTGCGCCAGCCTCACACGGCAGATGCCGATTTTATCCAACTTTGGTGCGCAGCCTAAAATCACCAATAAACCAGAGCAGTGTTATCGTGCGGCTGTGCATGAATTTTTAAAAATGCTGGAGCAAGATAATTACTTCGCTACAGATTTGGCTGAATTATTTCGTCATGTCGATAATGATATGGGCAAGATCGAGCGCTTATTGATGACCTTGTTACAGCGCCGAGATCAGTGGCTGCACCATATAGGTATGGGCGCTAATGTAGCCGTAGCAAAGCAACGATTAGAGCACACGCTCGACGTTATTATTATTGATGTGTTGCAGCAGATAGACGCTGAATTGGCCGACATTGCGCCAGAGTTACTACCGTTGCTGGATTACGCTGGTGATAACTTATCGCGTGCGCATAGTGACTCGATAGCTTGCCAGCTTATGGGTATTGTCGAACTGCCAGAAATAAGCTCCGCCGCGTTGCCGCAATGGCGCTGCATTGCAGAGTTATTATTAACCAGAACGGGTGAGTGGCGGAAAACCGTCAACGTAAGCTCCGGGTTTCCAACTCAAACTCATGACGGTGATAAAGTCCGCGCGAAAGCATTGAAAGCGAACTTTATTGCCCTGTTAAAAAGTTTACATGGTAATACTACGCTGCAGCAGTTGCTGGTCGAGTTACGCTATCTTCCTGATGCCACATTTGACCAGCAACAATGGCAGCTTTTAGAGTCACTGACTCGATTGCTTCCTGCGTTGGTAGCACAGTTAACGTTGGTTTTTCAGCAGCAAGGCGAAGTCGATTATAGCCAGATTTCTATGGCGGCCTTACAAGCTTTAGGTGATCATTTAGATCCCACTGAATTAGCTATGAAACTGGATTATCAGCTTAAACATATTTTAGTCGATGAGTTTCAAGATACCGCCAGCACCCAGTTTCGTTTACTTGAGCGGCTTATAGAAGGCTGGGCTGAGCATAACGTGGTCAATCCACAGCAGCCTAATACAGTATTTATTGTTGGCGATGGTATGCAATCGATTTATGGCTTTAGGGAGGCCAATGTCGGTTTATTTCTGGAGGCAAGAAATAAAGGCATCAACGGTATTTTATTGCAGGACTTGCCTTTGACCGTTAATTTTCGCTCTGATCCTGCGGTGGTCGACTGGATTAACCAAACCTTCGATAAAGCCTTTCCACCCGTTGAAAACTTATCGCGTGGTGCGGTTCCTTTTGAGCAAGCGGTAGCTTTTAAAGCAGCCAGCGAAAGCAGTGATATTCAGGTTCTGGGGTTTAGTGGTGATCAAGCTCGGCAACAAGAGGCAGAAAAAGTTGTCGAGCTGGTACGGCAGGCAAAGCTGGCTAACCCTAATGGTAGTATTGCAATATTGGTTCGCAGTCGCAGCCATTTGAGCGACATTATTCCTGCGCTTACGGCGGCCGATATCCCTTGGAATGCGACCGATATCGATCCATTAGCTAGTTATAGCGCTATTATTGATTTATTAAGCTTAACCAAAGCATTGTTTAATATCGCTGATCAAATCAGTTGGTGTGCGCTGCTAAGGTCACCCTGGGTGGGATTATCCAATAAAGACCTGCATAGTTTGTTAGGTAATAGTCAGCAGTTAGCTGTGTGGTCTGCGATTAACGATGAGCAGCGTATTGCTTCGTTGAGCAAGTTTGGTCGGAGCCGATTGGAGGCAATCAGGCCCATATTGGTTGCAGCTTTGGCCAATCGTAACCGGCAGCCAGCACGGAGCTGGGTTGAAGGGGTTTGGTTGGCGATTGGCGGTGCCGCCATGGTTAATAGCGAGGATGAATTTGGTTTTGTCGATGATTATTTTGATTTGTTAGAAAGCTACCAGCAAGGAGAAAGTCTTACTTCTTTAAGAGAGTTCGAGCAAGCAGTGCTTCGCCTATACGCAGCACCTGCTACCGTCGATACGGGCTTGCAGGTAATGACGATACATAAAGCTAAAGGTTTAGAATTTGATACGGTTATCTTGCCTGCTCTTGCGAGGGCGCCGCGTAGTGATGATCGCTCTTTGTTGATGTGGCGAGAGTATTTATCTGCCGATGGCAGTGATAGGGGGATGGTTATTAGTCCTTTGGGGGCTACTGGTAGCGAAGAGGATAAAATTTATCAATACCTGCGCTATGAACAAGCGCAAACCAGTTTGCTTGAAAATACTCGTCTGTTTTATGTGGCAGCGACGCGGGCGGTTAAACAGCTATATTTATTGCTGGATGGTAGTATCGATGAAAAAACTGGTGAAGCTAAACCGCCGTCATCCAGCAGTTTGATTAGTGCTGCTTGGCCGGCATTTAAAGAGAGTGTTAATTGGGCGGTGCAAGCGGCTGCGAATAACGAGCAGTATGGTTTTGATTTTGTTATGGCTGATAAGCGTGCGGCAATGCAGCGATTGCAGTCCTCTTGGTCGGCGCCTGTTTGGTCTTTTACTAACCCTTTAGAGCAGTTTTATCTTAATAATAATTCCCTCAGCAGTCATTTGGCCGATGAAGACAATACACCGGACTTGAGTACAGATGTGTTGCCGCAATGCATTGGTACCGTGACGCATTGGATCTTGGAAATATTGGTCGAACGCAGTATTAATTTTTGGCTAACAATGGACGAAGCAGTGAAAAATAATTGGCTACAACGTCTGCTGCACCATCATGCATTACCACCAGCACTGCAGCCTACTGCGATTATTCAGGTTAAAACAGCGGTTGATAACACCGTGGGCGATGCTGAAGGCCGCTGGGTGTTATCCGATCAATACGAGTATTCAGCAACAGAGCTGGAAATTTTTTCAAGTTATGGCAATAACATTCGGCGGAAAGTTATCGATCGGTGTTTTATTGACGATGATGGTGCTTTATGGATTGTGGATTATAAAACAGCTCCACCGCAACACAGCGAAACAAAAGCAGAGTTTATAGCGAGAGAGTCAGCATTGTATTCTACGCAATTACTGGATTACAAAATGCATTTGGCATCACTTTTTCCTGCTGCGAGACCGATTAGGGTAGCGTTATACTTTACTTTTTACCCTTGTTTACATGAATTAATCCTGTAAACACATTATTGTTTTTAAGTTTTTCTATCAAAACCCCTTAATCGAACAGATGGTGTGATAAGTTGTGGCTAAATTCAGATCAAAAAGCAAACCGTTACCAACCTTTAAGCCCAAACCGCGAAAAGTGCCAGTTGGACATCACCAATTAACTATTGTGAGCTTGGCAGATGACGGTAGAGGCATTGCCAGAGCTGATGGTAAAACGGTATTTGTTACTGGCGCTTTGCCAGGTGAGGTGGTCAGTGCAAGATATAAGGGTAGTTATAAAAACTATGATGTGGCTGAGACGGTGCAAATTATTCAGCCTGCTGCAGAGCGTGTGCAGCCAGTGTGTGAATATTTCTTAAGCTGCGGTGGTTGTAGCTTACAGCACTTGGCATATACCGATCAGTTGACGCATAAAAAACATCACTTACAAATGCTATTCAAACCTTTATTACAGGATAATTCGGTATGGGCAGAAACGCTAGCAGCCAGTGCATTGCAGTACCGACATCGTGCGCGCTTTGCTGTTAGTGCTGACCGCGATGGTTGCGTGGTGGGTTTCAAGCAGGCAGAAAGCCATAAAGTGGTTGATATTGATCGCTGCTATATTGTACAAGAGGCTATCAGTAATAGTTTATTGTCACTAAAGCCGGTGATTGGCGCATTAAAATCACGTTCATCGATTACTGAAGTTTCAATAACAGAAGACAGCGATAAAAAATTAGCTGTCTTGATGTTATGTAAGCATCAACCCGAAGCTAGTGATATAACTGTATTGCAATCACTTGCAGATGCTAAAAATTGGTTGATCGAATTGAGGTTAGTGAATACCCATACGTCTTTTTGGCGGTCTGGAGATAAGCGATTAGTTTCATTATTATCTGACGCGGGGATAAGCTTGCCTTATGCCTTGGGTGATTTTACGCAAGTTAATGAGGCAGTTAATCAGCAGCTAATCAGTACAGCTATAAGCTGGTTAGCGGTGAATAAAGAAGATGTTGTCGCTGATTATTTTTGCGGAATTGGTAATTTCTCATTACCTGTCGCGCAACGGGCAGGCTCTGTTTTAGGTTATGAATTAAATAAAAGCATGGTGGAGAAAGCTGAGCATAGCGCGGTTAGTAATAATATTGAAAATACTCGTTTTTTCTGCCGAAACTTGATGTCAGATAATGTTATCGTTGAGGCTGTTTGTAATAAAGTATTGTTAGATCCACCTAGGGCGGGAGCGGAGCAGTTATGTGAAAAGCTGGCAGCTTCGGAGGTGACAGATATTGTTTATATTTCTTGTAATCCGTCTACGTTACGACGTGATGCAGCGATTTTATTGGCGGGTGGCTTTACCCTTAGCTATATTGCATTAGCTGATATGTTTCCACAAACTAAGCATAGCGAAGTTATTACATTGTTTACTAAAAATAAGGGATAAAAAATGGCTGGCGACAAGGATAAAGAGGATGATAAAACTTCTGTTGATTTAATCCAAACGGTAGAAAAACGAGTAGGGTCTAATCGAATACTGGTAATCGCTGTCCTCATTATATCAGTATCACTGGTTGCTGTGATGACGACCGGCATGATTGTTATGTTTTCGCGTATAGCTACATTGGAGGCTGCGGCAGCAGCTAACCAAGAGAACCAAATGGAGAAAAAATTTAGTGAGTTAGATGAGCAATTAATGCTACTTGCTGACTTTAGGCGGAGCGAGCTTAAAAAAATTGTCGCTTACACTCAGCAAATTGAAGATGTGCGAAATGACTGCCGTATGGAAAAGGCCGTACCTTACCAGGAGTTTCTATCCTCGCGAGAGCAGGATTTTAGCCAGTTGGTCAGCTCAGTTAAAGTAGGTGCAACCAATTTAGCAGCAATGAATACCGGCTCTAAAGCTTGGTTAGATGATTACACTAAAATATTGGATGGCTTGGTGCTGAGTAGTAGTGAGCGTAAAAAAAAGCTTGATAACTTGCTGGAAGGTTTGAGTGATGACTGATACTGCCGAGGATGATTCAAGTATAAGCGCTGAGGATAGAGTTAGCGGCGTATCGAGAAAATCGATATTGACTATGGTGCTTATCTCGATCTGTCTAGTTATGATGCTGGTTGTATTTGTGGTGGGCTTGATGAGTTTGGTTAGCGCGCATAAGGCCACAACTGTTTTAGAAGATAAAAATCCTGACAAGAAAATCGCTGCCATGGTTGAAAAAATTGAGGATGTTAAAGAGCAGGTGGGGCAGCAGTATGATGTTCATTTGAGCAAAATTAATGATGGCAGTATTTTGGGCGCGAATAAAAAATTTAAGCAGCTTTATCAAATATCTTTAGCGAGTGAGCAAGATTATCTTGCCTTTATGACAGCGTATCAAAAAATTGATTATGAAGTGGCTAGTAGAGTAAGGGGGTCCGGTGAGTGGTATTTTTATCACGGTAAGGGAATAGAAACTTTAGTCGCCAATGCTAATAAGCGCAAAGCAGCATTGGCTGAATACCTCAGCGTTGAATAAGCGTTTTATTCAACAGATCGTCCTTGCTCAGTAGATATCATAAAAACGGTTGTTGCTGTGCCATTAAAATAACAAATTTTTTGTTGCTGGCGACCGTGCGGCAATGATTAAAGACCCGTTTCAATTTATGGTGGTAATTGAGGTGACGGTTACCCACTACCCATAAGACGCCATTGTTACCAAGCATACGTTTGCTTTGGGTAAACATGCGCCATGCTATTTCATCTCCTATAGTATTATTTTGGTGAAAAGGGGGGTTGCAAAGAATTAAATCGGCCTTGTTCAAGCTAAGTTGTTGCAAACAGTCGCTAGCTACAAAGTGACGATTAATGTGTTGGCTGCTGCTTTCGCCAAACTGTTGTTGATAATTTTCTTTTGCTGAAGCGATTGCCATATACGATTCATCGACAAAGTACACCTCGCTATCGGGTAGCTGCCGTTGGGCGCAGATGCCCAGGACACCATTACCACAGCCAAGATCAACGATGACTTCGGCTGCGGGTAGTTGCTCAAATTGCTGTAATAAAAAGCGGCTTCCTATATCCAGCTTCTCTCGGGAAAATACATTGGCGTGGTTGCTGAGGTGTAAATTCAACTCTTCTAAATAATATTTCTCAGGATAAGGGGAGGGTGGTATAGCGTTGTGTTGATCGTTTTGGCAAAAATACAGACGAGCTTTTTTTACAGCTAATGATGTTTTAGTGCTGCCAAGATACTGCTCTAAAAGATTTTGATGAGATTTTTGCAGATACTTGACCATTCCCGTGGCGATAATAATGGTGTGTTTTGTCAGGTGCGGCTTCAGGCTTATTAATTGATGTTCCAGCAGGGCTAATGTTTTAGGAATTTTAATCAATACCCAGTCAAATGTTCCTACTGGGCTCTCTGTGCTCGGTAGACATGTTACAGGCTGTGTTTGCTGATTAAGCTCAAGGTTATATTGGGTCGATAAGTGGGCAATAAATGAATCACTCCAGCTGACGATTTCTTGTTGTTGGCGGTGTAAGCCGCAGGCAAGTGCGCCAAACTGATCATTGATCAGTAATACTCTGGCTGTGATGTCGAGACTGCTATGCTCGTTCAAGTGATTTAACAGTAGTTCGTCTGCGGCATCCCATGCTTGTAGCTTCTCTTGTTTGTTGAGCGGTAGTCTCGCTAGGTTGATGGTTCCAGACAGGGTATTGAAAGTAGGCATAATAGACGTCAATGGCTAATGGCAGGGGTTAACAGTACGGGTTAATGGTATCGGTGGGCACAATATTCAGCGCCACTGCTGACCAGCATTGGCTGCAGCAGTTAGTAAGTATTAATTACAGCAAAAATAGATATATTTGACTCGATATTGGAATATTTAGCGAAATTATACTCGGTATAAATACCTATTTTCTTCAATTCTGCTTGCTGATTGAGTTTGCAGGTCATGAGTCACTAACCTTTTGTAAGATTTTATGCACATCTATTAGTCAGGATATTTTTCTATGGTCAAAGCTTGGGCAAATTAGCTGTACAACTAGACAATATTCTTAACTTATTGATTTTAAAGGAAAATTCTATGTGGTTAAAAAGTGTTCAAATAGACTGAGGTAGGGAAGTAATGGGGCTTTCACGCTACTGTCTCCAAGTTATCCCCGAAGTTATCCACAGATTCTGTGGATAAAGCCTTCAAGGTGTCATGTAAATAGAATTATACTGTCATAGTCTTATGTTTAGCCTGCTTGGTCTGGACGTATTTATCGGGCTAAAGCTCTAACGTCTAAACTTTAGCGCTTGATTTCCACTTATTTAAAGCCCTGGCCTAACTCTTTTTTAATTAAGGTAATTAAATCACTTAAGGTGATGGGCTTGGTTAGATGATCATCCATACCTGCTTCTAGAGCTTGCTCTTGAAAATCACTTCTGGCGTGGGCGCTAAGGGCGATAATTGGAACACGTTTTCGTCCCGCTGCCTTTTCTTTAGTTCGAATCCTATTGCTTGCTTCGTAACCATCCATTTCAGGCATTTCACAATCCATAATGATAAGGTCGTAATCATTCTGTCCGTAGAGGTTTACAGCTTCTACACCATTAGCTGCTATATCTGGGGTGATGCCCAACTTATTGAGCAGGCTTTGAATGACCAATTGATTAACCTGGTTGTCTTCTGCAACTAATATCTTCAATTGGCTGGTATCAATGCCTGTTGCTTCCATTTGTTTATGTTTAAGCAATGGTGATGCGATTGCCTGAATAAGTGCATCGTGTAATAGGGCATTGGTGATTGGTTTTTCTAGTAGTATTTCGATGCCTGACTCGGTGAGTTCGGATTTAGAGTCAAGCTTGCGGCTACTTGCCATCAGAATAAATGGCGTATCAAGTTCATTGTGTTGTTTTATAAAACTAGCAATCGCTAAGCTGGTTTCATTATATAGATAGTATTCGGCAAGCAGGGCATCAAATGGTTGGTTTTCCGCCAGTGCCTCGCTCAGCTTTTGCTTGGCTTGCGTTACGTTGCTACAGGTATCGACATCCATATTCCAGTTGCTTAGCTGGCGCTTAATAATATCAACTGAAACCGGATTGGGGTCAACCACAAGGACACGTTTATTAGTGAGGGTGGAAGATTTTTCTCTCAGTAGGGCTGTGTCAGGATTTTCATCGATCAGCAAACGTGCAGTAAACCAAAATGTCGATCCCTTACCTGGCTCGCTGTCTACGCCTATTTTACCGTCCATCAGCTCTGCTAGCTGCTTGCTAATGGCCAGGCCTAAGCCGCTGCCGCCGTAGCGTCCGTAGGTGCTGTCATCGCCGTGTACAAAAGGGGTGAATAGGTGTCGTTGCTCTTCTGCGGTTAAGCCGATACCGCTATCGCTGATTTCAAATTTAAGTTCAACGGAATTAATCGCAGTTTTGCCGGTGACAGAGGCTTTTAAAACAATATCGCCGTGGTCGGTAAATTTAAAGGCGTTGCTGAGCAGGTTGAGGATAATCTGCCGTAATTTGGTTGAATCGCCCTTGAGCACAGGCTCTATACCGGGTTCGAGATCGGCAATGAAATTCAGATTTTTCTCAACGGCTTTAGCAGAAAAGGTTGATATGCAATCGTCGAGCAAGGTTTCTAAGTTGAAGCTGGCTGTTTCAAGTTTCATTTCGCCGGCTTCAATCGTTACAAAATCTTGTAAATCATTAATGATTGAAAGCAGTGCCTGGCTGGAACGGTTAATGCTATTGATATATTCGGACTGTTTATCGCTAAGGCTGGTAGATTTCATTAACGAGGTCATATTCAGCACTTCATTCATCGGCGTGCGTACTTCATGACTCATTGTTGCTAGAAAATCACTTTTTGAACTGTTTTCAAGCCGTGCCTGGCTAGTGGTTTGCTCTAGTTTGATCCGTTGTACTTGTGAGCGGTGTAGCTCAGTGCGGGCTTTTAGGGTTTCTTCATTCGCTCGGCTCATGCTCTGAATATTTTCTTTTAGCTCTTTTTGTAATTGATTGATTCGATCAGCCAGTGCCAGTGAGAACAACACTAGCATTAGCGTGGTGCCTATAGCGCCTAGGTTTTCGGTTAAGTGAGTGTGTTGAATCAGGCCTAAGGTGGCCATATTGTTGGCCACTTGGGAAAAGCCGAGGATCATTATCGCGAGCATGAAATGCCCCGCAGAGATGGAGCCAGCTTTACGTGCAATAGCGCCAGCTATCAGTGCGATAACAAATAACAGTGTGGTGGTCGTGAAATTAACAAAAATCATCATCAGGCTGTTGCTGTATGCCATGATGACGCTGGCTACCACGGCAATTATTGTCAGCACACGGAATACTTTAAATGTGAGGTGCGAGCGTTGTCGCATATGCAAAAACGAGATACAAAACTGGGAGAACATGATCAGATTAATAGCATAAACAAAGGCATGAACCGCGTTTTTGGCCCAGACATGGTCGATAGCTATATATTGATAAATATGCCCTTGCTCTGCAGCAATTAAATAGGTTGCGGTAAACACATAGAGGGCATAGTAAAGGTAACTTTTTACCTGGGTTGAAAAAAACAAAAACAGATTGTACAGCGCCATCACCAGTAACATGCCGTAAATCATGCCGTAGAACATTTGTTGATGCTGGTCCTGATCGATGAATACTTTAGGTGCCCAAGCTGTCGCTCTAAATTGAAATAGTGGGTCGCTCTCGATCCGCCAGATCAACGTGGTCAGGCTGCGGGGAGGTAAGATTAATTCATTGACTAGATTGCGATGCAAAATAGGACGGTTAGTAAATGGGGCATTTAACCCTGCACCGGTATAAATCGTTTGAATCTTATTGTCATTATCGATCACATAAAGGTCGGCGACGTTGATCGAAGGGTATTCGGTTTCCAGGGTAATGCTAATAGCATTAGGGCTAGGGTTGCGTAATTCACCTTTAAACCAGTAAAGCCCAGGTGGCATGAGTAAGCTATTCTCACGTTCGCTACCTTTATGCCATTTCAGATTGCGACTCATGTCCGTATCAGACACTTGGCCCAAATGGTGAGTTTGCTGTTGGTCATAGAGGTATAGTAAGTGCGAATCTAGCGGCAATTTACTCAGCTCGGGGCTGACAATCAACGCTTCGGTGCTGGCATTGGCCGGATTCAAGACAAATAGTAGAGTAAGAGTTAAAGCTAGTAGGGAACGCATAAACATCGACGCTGGTGGCTGATTAATTGAAGGGCGGTATAAACGCTAGAAAATTAAAGACGCATTATGGATCAAAAATATAAATCTGCCACTATGTTGATGGTCCATGGAGTGATTATATCAACCATCGTGGAATTATACGGCAAAAAACAGTGCAGTTAGTGTTAATCATCGGTACCGTTAGCGCCAACGGCTGTTTATAATCAGCGCGATATTTTTATCGACTACTCAGGGGGAGTCAATGAAGCAAGCGTTTATCACCATGTTAGCTATGCAAGATAAAATGAACCAAAAGGTGCATGCAGATTGGATTACTCAGCGCTATGAGTGGTATCGAGCGATTTGGATTGAATGTGGCGAATTGACTGATCACTATGGCTATAAGTGGTGGAAGAAGCAAACGCCAGACATTGATCAGGTTAGATTGGAGGTGGTCGATATCTGGCACTTTGGTATGAGCGCACTGTTTACCGAAGGAGAGACATTGGAGGATATTGCTGAGTTGATGGAAGGGCAGCTACGTGGCTATCAGTACCAACAGCAGGGGGTATTGGATGCAACTGAGGCTTTGGCACAGCATAGTCTGGAGAGTAAAGGCTTTTCCGTTACGCTATTTTGGGATTTGATGAATGCCACTGAAATGGGCTTTGAAGAATTATTCCGGCAGTACGTAGGTAAAAATGTTCTTAACTTTTTTCGCCAGGATAATGGTTACAAGGAGGGTAGTTACCACAAGCAGTGGCAAGGGCGGGAGGACAATGAACATCTGGTTGAAATTCTTTCCGAGCTAGATAGCCAGGCCAGTAACTTTAGTGACAATGTTTACCGTGCGTTACAGCAACGTTATACGGCATTAACGGCGTAACAGCAGTGGTCTGAGGCCATTTTAATCTGGCGGTGCAAGGCGTGTGGTTTTACAACAGCTGATTTTACGCTAATAAGGATTGTTTGATGATAGATGAGCGGTCTGCACAAAAATTATCCACCAGCGCTTTAGCTAAAGTGCTGGACGTACCATCACAGCAGTTGTTTAGTACACTTAAAGACTATGGCTGGATTCGTAAACTTGATGATGGCTGGGCTCTGAGTACTAAAGGCGAATTTGAAGGTGGTGAATATGTGCATAGCAAGCGCTATGGTCGATATATTATTTGGCCAGAAGAGATTGCTCAGCATCCTTTGTTACAGGCATTGGAAGATAATCGCCATATTTCAGCGACGTCGCTAGGAAAATCAGCCGGAGTCAGCACCCGTGAGGTGAATAGGGTGTTGGCTGAGCTGGGCTGGATAAAGCCCGGTTTTCATGGCTGGGAGTTAACCGCATCTGGTGAGCATCATGGTGGAGTGCAGCTTGAAAATGACAGCAGCGGCACTTTTTATGTGGTTTGGCCACAGGATATAGCGCAGCACTCGGTGTTAAGTCGTGAACTTGGCGTGTCATTTGACATATATAAAGAGCAGCAGCAAACCGATGACCTGTTTACAGATCAAGCCCCTTATAGCAGCGTGGATGGGCACCAGCATAGCAAATTATCTCATCTGAAAATTTGTCACTGGTTATATATGGCTGGTTTTGTGCATGCCTGCCATCGGCGGCTGCCAGTAGAAGAGCCTCTATTTGCTGATTTTTATCTACCCGCGCAACATGTCTACATTGAATGCTGGGATGATGAAGAAGGTGTGGGATTATCACAACGCATGCAGCGTAAAGAGCTGTACCAAGTGCTCGGCGCTTCGGTTATTGATATTGAAAAAGATGATTTGAATCACCTTGATGAGGTATTGACGCGTCAATTTCGCAAGCAGGGTATTAGGGTTTACTGAGCTTGCTACTGTTTGCCAACCAACTTATCAATCTCTGCTGCCAGTTTAAAATCACGTTCACTGACTCCGTTGACATCATGAGTCGTTAAGTAGATATCGACAGTGCGGTAGACGTTGGCCCACTCGGGGTGATGATTCATTTTTTCTGCCATTAACGCGACCTGTGACAAAAAACCAAAGGCATGGATAAAATCTTCAAAAATTAAGCGCCGATAGAGCTTATTATCCCGTAATGCCCACGCTGATTTATCACCTAGTTGTTGCAAAATTTCAGTTTCGCTTAATGCGGTTATTGAGCTCATCTGGCTTATCCTCTACAGTTTTTATGAGCTTCCTTGTTGAGTGCTCTTTTTTAGTACTACACCACATTCTACATGATCGGTATAAGGGAATTGATCAAAAATGGCGAATTTTTCAATCCGGTGAGTCTGACATAGCTGCAGTAAATTGTTGTGCAGTGTGTCGGGGTTACAGGAGATATAAAGAATGTTGTCGAAGCGACTAATTAACTCTTCAGTTAAGCTGTCGAGCCCGGCGCGTGGAGGATCGACCAAAACGGTGGAAAAATTATACGCTTTAAGGTCAATATCTTTCAAACGACGAAATTCGCGCTCTCCAGCTAACGCCGATGAGAAGTCCTCGCTGGACATACGGGCGATGGTGACATTGTCTACTTGGTTTATCTCGAAATTATGACGAGCTGATTTAACCGAGGTTTTTGATATTTCTGTCGCCAGTACCTTATCAAAGTTTTGCGCCAGTACTACGGTAAAATTACCATTACCGCAGTACAGCTCAACTAAATCATCGCCGTTATCAGCGGAGTTACTGCGAGCCCATTCAAGCATCTTTTGATTAACGCTAGCGTTAGGTTGGGTAAAGCTATTCTCCACTTGCTGGAATTGGTAGCGCTTGCCATTTACCTCAAGAACTTCAGTCACATAGTCATCGCTTAATACCAGGCGCTGTTTTTTGCTGCGGCCAATGATTTTAATATTGAGTTGTTGTTGTAATGGTTGGGCTAATTGCAGCCAGGCATCGTCGAGTGCCTTGTGGTAAATAAGGCTAACCAAGGCTTCACCGCTGAGGGTAGTGAGAAATTCTATCTGGAATAATTTATGCCGAAGTATTGGCTGCTGGACAATAATAGCCATTAATTCGGTCATTAAGTGGTTAATGGTACGTGAACCAATCGGAAAGTCTTCAAGTAAGACTGGCGTCTTGGGCTCCGACTGCTTGAACATGGCATAATAAGAGCCTTCATCCTGATGCCAGATTTTAAATTCAGCTCTAACGCGAAAGTGCAGTGGTGGTGAATCATACACTTCCAGTGGTGGTGGGGAGAACTGGGCAAATTGTGAGCTTATGCGCGTGAATTTTTCTGCGAGTTGCTGTTGGTATTGGTCTGGATTGACACGGCTTAAAGGCATGAGTCTCAAATATAGTCATTAAGTGGGTGGGTATTATAATGAATTTCGGTGTGGCGTGCGTAATGATATCGCAACTGGGATTGGTTACAATTGCCCCTGGGTTCTAACAATCAGGATGGAAGTTATGAAGGTATTGGTAACCGGTGGTGCAGGCTATATTGGTAGTCACACCTGTATTGAGCTTTTGGCTGCAGGCCATGATGTGATTGTCGTGGATAATCTTTGCAATAGTCGCTATGAAGCGCTGCGTCGAGTAGAAGAAATTGCCGGTAGAGCCGTGGAGTTTCACCAGTTAGATATCTGTGATAGCGCGGCTATGAACGTGCTGTTTGCGAGTAGGGATATTGATGCGGTGATTCATTTTGCTGGATTAAAAGCTGTGGGCGAGTCGGTATCTCAGCCCTTGCGTTATTATCACAACAATGTTCATGGCACTTTAGTCTTGTGTGAAGCAATGGCTGAGCATGGGGTTTTTAATATTGTGTTTAGCTCATCTGCTACGGTGTATGGCGACCCAGCCTCTGTTCCTATTAATGAAAATTTTCCGCTTTCTGCGACTAACCCCTATGGTCGTTCCAAGCTAATGATCGAAGAAATTTTGCGCGATTTATATGTTGCTGATCCGCGCTGGAATGCTATTTTATTGCGTTACTTTAATCCAGCCGGTGCGCATAAAAGTGGACGTATTGGTGAAGATCCAAATGGCATCCCCAATAATTTACTGCCTTATATCAGCCAGGTTGCAGTGGGTAAGCTGGAGCAGTTATCGGTATTTGGTGATGATTATCCAACCGCAGATGGTACTGGCGTACGCGATTATATCCATGTTGTCGATTTGGCTCTGGGGCATATTAAAGCCTTGGATAAGCTGGCGTCTAACCCTGGCGCTGTGGCGTATAATTTGGGCACAGGACGAGGCTACTCAGTGCTGGAAATGATCGCAGCTTTTGAAAAAGCATCAGCTAAAAAGGTGGCATATCAAATAGTTGAGCGGCGCCCCGGTGATATTGCCAGCTGTTATGCTGAGCCTGCTTTTGCTGCCGCGGAATTAAATTGGTCTGCAAGTAGAGGTCTGGAGGAAATGACAGCGGATAGCTGGCGTTGGCAAAAAATGAACCCCAATGGTTACAATGATTAATTGATTAGCGCTTCCACTGCCGCAGCGCGGCGTGGAAGCTGTACTCACAAGCGATCTTTGTTGCGCTTATCCCACCACTGTCTGGCTAACTCCAGTGCTTGTTGCTGCGAATCGGCTTTTTTCATCAGCTTTAATGCGATCGCGGCAGTACCAATAATCGCGTTGTTAGCGTAATCGCTGTGATCTTGTCCTCGCCATACGTCAATCAATTGCCGGATATTCAGCTGATCGGGTTGCTGTTGGCGGCCATCGAGTAATTTGGGCCAGATCTCTTCGTGGGCAACCCCATCGATCACCATTTTCACCAGGCAGCTGGCTTCGGGTTTACGTTCTACCTCGCCACCTTCACCTTTAAATACCGCTGCATTGCCTTGTTCTAAGCCAATAGACGCTTGCTGATGACTGTCGCCATAAGCAGGGTGAAAAACACTTTGGATGGAGTGGGGGGCCGCAAGAGGATTAAGCAGGCGAGAAAGTGTATGTACCGGTGAGCGTAAACCTAAGTAATTTCGAAAATCGATGATCCGTTTTAGCTCAGGGCATAATCTAGCCAGCGGCATAAACGCAAATTGAGTGCTATCGAGCAAGCTCGATACCTGCTCCCAGCTTTGGGCGATGGGGATGTTTAGAGTTTGTAACACATTTTCGGTATAAAGCCTGCCAATGGTATGGCCTGCTGCACCGTGCATAAAAATACGGATATTATTGTCGGCCAGTAAAAAGCAACTTAATAAATACCAGGGCAATTGGCGTTTTTTTCCTGCGTAGCTAGACCAATCGAGGTCGACACTAATTTTATCAGTGGGCGCGTTGATGGATGTTTTTGCCGCGCTAACGAATCCGGTTAATTCATCGTGGCTTTCTTCTTTGACGCGCAGTAACATCAAAAAAGCCCCAAGCTGCACATCTTCTACGTCACCGTTGAGGATCATCTCCATCGCCAGCCGAGCTTCTTCTCGGGTGAGAGATCGGCTGCCGGTTTTACCTTTACCCAAAATACGTACGTATTGAGCAAAGGGGTGCTCATGTTCTAAGGGTTTTGCTAATTTGTTACGGTACTGTTGCGACATGCTGCACCTGTGTTTAATGCTGTGAATACAGAGCTTGTGTTGCCTGTGGAAGATGTTTCAAAGACAGTTATCGGGTTTCGGGAGGCCGGCAATTTTCGCTGCAATTTTAGCGGGGCTACCAGGAAAAAGCTGTAATAAGTAAATACTTTTTCCTTTGTCGGCGCCGAGATTCTGAGTAATATATTTTGTCAGTGGCCGCATTGCTGGGGACAGCTCAAACTCAGTATAAAATTGTCGGAGCGTATAAATGATCTGCCAGTGCGGATCTGTCAGTACAATACCTTCATTGGCAGCGAGAAGCTCTGCTACTGACGGGCTCCAGTCTTGAAGATTTTGCAAAAACCCATTGTTGTCGAGTTGGATGTTTACGCTGTTAAGCTGGTTTTTCATGATTAAAACCAGCTTTGTACGGTGTGATGATTAACGGCCAACTCTACAAACCCCGCGTCATCGATAATGGTAACGCTGCTTAGCGTGGTCGCTTCAAGGCCTCTGGCAAGAATGTCAGCTTTGAGTGCATAGAAGTTTATGTCGACTCGCTGGCTAATGATGTCACTAAAAGTAGTTTTTTGCTGTGCTGCGTAGACGCCATCTTCAATTAATAAAACTGAACAGTTGGGCTGGCAGTGTTGCAAGCACTCTGTGAAACTGTGGTTATCAAAGGGCGATTTATTGATTGTGTGTAAGATCATGGCTAAAAATTCAAAATAATATCGGCGCTATTACATAGCTCGGCGGCTTTTTGGCGGTCGATTAAGGTCGCGGCAATGGATAGCTCCTGGTGGTTGATGTTTCTTAATTCCAGTGCTTCTTGCTCAACATAGATTTCATTGAGATCATACATAGCAAAAGCAGCGAGCAGTTTTTGTTGGCTTTTGACATGAATCTCTGCACTGTTTTGCTGAGGTTGTAATTGCCATACGCCGTCGCCGCTAAATATTATGGCTAAGTCTTGTTCGAACACGGCCGTGGCTAAGGCGATTTCAAGAGCTTCTCTCGCTAATGCATTGCCGTAGGGCGATTTTCGGCAAAATAAGACCATGCGTTTAGTGCTGCTGGTGTTCATGCAAAGCTACTCATTGTCGTGTGCTGATAGATTCCGAAATTATTACGGGCCAAAAGTAATTAATCTATCTGAGTGGATGGTAGCGTCTACCAATTGGCCAAGGCCTGAGATCTCGAAGTTTTCCGCTAAGTTGCTTGCTTGTTTGTCGTAACGCTTGGCTTCGGTATCATTAATAATACCGCGCTTTAATGCGCTGGCAATACAGATTACCAGGTCGACATTGTGTTCTTTGGCAAGCTGTTGCCATTGTTCAGGAATATTTTGCTCATCCTGTGGTGGTGTAATCAGTGCATTGGCGCAGTTAACCGCGTCATGGTAAAAAAAAATACGATAGAGCTGGTGACCGCTATTGATAGCGGCGTTTGCAAAGCGTAGGGCGGTGGCAACCGATTGGCTGGAGTAGGGCGAACCGAGAATTAATAATGATAATTGCATGGTTTTACACAGGGTTATAAAACAAAAGCCCCGATGAAAATCGAGGCTTTGTTCGGAGCTGTTTTAAGCTTAGTCGTCGTTCATCACACCAAGGATATGTAGCAAGCTGGTGAACAGGTTGTAGATATCAAGGTATAGTGCAACCGTTGCCATTAGGTAGTTAGTCTCGCCGCCGTGAATAATTCTACTGGTATCAAATAGAATAAAACCAGACATCAGCAATACAATACCAGCGCTTAAGGCAAGCTGAGCGGCGGGAACGTGGAAGCCGAAAAAAGAACCCAGCATTAATGCGAATGCCACTAACACTAAAACGACTAGCCCTGTCATCAAAAAGCCACCCATAAAGCTGAAATCTTTGCGGGTAGTTAATACATAGCCAGACAGGGTGAAGAATACCAGTGCAGTACCACCCAAGGCCTGCATGACAATGCTGCCGCCATTACTCAGGGATAGGTAGTGATTAAGTGTTGGCCCTAAAGCGGCGCCCATTAAAGCGGTAAATGCAAATACGACATAGATACCTTTGTCGGTATTAGCTGTTCGGGGAAGTACAAACCAAATGAGTACAATCGCGCCAATCATCATTAGCATGCCTGCGCCGTGGCCCAGATTCATCCACATGGCAAGGCTTGCAGTGACAGCGCTGACCAGCATGGTCATCGCTAGCATCATATAAGTATTACGAAGCACCTTGTTCGTTGCTAATGCTTGATCGGCTGATCCTGTGCCGGAAGCAAAAACTGGGTTGTCTCGCATTGTGTTTCTCCGTTGTCAATTCAGGTGTGTATCGTTGCCAGATAATAGCGGCCTAACTGGCAAAAGCAAAGCATTGTTTTAACAATAGCTGGTTTTTATGCTATTGATTTAATAGGTTTTAATGATGTTAAGCTCTGACTGCCGGGAATGAAAATAGTTCCCTTTGTGCTTGGGTGGCAGGGATTACTTGGATGAGGGGTTAATAGGGGGGGGGGGCAGTGGCCAATGTGAATTGACTAAAAGCAATCGCTAAAAACAAAAAAGCCCTGCTAGGGCAGGGCTCGTTTGTATGGCGGTGAGGTAGGGATTTGAACCCTAGGATCTTGCGATCGCCGGTTTTCAAGACCGGTACTTTAGGCCACTCAGTCACCTCACCAAATTCTTATGG
>JBAYQJ010000031.1:0-48458 GCA_041677245.1 Spongiibacteraceae bacterium | reverse complement strand
CATACCCACCAAGTGGCCAAGACGGGCGCGGTCACCCTGATCCAGCGTTTTGGATCGGCGCTCAATCTGAATGTTCACTTCCACATGCTGTTTCTCGACGGTGTGTATGTCGAGCAATCCCACTGCAACCTGGGACGAAATTAATTTTAGCGAAGCGCTTTGGACTATTCCGAAAGAACGCATGAAAAGACGTAAGCCTCATTAACAACCGAACATATTCGATGACTCATTTTGTCTCTTGTTGGCACCAATGCAGAACTTCTAGCCACAGCAATAGAAAGAATGTTAGCGTTTCTCCTCCGTTGCATCAGGAGATGTCCCCAGAACCCCACTATCGATTGTGTTGTATTGAAGGCAATGTCGTAATGAAAATCACTGACGCCTTGTTTCCGCGCAAAAACTAAAGTTTTATTTTTAGTGCCAAAAATGGAGGTAGTTCTGTCACGTATATCTTGTGGTTCGATCACATTTAACCCGACAACACTGCTTCCATGATGCATACTCATCTTCCAATATCTCACTAATGGCCGACAGCTAAACTGAAAAGCGCATGACACATCAAGCCAATAAAAACAGCGCCAACCACGAGTGTTGAGATCCTATTTGGTTTACTCAAAACCCTCTCTTCACTGGTTCAGCGGAGCTAGTCCGTCAACAGCAATAGGTTCGCGTACACCCGACGTACAGAATCACTTTTACACTGCTCTGCTAGATGTTTGCCGATTGCTTGGCGATTTTCTCTTTCCGTTTTTATTAGCGTTTTGGCATCATTGATCTGGCGTCGTATTGAGGCTTCATTCGCAGAACCGGCAGCGTTTAAGGCGCCACCAATTTGTTGGGCAGTTACTGGGGTCTCAATTTCCTCTCTATAACGTTCGTACTTATCGGCATACCTTCTGGCAACGAAAGTGCTATCTCGTTGTACTTCTTTCGTCTCTGGTACATCCCAGGGGCTGCCATAGTCCGTCTCCGTAATTACGTAGTCGAATCGCACGGGGTCCACAATGGAGTTTGGACAGAGTGCCGAAAAGCCTTGCAGGTAGGTTCGGTAAAAGACCTTCTTGTAGTAGTCGGTTGCTTGGACGATGGGTTTGTCTTTGTCGAGGAGCCGAATCATGTCGGCGTAGTTGGTTGCAACATAAAGTAGAGAGTCGCGCTCGTTGCACCATGAATCTAACTCGTTACCCGGCAGGCTACATTGTCTGCAGGTTTCGCCGATTCGCGTGTACAGTTTGTTGCCATCTGTGTGAGGCGCTTGGATCAGCGCAAACAGTGGTGTGATATCGCTCGAGTAGCGGGTGAGTTCTGGCGCGGGCAGTCGATCACCTACACCAAATTTCAGGCTAATGCACTGGCAGTAGACACTTTGATTCATCACGCCAAAAATATTTGGCGCGGCTTTCATACAGCCGTTGTAGAGGGGTGCTAAACGTTTACCGTCGGGGCTTTGTTGAAACGCGGTGAGTTGCTCCACCTTGCGACCGCTCTTGGCTGCTTCTTCCATTGCTCGAAAGCGGTTCCAGGCTAGCTCTGCTTTTCCTGTGTCTAACGCAGCTGCCGGTTGCAACAACGGCGAACGCAGAATGGCCTCAGTCACCTGCTTGTCGTTAGCACTGTACAGTTTGATCCACAAGAAGTCGGCTTTTGAGGTGTCACTTGGAGTGAACGGCAGTATGTACCCGTGTGTGACCCGAGGTTGGCAATTTTGAGAATTCGTGGGTGCATCGACCTTGAGGTGAATCAAGTAGCCGTCGCCCGAGCGACCGGTTTCTCGGAGTAGGCCGGTGCATACAGCGCTGCGTTTGGAGTCGAAGGTTAACTTGAAATTCTGTTTTAACTCACCCGGTGCGGATGTACGGGTCAGGGTGCCTTGAGACCGATCGAAGGGAACATTCGTTCGTTGCCAATTCCAGTCGAACTGCCCGGATAGAGGTTGAGATAATAAACGTGAGAGCAGGTTAGCTGACGCAACAGGTTTAGAGTCGGTTGGCAGGCAGGTTAAGCAATTGCGTTTTTCTAACGGCACGGTTTTAGCGGTAACCGCTTTGGTGGCACCTTTGGGCATTAGGGCTGGTGTTATATTTGTCGGTTGTTGCTCGGCATCAGCGGTGCTGGAACCAATGTTAACCGAGCTTGATTCTTGTTCGGCTGCAACGGACGCTATTTTGGTTTGCGTTTTGGCCAGTGTAAAACGCGCAGCATGCGCTGTGGGTGCGAAATCACCGGACGCAACAACAGCTTCGTTGTCGCGTATTTCTATACGTAGCCTATCCTCGGCAACTACGTAGAAGCTAGTAACGCGATCTTTGGCACCGCATTCATTCCCGCTGTTGGGTTTAGCGTACAAGGTGACACCGTCAGGGGAGCTTCCACTTTCGACAATATGACCGACGCAATATGTCCGAGCCCCAAAGACCCGTAGGTTGGCGTGAATTTCTGCAGCGTCCTTGCCGGGTGGTATGTTGTCGAACGAAGTAAGCACTGCCCGTATTTTGTTGGGATTCCCACTCCAGACCAAATCGCCGCGCCATCCAGGCGCGAAAACATCTTTGTGAAAGGGCGAATCTGGGTTTCGTTCGACGGCTATAGGTGACGCGTCGCGGGTTTGTGCGACTTGGGTAGGAGAGTTGGGCTGTGGAGTCTTGGCGATGCTAAGAGGTTGTAGATCTTTTGCTTGAAGCTGTGCCAAGAGTTCAGAGCATGGTTCTGCACTATCTTGGATGACGGCTGCTTTCGCAGCTTCAGCCTCCAAGCCTGCGTTGGTGCGGGTTGCCACTTGCTCACTAAACATTGTTAATGTCTGAATCGATTGCTCATTTCGCGTCGTCCTATCGGGCATCAGCGTTTCAACGATGGATTCCCAGGACTTCAGCGCTTGCAGTTTAGGCAGCAGGGCAACACCGCGACCTCCCTGTGAGGCTTCTGCTTGAAGTCCCGTACTCCCGGTGTAGAAACAGTAGCTGGCTTTGGCGGCATCATTTTTAAGGTCGGCGAGTGGACTAGCTGCCGTGGCATGTGCGAATCCCAAAGTGAAAACAAGCGCAGCCCTAGGGATGTACCTGCTCATTAGGCGTAACTGAAAATGTTCATCTCTACGGTTCTCTGACTTCATTGAGCGATCACCTCTATAGAAAGTATAGGAAGGATTAATACCACCCTCATATTCCAACACTTCATTTATTTATGTATCTCGAATCTTGGTTGTTTGCCTGTTTTTTTATCAAATGTAACTGTACTGTCACAGCCAAACTGTTGGTTTACCCTTGGCAAATGATCTGGAAAATCTGTGTTAGAGCTCTTGTAATCGCTTAGCGCTCGCCACACGACGGGTGGTTCTAAAAAACCTTCAGCTGGCCTCCGTGTAAAAGCTACTCGATGACTGCCGCGATTGATTGCCGCCCTTTACCTAAACAGTGGCCTTCATATCTTCGATTGATACTGGTAATTGTTGCTGTGGACATAAGCGAGATTCTCTCGCTATCTTGCCAATAATGCTATTCCTTACATAACTGTAAGGCAAGTGTATGTGTGGAATAGTCTTTGCGATGTCTGAATTTGGATTAATGAGTTATAGGGAACATGGATGGTCTCGTATTATGGGTGTCCCGTTAAAGCTGATCGTAGTATTGAGTCGCAATACTAGAATCCTCTGTCCACCAACTGATATATTTTGAGTTGACCCTAGCACCTACAGGCTAAAAAACAGGTTTCTCATTAGGCGACCTACCCCATGCTTGGTCAATAATAAATTGATTTATCACAATGTCATCACACAATGCACGCGTGCAATTAGCACGGGCCTCTTGGCGTTTTTTTCTTTTTTCTTGTTGGTTGATTGTGGCCACAATCGATTGCAAATCCGCTTGATGTTCGGCAAAGCTTTTGCGCTCTTTCTCGGCCACAGCAAAATGATGCTTAGCCAATGCATAGGCTTGCTCGGTCGCATCGGCCGGCATCAGTGTCGCATCTAAGTTTGACGAAACCCGTTTCAAGCAGCGTTTCACCTTACAGTTAGCATAATCCATTTCTATGTAGGGACACACACTGCCCTTTCCAGGCGCGCGCCATTGTTCGACACTGCCATCGGCAGCCAGATCACCACCATCTGGCGCTTGAATCGAGAACGACAATTCATTGGAGTCATAAATTGTTCCGCAGCCTTGTTTGACCAATTCATAATTTAGGGGAATATCAAAGGCTTTGCTATAATCTACGACGATTTGATACTCCAAAGTGCCTTCACGGTCATTATATTTTGCCCTGCCAAACAACGCGTTTTCTCTAATGCCGATCTCACGGGCCAGCCCACTTAATTTCTCCACATAAAGCGCATATGGATATGATTGTAAGGCATCTTTTTTAAACATCCGAAGGACCATGCCATTGTTGAGTATCACATACATATGATGCCAGTCTTCAGGCAACCTGCGCGCCTCATGAGCCGCAATCAATTTCGCTAATTTTTCTTCCCGTTGTTTTTTTACATCCGCCTGATATGCTGCGTATCGTGCCAAGTTTTTATCCACACTCTTACGGGTTGCATCAATCGAAAAAGCAATCTCTTCATCCGCCTTAAGCGCCGATTGAAAACGAATTTCCTCATACTCTTCTTCGATGGGCTCTCGGCCATGCTCATCCATAAACTTGAACTTTGCCTTTGTGACATAGGTATCAATAAGCACTTGCCTGCTTTTTTTATGAAGGTCAACTTGTTGCTTGAAGAACGCCTCACTGGTGGCTTTCGCTTTCGCATACATTTCAGCGTCTGTTGGAGCTTCAACTTTTTTTAAATGCTCATCAGAAGACCGCACACCTGAACGACGTGAACTCGCCTGTGCGAACGCATCATGCAGAAAAAGCATCATTGTTAATATCAGAATCACACGTGAAAAAAGCATTAAAATTCCTCAATAAATAAAATAAATGTCAGTAGCAGTGCCTGAATTTAATTTTGTACTGTTGGTGTTACCCACAAAAAATCGACACCCGTCTTATGCAGCTACTGCTGCAGTCTCCTCAAAATCGACAGGGCTAACCCATCGTTCGCAGAATGCCTTCTCTTGCGGTTATAAAATATTTCGATGTACGCAAATATACCCGATCGTGCTTCCTCGATCGACTGGTAGTTCTTCGCGTAAATCAACTCCACTTTCAAACGAGCAAAGAACGATTCCATGGCTGCATATCCCAACAGTTTCCCTTGCGACTCATACTGCGCGCGATACCTTGCTGTTCCAGAAAGCTAACGTAGTCATTAGAACGGTATTGAACGCCACGATCCGAATGGACAATTAAGCCAGGAGCTTTACCCCTCGAATCTATCGCCATCTGCAGCGCCTCCTTGACCAAGCGCTCCGTCATGCTCGTATCCAAACTCCACCCCACGATCTTGCGTGAATACAAATCCATGACCGTGGCTAAATACAGCCATTGTTGTTGCACCCAAACGTAGGTGATGTCAGCCACCCATTTTTGATTGGGACCATCACTACTGAAGTCTCGCCACAGCAGATTGTCGGCAACATTGTGCATCGTCAGCGCATGACCACCGTAGTTAAACGCTTTGCCGTTAACGCGCTACAACCTCCTGTTCCTGCATGATTTTGGCGATATAGTACACCGAACAAGCGTAGCCCAGAGCATTGAGTTCATCCGCGATGCGAGGGGCTCCATAAACAGCTTCAAACTCTTCGAAGGTATCTTTAACTAGACCAACCATGACTTCTCGCCGCGAGGCCCGCTCGCTCTTCGGTCTGTGACACCATCGGTAGTAGCCAGAGCGATGAGCGCCTAATACCCGACACATGAGACTGATGCTGTATTGGCCAACGTGGTCAAGAATTAGCGCGTACTTCACTCTTGGTCTTTCGCGAAGTACGCCGAAACCTTTTTTAAAAATTCCATTTCCTCCTTCAAACGTCTGTTCTCGCGCTTGAGACGGCGCAGCTCCTCACTTTCTTGTTTCGAGTAATCAACACCATCGACCGTATTAAACTGCTTGTCAGACAAGCGTTTGTATTGCCGTTTCCAATTGGATATCTGCTGGGCGCTAACGCCCAACTCCTTGGCAACTTGAGCCTGTGTAACACCCGGTTGCTCCGAGCGCTTCACCGCTTCCTTACGAAACTCCTCCGTGTAATGCTGGTGCTTCTTGCGTGCCATGGGACACCTCCTATAGAGTCAATATAACTATACAGGGTGTCGACTATTCGTGGGTAACTTGGCTGTCTAACGCTATAAGCAAAGCAGAGCGCATTGATCTGCATATATTGCTGCTAATGTAACTATCTCTAAGGTAACATGCTTGGATGGAAACGTTAACCAGCCACCTTGTCGAGCTGTCTTTGAGAGAGCTCGAACTATGCGTATGACTGACTCAACATACTCACAATGTTGAGCATGAGGAATTTTGGTGTATCACCCAGCACACAGGACAAGACCTGGCGAGTTTACTTGAAGTGTTGGACTTCGCTACCAACACTTTGCATCGCGAGAGCGGTAGCGCTCGAATGTCATTCTCATCAACCCAGCATTCGATTCTCATAGATGTTTTTTGGTATGTGTGCAATTTTGATGATTTTTTCGAAGATGTAGTGGATGAGGTTGAATTTGATGAAATTTGGGTCCTATACGCTAAGTTGAAAAGGGTCGACGCCCAACAAAGCTGAGAAAGTGAGCCCGATGTTGTGAAGGTAGAGCTTGACTGAAATACGCTGACTATTGTGGTGGATGTCTTTTCGCAGATGATAGAGCAGCGTGATGAAATCAATTTTGGGATGATGGATTTAGCGCCTTTTACCGAGTTTGAAGCCTTGGTTAAAAAACTTGCAATTTTACGTAGCTTAGGTAAGGAGCGCAGCATTGTGCCTATGAACACCAGCGAGTGGCACGCGTATACCTCCTATCATACAACACACACGACTTTCTTCTGGATTACGAAGAAGGCGAGGTGATGGGTGATCTCGGTTTAAGATACAGGCGAGAGCATTGGAACAACACCAAGATCCAATAACCCCCACCTTCCGGGCCGAGTTGCTGAGTCTTAGTGGCTCAAAGGTTAGAGAATACAGGTTTTTCTATTCATTTTTTGCGTCGAGTAGTTGTCATGTTCTCAATGTTAGAAATGCCAAGCTCCATTTTCAATCTAGCTGAAGAATTCGCTGAATGTACTTTCATTTTTGGTGGGACAAAACCTCGAGTGGCCACTGCTTCTTCTATCCAAAGCACAACATCGTAGCCGGTACCGCGCGGGTCATCTCCCAAGTCGTGATCCAAGCTAATTTCATCAACCTCACCCTTCTCAAGCAGTGTGATCGCCTCTGCTGGCCAGTAAACTCGAACCCAACCCGAGGGGGTTTCTCTCTCGTCGTCTAGATATACTTTCATGGGCGTCGCCTGCAGCCTAACCTGTGTCGGATTTGTTGTTATTATTTATTTTGGATTTCTTCCAATTGTTCTAGTACCTGATTGTTAAAGTCCCGAGCATAGCTAGTCTGCCGTAACGTTACTCCGCTAATGACACAGCCGCAGGCTAAGGATTCTATCGGCAGGTTTTTCGCGATAGACTGGTATTGCTTGCGATACTTTGGTGAGCAGACAAAGCCTCCGGAGCTGTAAAGGAATGGCTTTCCTTCTTGTACGGTCTGAATGGCATTTCGTTTCGCCGCTTCTACAGACCATTGGGCCGCGACCTTTGGCACATCTGCCATCAATGCAGGTGGCATAAGCCGTAACCCAACGATCAAGCTCGCCATCTGTATTTTGGTTTGAATAATCACACTAAATGATCGTGTTGCTGTACTGGGACAGGCGACCTGATCGATAGTCCTGAGCCACCAATTCCAGCGTGTGTGATACGTCATCAATCTTAAGTCGTCCGCGTACAACGTTGGGGTTCGCGGCCCGTCTTCGCGCGGCCGGGTAAGTACGCTTGAACTGCGCGCGAACCTGCTCCCAATCCGCTTCGGTTAACGGTTGTGGATGCTGTTGGTTGGCTGCGCGTTGAAACCAGGAAAGTGCAGCGGCGGAGTCTTTGGCGACACAGGTGCCCGAGTGATAAAGCAGGCCCAGGTAGAAGTATTCTGAAGGCAGTTCCCATTCAGAGGTAGCAATTCCTTGCTGGTACCAGCGCGCGACGCGACGCATATCACTGACGCTTTTCCCACTCGACTGATAATGCGTGGCGAGCTGTTTCTGTGCGCCGAGATCTCCACCCATAGCCCGATCCTCAATTGCCTTAAGATCAGCTTGTTCAGGCTGAGCTACCGCCGGGAGCGCAAGCAGCAAGATCCATACTATCAATAGGTGGGGCGTTGTCATAAGGATACTTCTTGGTGATTTAAAGGTAGCTAGTTTAGTCTAGTGGAACGCCACTTAGAACAAACAATTGAGGTTAGTACAGGGCCGCCTGCTAACCGTAATGGTTAGTGCGTACGGCCTTGGCGATCGCTATACTCACCATTAAATTGGTTTGGATGGTAATTATGGACTTCTTCACAAAAAAGGCAGTAGTGGCCGTGTTGTTGGTGATTGGCCTTGCTGTACAGATACAAGCACAGACACTCCAGCCAACTGATCCCCAGGAGCAGCTGAAACTGGGGCTCCAGTATGCCAAAGGTAATGGCGTTGCCCGAGATGATGTTGTTGCTGTGCGGTGGTTTCTTGCAGCGGCGCAGCAGGGTTTGCCACTAGCACAATTCAACATGGGCATTGCTTACGAAAAAGGGATCGGCGCAGCTGTTGATCCGGCGGCTGCCTTCAGCTGGATGATGAAGAGCGCTGTAGGTGGTTCAGCAAAAGCTCAGTTCAAACTTGCTCGATTTTATATTGCAGGCTTTGGCATAGCGAAAGATGAAAAAGCAGCGCTGCAATGGATTGAGAAAGCGGCGCAGCAAAACCACGCGGAAGCGCAGTATTGGCTGAGCCTGGCTTTTTTGCGTGGTGAAGGCCGGCAAAAGGATATCAATACCGGCGTGCGTTGGCTCTTGAAATCTGCCAATGCAGAGCACGGGCCAGCGTTGTATCAACTTGGCCGGCTCTATGACAGTGGTTTAGGCGTTGAGAAGAGTGCAAAGAAGGCGGTACGTGCCTACAAAATGGCTGCCGATAAAGGCCATGCCCAAGCGCAATATCGGTTGGGCATGGCATTCGCCGATGGTGTTGGTGTAGATAAGGATCCAGCGCTGGCTTTGCGATGGATGCGAGCAGCTGCTAGGCGCAACGTAGTCCCGGCGCAGTACTTAACAGGGCTATTTTACTTTGACGGCTTCGGTACCCAGAAAAACGTCGAGCAGGCAGCAAAGGCATTTACAGTTGCGGCTAAAAACAAGCATTCCATGGCCCAGTACCGCCTTGGGATGATGTATCGAGCGGGCGATGGCGTAGCGAAGGACATTCAAAAATCTCTTAAGTGGCTTCATCAGTCTGCAGTTGGTGGTAACCCAGATGCCCAGTATTTTTTGGGGCTTGAGTACGCTATAGGTACAAACGTGGAACTTGACCTCGAGAAAGCTTTTGAGATGTATATGGCGGCAGCAAAGCAATCCTATGGAGATGCGTTTGCCAAAGTGGGGATGGCTTACCACAAGGGTAGCGGTGTGGCCCAAAATAACTCTGAGGCGTTTAAGTGGCTAAAAAAAGCGGCTGACTATGGCGACAAGAAAGGTCAGTACAGCCTGGGTCAAATGTACGAAAAGGGCATTGCCGTGCCAGAAAACAAATCGCTGGCAGAAAAATGGTACTTGGCAGCCGCGGAGCAGGGCTATGCACCGGCGCAATATAGCTATGCTGCCGCGTTGATCAATTTTAAGGTGAAGACACGCAACGCTGAAGCCATGCAATGGTTGCATAAGGCGGGTGAGCAAGACGATGTAGAAGCTCTATTTCTATTGGGTCTTACTTACGATAGTGATCAAATTGTGCCGCGCAACGTCGCTCAGTCCTTCAAGTGGTATGAACGGTTGGCGCAACAGGGCAATGGTTTAGGTGCATGGGAGGTAGGGCGCCGCTACTTTCTAGGCAAAGGGGTCGGCCAGAGCGACAAGCTTGCGGAGCGGTGGATACGCAAAGCTGCAGCGAAAGAACGGAAAGAAGCGGTAGCATTTTTAAGAGAAAATTGCCCAACAAACCCTTGTCAGTTTAATCGATAAGGCTAGGCTGATTAGTGAAGGCGATTGCTTTTTAAAGGAGGCTGAGTGCAGATAGGAGTGAACCAACCCGTTTACCGCCAAAGGCTTAATACTGCTTGTGGCAACATGGTGCTGATTTTGAGTTTGGCCCTGGGATCCTTGGAAGGCATTGCTGATAGCGCTGACTCTGGTGTGCTGATACACCAGAGGGTTTGGTGAATGATCTGTCAAAGAGCATAACGCCGGTGTGGGATATTTTGTCGTTTTCGGTGGATGGCAAGAATGTAGTGCCAAAGAACCATCAACCCAAAGAGGCGCTTTACAATATGACACCTGAGTAAATTAGCACCTTGGACCCAAGGACTGAATCGGACCGAAAGCCGTCCAAAGCTAATACTCGGTTTACCGACTATGCCCTCTACACGGCGGCTGGATTTACCATTACATCATTCTACGACCGGCCGGGTAACGCTTGGTGCGAACATGTTTACGTCACCGGCCTCATCGAGCATACCGAGCCGGTGGAAGCGCTAGATTCTTGGTTCGATCCTGACTATGAATCTTTTTTAGAAAAAGCGATTGTTCCGGCAATTCAGTCGGTGTGCCCAAAGTTTCCACGTTCCACTGACACCTTAGCGCAATCGATTCGGTAAGAGTGAATCTAGGGTATCAGGGTTTATGGGCTTTGGAGTGAATGCAGACGGAGCTGTGGTTTGGCGAGATGGACGTCGATCTACGAACTTGCGCAAGCATCCTGCGCCAAGTGCATGACCCACGAAGGGCACGAATAGGGTGAATTCTGCCGCGCTTGCTGTGCAGACGAAAGACTAGTTAGACCAATCGCTCCCAAATTTTCAGCGATCGTTATCTGATGCGAACGATATGGTAGTTCTCGCCAAGGGTTTGGGTGATAAGAGTGTTGGTGCATTTCTTGATACTGGGATAGAGGAGTTTCTACATGCCCAAGAACATTACGCCAAAGCGCAGAAATATTTCGATGGAGCTGTAGTTCTCTATCAACAAGCGGGTGAAGAGTATCGTCAGGCGGATAGGCTACTCAAGAGTCGACCAAGCTCTTTCACGATCCTCACGGAGGTAAATAAATTCATTCAGCAAGGCACGCAAACGGAAAAACGCGCAGTAATCGAAATGGACTTAGGCTTGGATAGTTTAGAGCACGGGAAAGCATTGCTTGCTGAGGGATTCGAAAAGCACGGCACTAAATAGTGTCGAGTACTGGAGTGTCCGACGCCAGTTGCTGGGGAAAACAAAATTAGGTTCTACATCTAGTTCGAGTAAATATTCTCGTCGTAGATGCCTCCGAGACTGTATCTTCAACGGCAGATCATCACCGAATTTTTCGGTTGCTCGATTGGCAGGTTTACTTGGCATTGATTGAGATTCAAGTGTAGTGGGGAATATACCCGGACGCGAGCAACCAACTAACGGCGTTGATAAAGGTAACCCGGTTCGGCGTCGATTCAGCGATAGCGCACAGCTGGATCAAGGTTGATGTGTTGAGAGACATTTCTCTGTAGAGGTTGTGTAAGTCCGAGAGATTCGGTCCCCACCGCGACCAAATCCGAACCATTAAGCTTTGATCCAAATTTTCGGCGCACTCGCTGTGGGTTCATTGGTGTTTTTTTCGAGAGCATTACGCATTGTTGCTTGTGCTGCCGGGAAATCTACTCGACTGGTGGCAATATAGAAATTCGTGTTCGCCACCCCCCAATCGATCGATGGTGGTGGTGAGTATTTCAATTGGGCTTCTAAGTATGAGTAGTACGTTGTGGACACAAGGGTTGCCACAGTCGGTTGTTACTAATCGTGGACAAGTTACATTCCGTGTTTCAAGACTAATGGCTATGACGCTTGGTGAACAGGCAGTTGAACAAGCACCGTCAGCCCTTTTTTAGTTGTGTTTAATCTGACATTACCTCCGTGCCTTATTGCAACCGCACGTACAAAGCGCAATCCGGCACCATATCCTTGCGCATTATCTCGTTGCCTGGCTTCCTTCGCTAATGTATCCACATCATCGACTAGTAAGCCCGGTCCTTCATCGCTAATAGCTAGCGTAACGAGTTGCTTCACGGTAGAAAGATGGATACTTACCCGCTGACTTTCTGCGGCATAGCGCAAAATATTGGACAGCAAATTAGCGACTAAGCGACTAATCAGTGCAGGTCGCCCCAAAATACGAGGGCCACAATCAGCTTCAACTCCAGACAATTCCAATGCAATATCTGCATCTTCAAAACTATCTGCGTAGACCTGCACAGCTTCGATAATCGGATTGGCAAGATAAAAAATGTCGCTATTGTCATCAACATCAGATTCAAGGCGAACCAATTCTAGAATCTCATCAATAAGACTGCGCATCGCATCGACTCTTTCGGAAACGACAGTTGCAGAAGCCTCGGTAAGTTTTCTTTCCAGAGAGCTGAGCTCATCTTTCAATTCATGTGATATTTGTGATGTCATTCTATCTAATCCGCTCACTAAACGTTCTGTTTTATCGAGGGTGTCATTCACGCGCTGACTCAATGTGCCTAACTCATCGCCT
The DNA here is from genome assembly GCA_041677245.1 of Spongiibacteraceae bacterium. Lineage (GTDB taxonomy): Bacteria > Pseudomonadota > Gammaproteobacteria > Pseudomonadales > Dasaniaceae > Oceanicoccus. The sequence continues at coordinate 35,765 of JBAYQJ010000031.1, read as the reverse complement.
TTTGCCAGGTGTTGTTCTGGCAGCCTGCTACTTAGCTGGCCATCTGAAAACCGTGATAGTGTCAGCTCGATTTTCGCTAACCGGCTTTTAAAAGATTTACCGAGGACGAAATACATGATTATTATCCCGGCAATGACCCACATGAACACCTTGGCGATTGTCAATAACATACTTGTTGCCGACTGCGCATATTGTTCAGCTCTGGCAGAGAGTGAATTTTCTTGCACTCGTTTTTCGAAATCTTTTTGATTGAAAGAGGGGAATTCTAGCGCCATAACGTGAGCAATGTATTCGCCTTTAGTTAAGCCGACACTGTTTCCGTTGTATGCGTATTTTCCCGTTTTCTTGGGGATATCGGATGGCCAGTTCTCTAGCGTACCGCTAATTCGTTTATTTTCGTCGTTTATCGTAATTGTTTTCCGGCTGTTCATTGCTGCTGTGGGTGAATAAATCAACAATGAGAAGTGAATTTGGTGTTGAAACTGAGCCGGAAGCTCACTGGCAATAGTATTGCCAACATGAAGTTGGAGCTGTTCTTTTTCCGCAGCTGCAATTTCATGAATACTGTTCCATAAAAATTCCTTGATAGTAAAATATGAGGCGACAGTGACTATAGCTATTGCGACCAAAGTCATTATCGTGACGCGAAAGTAGAAGCCCACTTTCATCTTTCATCCCCTGTACGATTTTCGACCAGCCTGTATCCATGCTTGCTATGTTCGATGATAGGGCCTGCCAATGAGCCCAGTATCTTGCGGAGGCGAGAAATTGAGGTATTGATTGGGTCTTTTTGAGGCGGCAAATTTATATTTGACCAAGCTTCTTTCCATAGTAACTCGCGAGAAACCCATTCATTTTGGAAGGACGCCAATGTGCACAATATTCTGGCGTTTTTTTGGGATAGCTCCACTTTATCGCCATCAACCAAAACAATGCCGGTTGCCAGTCTGACCTCGAGCTTACCAATAAACACTATGCTCTCGGGCTTGCGGCTTAATTGTAATCGTCTGGCAATTGCCTTCAAACGAGCTCGAAGTTCATCAATATCAAAAGGTTTGTTAATGTAGTCGTCAGCACCAAGATCCAAGGCACGAACATGGTCGCTGGTTTGGTTAATAACACTGGCCACCAAAATGCCTGGCCGGTCAATTTCCAGTGAATTAAGCCAGTTAATAAAATCTAAACCATCTACGGAATCATCCAGCTGGCGATCGAGATACACAATGTCGATTGGAAATTTTACGCTAATACTTTTGGCTTGCGCCACCGATGTGGCCAGTACGCAAGACCAACCTAACTGACCTGCCACTGCAACCACTTTGTCGCAGTCTTCGACAGAGTCTTCTACTACTAGTAATTTTTTTGACATAAATAAGTAATTTACAGATTGCTTGGTTAAAAGCCTATAGGCGTAACAGTAACATTCGTAGCCAGCAGCTGACACTAACAAAAAATGTTAATGGATTGTTTCTAAGTAACCCTAATAATAGCTACAACAAATCAGCAAGTTTTTGGTTTCAGTGAATTAGGGGTAACAACATCATGGAAAATACATTAGCTCTTTTCAGAATATTGATTGTCAGCACCGTATTGACGCTCACTGCCTGTAGCGGCGGAAGCTCGTCGTCAAATAGTATGCCGGTTAAACCTACCGCTTTACAAACGGCCCAGGGGATATTTTTAGATAGCGAGGTTGAAGGTATGGCCTATCGTTCTGGTACCTTATCGGGTTTTACCGACTCGACAGGTGCATTTCAGTATGAAATAGGCAAACAGGTAACTTTCTCAATTGGCGATATCGTCATTGGTACCGCAGACGGTGCTGACACCATCACGCCGCTAGATCTGGTTGAATCAGCTACGGACGCAAGCGACCCTATGGTTATCAATATCGCGCGTTTTTTGCAAACCCTGGATGATGATGGCGATCCAGAAAATGGCATTACTATACTCGTATCCGTACGAGATCTAGCAGTAGGTCTTACCATCAACTTCGATCAATCAATTGATTCATTTACGGATGATGGTGATGTTCAAGCATCGATTGCGACCCTTACGACTGTTACCAGCGCTGGAGCACGAATGCTGATTTCGGCTTCTGCTGCACAGGAACATTTTAATGCCACTCTGCAGTCGTTAAATGACGATGACAGCTCATCAAATAGTGGCCATCAGATCAGCATAAGCGGAGATGAGTCTTCAGTTATTGGTACAGCACTCGTGGTTAGCGATATCGCTTATGGTATGGAAGGTTTCACTGGAGTAGAGCAGTCAGTCTTGATGACTGGAGGCGGGCTGAGTATAGACACCTTGGTGAGTTTAACCGACGCACCTACGAATGGTTTTTATCTTACAGCCTTGGATGCCGGTGTGGAATATGCTGGAGCACTTGCGATAGTTGTTGATGGTGAGCAATATGAATATGAATGCACAATTAACTGCGGACTAACGCTTAATCTGGGTACTCGAACAGTCTTATTGAGCGATGCTTCTTTTATTAACAGTACTACTGGCAGTGAAATTACGCTCAATGGTGCCGTTGCATGGACGGAAGATGATGAAATAGTCGATAGCGTTGATGATGGCGATAGTGGTCCTGATGGTAACGGTACAGTTTGTGCGGAAAATTTGGCAACGGATATAAGTTTGCAGGGAAATAACGCTTACGCCTTTACCGTCAATGATGGGGAATGTTTGGGGCTCACTGCAAGTAGTGTAGAAAAAGTCGAAGTACCACTGATAGTCAGTGGTGATTTACTTGGACTGGTCTTTGACGATACGGTAAAAGTTGCTAAAAGTGTTGTCAATATCACCACCGGAAACGCTAGTTTGGCAAATATATTCTGGTATTACACATTTAACGTTGTTAATACTAGTGAAGACATAGTGTGTGCTCGGTTAGAAAATGGGCAAATGCTAGATATAAACAATGCGCCAATTGCTGGTTACAACGCATCAATTGATGGCAATTATTTCGAAAATTCGTCGAGAGACTGTATTTTGCCAGGGCAAACACTCCCTATTTATGGCAATAACAATTTCACGTTGTCCATTGACGACCCCGAGTTTGCGCGAGGTGCAATTGTAAACGTCAATCAAGTTACACTTGAAGCTGATCTTAGTGTTCGCACGCTGATCGAGCAAGGCTCGCTACAAGCTAACTACTTTGATTGGCAAAACTCGGGTATCGAAGCGTCGTTTACGAATACTCTTGGCAAAACTATAGAGTTACAGGATGATGCGCTAAAGCTGAGATACTTTGATAGTGAAGGATTTTATGTCAGCCGTGAAAGTATTAACTTGTATGATGCTTTAGGTGTTGATAAGAATGATCTTCAGAGTAGCGATTTCATTGTTCCAGTAGGTGGCACTTTGATTTTGGCTGATGATGTAGCAGATATTGCCCATATAACGCTGCGGCCTGCGACGGCAACCAAGGCTGTTATCTTTTTAGAGTGGGGATTTGAATAATTGTTGCATTATTTATAATGGGTGACATCGGCAACGCGCGAGGGCTGAGCACTCCCTTCTATTGTGAGAGGGCCCCGTTGATTTTATATTTTGTATGTTATTGGATGAGCTGAAGTGGAATCACTGGAATTTGATACCTACCTAGTTGGTGGAGCTGTCCGCGATGAGTTACTTGGATTACCGGTGGCTGATCGCGATTGGGTAGTGATTGGTGCTACGCCAGAAGATTTGTTGGATAAAGGTTTTCAGCAAATTGGGTGCGTCTTTCCGTGCTTTCTTCACCCTGAAACCAGGGAAGAGTATGCTTTAGCAAGAACTGAACGAAAGTCTGGAGTAGGTCATACGGGATTCGTTTGTGATTTCGGACGGGAGACTACTCTTGAAGAAGACCTTTCTCGCCGGGATTTAACTATTAATGCCATTGCCAAAACATCTGACGGGCAGTATATCGACCCCTTTGGAGGTAGAGATGATTTGAAGGCGGGAACTTTGCGACATGTGTCAGATGCATTTTCAGAGGATCCTCTGCGGGTATTGCGATTAGCTCGCTTCGCAGCACGTTATGCGGAGTTAGGTTTTACCGTGCATCCAGAAACAATGGCGTTAATGCGCAGGCTCGTAAGGAGTCGGGAACTGTTGTCCGTTTCTCCGGAACGTATTTGGAAAGAAATGTCTCGAGCCTTATCAGAAAGTAAGCCAAGCGAGTTTTTTCGTGTGTTGCGTACATGTGGTGCATTGAAAGAGATACTGCCTGAAGTTGATGTTTTGTTTGGCATTCCTCAACCTCCTGCACACCATCCTGAAGTGGATACCGGTGACCATGTAATGCTGTGCCTCGATATTGCGCGGCAGCAATTCAATCACCTTATTGTTACGTGGGCCGTATTGGTTCACGACCTCGGAAAAGGTATAACACCTCGAGATGAATGGCCGAAACATATTAAACATGAAGTCAGAGGCGTGCCTTTAGTTGAGGCTGTATCTAAGCGTTTAAAAGTTCCTAAAGAATTTGGTGTATTAGGCAAGCTTGTATCTGAACATCATCTTAGGTGTCATAAGATTTTTGAAATGCGGCCAGGATCAATTCTGCGATTACTGGAAGCGCTGGATGTTTTTCGCAGGCCAGATCGCGCCAGGCAGTTTGCTCAGGCATGTGAAGCAGATGCTCGTGGACGGCTTGGTATGGAAGAGCGTGAATATCCAAATGGTGAACTGCTGCTAGCCTGCGCAATGGTAGCTAAAGCAGTGGATATAAAACCGCTATTAGAAGCGGGTTATGAGGGAGGTAGGTTGGCAGATCAAATTCGCCAACGTCGAATTGGGGCCATCTCAGGTTATGTGAATTCAATACGATAAGCATTATGCGAAGGCAAAGACAATGTGCGTTAATTGCTGAAGGAAGAACGTACACGAAGGATTATTATTGATCAAACATGGAGCCGATCTTCCCTTCTGCGGAGGATTACATAAAAACAGGTGTAAAAATGAGGCAGGCTATTCTACAGGTGATGTTCTGCCAGCAATGGCCTACATACCAGCGTTTGATTGCTTAATGAGTGCGCAATTTAGAACAGAAAAAATATACTTAGATTATGATGCTGTAAAGCCACGTACTATTCCTAAAGCCTATCTTGAATTTAGAATGTATAGTCAAAATTTGCGATGCAAGCTGGTGCAAGTAAGGAGGAAATTGCCGAAACAGTCTCCGTAGCTATCCTGATGGGGGGAGGTCCGTCGGTAATGTACGGAATTGAGGCAATGCAGGCGCTCAGTCAGTACCAAGAGCAAGGCTTATAATATCAATACCTAACAAGTGCCAAGTGCATGCTTCGAAACTCGTACAGTTGGCGCTTTTTTGCGAAAAATCCTCCAAAGGTCGCTAGCTGTACTATCGGTTTGCGCTTAATCAATACTGGTCTCATTGACGTGACTCCATTGAGGATATGCAATGGAGTCAGCACTGTCTGAATTAATTTATCTTGGCCTTGATACTCTACCCATCGGCTAACTTGACCCCGCCTGCCGTCAGGAGACCTGCAAGGAGCCTTTCGCCTGCATGAGCAAGTCGATGACATCTGGTGCATTGATAATTGGGAAACCGGGGGTCATCTGCTCGGCAGTCATACCATTGTGGAGCATGCAGGACGAACAGATGGCGATCTGGCCACCTTTCTCCAGGTATTTGGAAAGCAGGTCTGATACCGGTTCAAAGGGTTTGCCGATGTCCATTCCGGCGGTCGCGTTCGGCTTGCCCAGTTCAACGGCATCGGCCATCAGGATGATAGTCGCCGAATGACCCTTGAGCAGAGCGTTGAGTGACATGGTGAAGGCCACGGTGACCTTGTTTACGTTGCCGGTGCTTTCAAAGAGAGTTGCTACGAAGTCGGTGGTTTTCATGGTGAGCTCCTGATCAATTGTCGATGTCGATGACATTGGGAATTTCCGCAACGGTCTGCGCTTACCCCTTACCACATGTGGGTATTGTTTGGGATCAGCGCATGTTGAATAATTCTTGATAAAACGAACCACGTGGCAGGCCATTTTTAGTCAAGTCGTTACACAGTGCAGTGCCAAATCCGGCGGGGCCGCAAAACCAGACGCTGGCAGATTGCCAGTCCGGGACTATATCACGTAGTTTCTCACCGGTCAGAACCCCGTCTCGACTGTCGACAAATAGATGCAGCTTCACCTTGGCCGCAACGGCATCAGCAGTTAGTTTGGCTAAAGCCTCAGGTGCCAGTTCGGTTGTGCTGTGGAATAAATCGATGACCTGAGTGCCCGGAGTTAGCGCGAGTTGTTTCATTCGGGCGATGAAAGGTGTGATGCCAATCCCTCCGCCGACCCAGATCTGGCGAGGAGCGGAATCGTCAAACGTGAAGGTGCCATAAGGGCCCTCAACAATGGCTTTGTCGCCAATGTTTAGTTTCTCGGGCAGTAGTTCGGTGTAGTCGCCCAAGGCCTTGGTGATAAATGCGATACTGGGATTGTCTGCGTCCCAGGCCGAGGCGATGGTGAAGGGGTGCTGTCCCTCTTCAGGGTCAAACTTCACGAAAGCAAATTGGCCGCTTTTATGCCCCTTCCAGCCATCCTTTAGACGGATTGAGGTTTCTAGTATCTTCATGTCGGGGATGTGGTGAATTGTTTCGATGATACCTTCCACCTGCCGGCGCTTAGCCTTTTGCTGGCAAAGAATAATAACGGCCGAGAAACTACCTGCGGCTAGCAGCAAGCCTATTACAATGCCTTGAATTTGCGTCCATGCAGCAAAATCCATTAATACAACGGAATGCAATACCAAAGCCAAATAGGCGATGGCTATTAGGGTGTGGGTCTTGGCAAAGAGGCGGTACGGAAAACGTTTGATCAGTGCCAGGGCTATCAGTAGGGCAACTGCATAAAATGCCCATTCGCCGATGGATTCGGCCGTGTGGCGAAAATCATGAAGAGTTTTTTCCAGGGTGTTTACAGAGTCCTGAGTCATCGCGTGCCGCGACCCTTTTCGCTGGGGAGATTCCATCAAGCCCAGATCGACCAACCAGTGTGGCCCATTTACCGCAACCCAATGGGAGGTTGCGATTATCAATGCAGATATACCTAACCACTTGTGTAACCGATAAGTTTTGTCCAGACCACCTAGCCAAGGTTCCAGCCAGACTGGGCGCAGGGCTAACATCATAGCTATGCTCATTACTGCAATAGTGATGACACCCGAGTACTGAACAAGTAAGTGACGAACTTTGAAGAAATTTAAGGTTTCTGAAAAGGGTGCGTTGGACAACAACCATACACCGGTTATTCCGATCAGTATGGTCCAAAGACCCAGTTTGATATTTTTCAGCATGGCAAACTTCTGCTCATATTAATTGTTTGTTGAGGGCAGTTTGCTATTTAAGTAATGCCCCAAAGTTTTTTATATCGAGGCGTATATTGAGTGAAATATTATGTAGTTAATATACGCGATTTTACATAATCGAATGAGGCTAGCCACAAGACAAAACAAACCGCTATGCCCGGTTTGTTGATCTAATAGCATTGCCATGCTTCGATCTTTGTTGGCTTGGTCGCCTTTTGTTATCGCCGTAGTGACTAAGGAACTGGGCTGTATTTATCGGGAGCAGGGGTGGCGGGTAAGGGATTAGGAAAGGCCCTATTTGGGTTGCGGGAAGTCACAATTTAAACCTTTGCATATTTTAATTAGTGTTGTCCTCACAAATTCATCACTCACTGGAGAAAAGATTATGCAAATAACTAAATGGCAACCATTTCAAAGTATTGACGATTTGTTTAACAGATATGCACGTGTGTTTAATAACGGATTTCCCTCACTTTTGGATGAGGATGGGAAAGGGCTTATTGAATGGTCACCTTCGGCTAATATCAGCGAGACAAAGAAAGAGTTTTTGATCAAAGCTCAATTGCCGGGCGTGGATAAATCGGATATGCATATCACGGTTGACAATGGTGCCTTGACCATAAAAGGCGATCACAAAAACCAGAAAGAAGAAGACGACGAAATGTTTCATAGAGTCGAATGCTTTCAAGGAACATTTTCTAGGACGTTCACTTTGCCAGAAAATGTGGATCAATCGAAAATCCATGCAGAAAGTAAAGATGGCGTATTGAAGGTTCATTTACCCAAGAGTAAACAATCGGTTACTCAGCCAACACAAGAGATTAAAATTGACTGAAGAAACCGTTTATCTACATCTAATAGATAGATAATTATCTGATGCGCGAACTGGCAATGGATATTGGTTCAACAAACCAAATTAGATCCGGCGATGCGCATCAGGTAATCTTCACCCTGGCCTTATGGTTTTGCAGTGCTCGTGCATGACAGCGGAAATAAACGCAAGGCACGGTTATTCAACGTACTATCCGCACTAACGTTTCTTCTCAGTGGGTTACTAACTTACGCCGCATTATTCAGTATCCACTCTTTACGGCACTAAAACTGCTGCGCCTTCAAAGCGACCGGCGCGCAGATCGTCCAGTGCTGTATTCGCTTCTTGCATGGAGTAGGTCGTCGTTTTGACACATAGATCCATTCTGGAAACCTGCTTTTGGAAATCAAGCCCGTCCTGTCGCATCAGATTGGCGACCGAGACCAATTGGCGCTCTTCCCAGAGGATTTTGTAAGGGAAGCTTGGAATGTTACTCATGTGGATGCCGGCGCAAACCACACGACCGCCCTTGCGGACCGCCTTTAGTGCTAAAGGAACCAAGTCACCGTCAGCGGCGTAAATGATGGCGATGTCCAATGGTTCGGGTGGCAGCTCATCAGAGGCACCTGCCCATGTTGCACCCAGATTACGGGCGAAGGCTTGCCGAGCTGAGTCACCAGGTCGGGTAAAAGCAAATACTTCCCGGCCTTGCCAGATGGCAACCTGCGCCACGATATGGGCCGCAGCACCAAACCCATAGAGCCCGATCCGTTTCCCCTCACCGGCAATAACCAGTGAACGCCAACCGATCAATCCGGCACACAGTAGGGGAGCCAAGGATACATCGCTGCCGTCTTCGCCCAATGGAAAAGTAAAGTGGGCATCGGCGATAACCTCTGTTGCGAATCCACCGTCTCTTGTGTATCCGGTAAATAAGGGCGCGTCGCAGAGGTTTTCCTGATTGGATTTGCAATAGGGACAGACACCACAAGTATGGCCAAGCCAGGGTATACCAACGCGCTCACCTAGCTTCAAATCCGTTACGCCTTCGCCTAGTTCAATTATCCGCCCCACAATTTCGTGCCCGGGAATAATCGGAGATTTCGGGTTTGGCAGTTCGCCATCGCAGACATGAAGATCTGTTCTGCATACACCGCAGGCGAGTACTTTTACCCGGACTTGTCCTTTTTCGGGGTGTCGGTCAGGCATGTCTGTCCACACAAGGGGGCTTTTGGGTTTGTTGAGTACCATGGCTTTCATTGGTTGTTCTCCTAAAAAACGTGATCAACTAGGCTGGCTTTAAACCTCTGTAGTACTGCTGGAAGCATGTCAGGTAGATCTTCCGCTATGAGACCAAACCCAAATTCTACGGCAGCCTCTCCATGCAACCAGACCGCTGCTGCTGCCGCTTCTAATGGTGGCATACCCTGTGCCAGCAGTGCTGCGGTGAATCCGGTCAGGACATCACCACTTCCACCGGTTGCAAGCTGAGGTGGCGCATTGGTGTTTATTATTGCTCGCCCATCCGGAGCTGCAATCACCGTGTCGGAACCCTTTAATACCACCACCGCGTTGCTTAGTTGGGCGGCACGTCGGGCGCAATCAAGCTTGTCTCCCTCGAGGCTAAACAGACGTTTAAATTCACCGGCATGGGGTGTCAGAACACAGGGCCCTCGAATGGCTTCAAAAAGCGATTCGGGTTTATCTGCGAATGCGGTCAAAGCATCGGCATCAAGGACGACCGCTCGTTGCGTGGCAAGTGCTGCGAGCACATATTGCCGCGTGGTTGCATTGACTCCCGCTCCAGGGCCGATTGCCACGACATTGCGACGCACGTCGCGGAGCAGGTTTTCAAAATCTTCAAAATTATCGCAATGACGTACAATCGCATTGACCAACGAAATGGCGTAAATGTTCCAGGCCTTGCTGGGGGCAGCGACGGTGATTATTCCAGCACCAGCACGGGCAGCTGCGCGGGCTGTCATGCGACTGGCCCCGGTCATTGATTCACCTCCAAGAATCAGAACTTCACCACGCTTATACTTGTAACTTTCAGGCTGTGGCCAGGGATAGTTCTCCTGCCAGAGTAACGGGGCGTTTTCCCAGGTCTTATAGTCATTGTCCGGCAGCAATGACTCAGGTGTGTCAATATCCGCTAAGATGATGTCACCGCAATGTCTTCGACCGGGATAAAGCAAATGCCCGGTTTTTTTACGAAAGAAGGTAACCGTGAGATCCGCCGATGCGACACCGCCTAAAACCTTACCGGTGGTTCCATCAACCCCGCTGGGGACATCAATCGCGCAAACCGGAATCGTACTGTTGTGCAGTGCGTCGATTTGTTCCAGCGCAGCCCCTTCAAGCGGACGTGAGAGTCCGGCCCCAAAAATCGCATCTACCACAAGCTCTGTGTTATTCAGGCAGTCCGCAGAAAAGGGCTCAATGGTGCCACTCCAGAGACTTGACGCACGGGCAGCGTCACCCGCCAGATCGTCAGGTGACACCAGCAGTGAGACACGCACTGGCCAGCCTGCTGCTCGCAAACGACTGGCCGCAATAAAACCGTCACCGCCATTATTTCCAGGGCCACAAAGAAACCGTATCGGTCTGATGGACCAGCGTGCGGCAATGGCATCGGCTACTGCGGTGCCTGCGGTCTGCATCAGCGTAAATGAATTGATTCCGCGGGTTATCGCAAGATGATCTACCATCTGCATTTCCGTAGCAGTCAGAAGTCTTAATGAAGAACAGAACATATCAATTACAAAGCCTCAAGCATATGTTGCTGCGTATCCTTGGCTGCGACCAAGCTGGCCGGAGAATATCGCATTGCTGGTCTCCCTCCTGTGTTTGACAATGACATCAGCTACTGCAACGCTGAAGTTTCATTGTCGGTGGCTACAAGGGGCATCGTTGTTACTATTTTTTTTGTGGATGTTTGATCGGGATGTACATTACCTTGGGTATTACTGAAGGCCACAACACTATCTTCCCGTTCGATTAATTCAGCATTAGTCTACGAAGCGCAACTGGCCCAAGTAATTGGGGATATCCGAGTACTGTTGCGGGCACTCCCAATTTAAAGTAATCCGGACTGGTAGTAAGCTACCAGCTAGGGATATTAAGTGAGGGTGAACTCGCGACCGAGAGCTACCAGAATTTTCATCTGCAACTGCTGGTGGGAGAGTGGCGGGCGTGAACGCTGCGGTGGGTAATTCCGTCCATGATAAATTCTGATGACGTTCGAACTCAACACGATTCAGTGCGGCAGGAGCTTTTTCCTGCTCGGTCTGTCACTATAGTGGTGGGACTTATCGATTTTTTCCAGTCAGGGAAACAAACAGCATTTTTATATTTTGAGTTATTAAGTGCTCCATCGTACAGATATTATTTTCTCAGGTATCTACCATTGCTTTGTTAGCCTGTTTGGCTCGCTCCCTTGTATGTGTATGGCACAACATACATTTCAATAAAAGGAAATAAGCCATGAGTTCACCTGCAAAGGTTCCCCAGTTGAATGCAATGGCAATATCAGATTGTGTCATTTGGTCGAGCCTGCATTTTCAATTCTGACCTCGTTGCACGCTTACAAAATGATGAGCCATTAGCACCATTTATGAACAAAGAGGCACTCTATGATGGCAGTGCTCATGGTTATATCGACTATCCCGCTGCTATGCAATCAAGCTAGTGATTTTTTATTGAACTATATACAGACACAAAAAGGAGTTAATTATGAGCCAGACACAAAATGTTAATCGTCAACTGCTGTTGGTAAAACGGCCTGTGGGCGAGCCAACACAAGACACCCTGAAGTTAGTAGAAAGCGACGTGCCGGTACCCGGCGAAAATCAAATGCTATTACAAACAGAATTTTTATCACTCGACCCTTATATGCGCGGTCGAATGAGTGATGTACCCTCTTACGCGCCAGCCGTTGAAATCGGTGGTGTGATGGTAGGTGGCACGGTTGCCAGGGTCGTTAGATCAAATGTTGATGGATTTAAAAAAGATGATCTTGTACTTAGCTTCAATGGTTGGCAAGACTACGCGTTGTCAGATGGAGCTGGCGTAACAAACCTGGGCCACTCGTTTGCTCACCCATCTTGGGCTTTGGGTATATTGGGTATGCCTGGTTTTACTGCATGGGCTGGTCTGCAAAAAATCGGCGAACCACAACCAGGGGAAACCATTGTTGTGGCGGCAGCAACAGGCCCAGTGGGCGCAACGGTTGGACAAATAGGCAAGATCCTTGGCTGTCACGTGATTGGTATTGCCGGTGGGCCGGACAAATGCAAATATGCCGTGGATGAACTTGGTTTTGATGCTTGTATTGACCATAAGGCTCAGGGCTTCGAAGATAATCTTGCCAAAGCCTGTGTTGAGGGTGTCGATGTTTATTTTGAAAGTGTTGGTGGCAAGGTATTGGATGCGGTGATTCCGCTGCTGAATTCGAATGCCCGCATTCCACTATGTGGTTTGGTCTCGCAATACAATGCTATAGCTTTGCCCGAAGGACCTGATCGTATGAATTGGCTAATGGGTCAAATTCTTCGCAAGAAAATTAAATTGCAGGGTTTCATTATCTTTGATGATTTTGGTCATCTCTATCCCGAATTTGAAAAAGAGATGCGCCAGTGGGTTGAGCAGGGCAGGGTAAAGTATCGTGAAGAGATAATAGATGGTCTTGAAAATGCCCCAGAAGCTTTTATCGGTTTGCTCAAGGGCGAAAATTTTGGCAAAAGGGTGATTCGTGTCCGCTCTGATGGATAAGGTCTACATGAGAATAATGGTGCTCTAAATATTTATTCTCTTTGCATTTGCACAACGAGATAAACGATTGCACGTTCATAATTGCAGTAACTGGAGCCTTTTTTGACGATATTTTTATCGGATACACCGACCGTGCGGTAATGGCATCGGCTACTGCAGTGCCTGCGGTCTGCATAAGCGTGAGCGAATTGATTCCGATCGCCGTTGCAAGATGGTCTGTCGTTTGCATTTCTGCGGTGGTTAAAGCCTACGTGGAGAGCAGAGCCTACCCATCACAATACCTCCAGCACAGACTGCAGCGTATCTTTGGCGTTGCCGAACAGCATGCGTGTGTTCTCTTTGAAGAACAGTGGATTCTGCACGCCGGCATAACCGGTTGCCATGCTGCGCTTGAGGACAATAGTTACCTTGCCTTTCCAGCACGTAAGTACCGGCATGCCAGCGATGGGACTGTTCGGTTCATCAAGTGCTGATGGATTGACGATATCGTTGGCACCAATAACGAGGGAAACGTCAACCTCGGGAAAGTCATCGTTGATTTCATCCATTGCGAACACAATGTCATAGGGGACATTCGCTTCGGCCAACAGTACATTCATATGCCCAGGCATGCGTCCAGCGACCGGGTGAATTCCAAAGCGTACGTTGACCCCTTTGGCTCTCAGCGTGCTGGTGAGCGCAGCGACGTTCTGCTGCGCTTTTGCAACTGCCATCCCATAGCCTGGAATGATCATTACCTCCTTGGCTTCCAAGAGAAGCGCCGCTGTTTCTTTGGCAGTGATGGCTGTGACCTCGCCGTCTTCTTCGATTCCGGCAGAAGAATATTTTTTGCCACCAGCTGAACCAAAGCCACCAACCAGCACTGTCACAAAACTTCTATTCATCGCGCGACACATGATGGTCGTCAATATCGCGCCGCCCGCACCGACCAGTGCACCTATCACGATCAATAAATCATTGTTCAGCATGAAACCGGTGGTCACTGCTGTCCAACCCGACAAGCTGTTGAGTATGGATATAACGACAGTCATATCAGCGCCGCCAATGGCCATAACCAATTGAATACCAAAAATCAGCGCAATCGCAGTCATGATGAGTAACGGCAATATACCGCCACCTGCCGCAGACTGATTAACAAATTCCCAGCCAAACCAGATTAGGACGATTAGTATGCCGAGAGTGAACGGGGCGCGCCCCGGTAGCACCAGTGCTTTGCCGCTGATGCGACCGGATAGCTTTGCGAAGGCGATTAATGAGCCAGAGCAGGTTACAGCACCGATCAGTATACCGACGTAGATTTCAATGTGATGAATCGTCAAATCGATACCGATCAATTGCGAGGACGTATCCCCGAACTTGGCATAGCCAACCAGCACCGCCGCCAGCCCGACAAAACTGTGCAGCAGGGCAATGAGCTCTGGCATCGCGGTCATCTGCACGTGCCTGGCGACAACTAGCCCGATACCTCCCCCCACGATCAAGGCAGCTATCAACTCGAGATAATTGTTAGTGACGACGCCGAGTATAGTTGCCAACAAGGCAACGACCATGCCGGCAATGCCATACCAGTTGCCCCGGCGAGCGGTTTGCTGACTGGAGAGACCACTCAGGTCCATAATGAAAAGTACCATCGCAGCGATATACGCAGCACTTACGACGCCTGTGTTAATCATGATGATTTCCGGAACATTTTGAGCATTCGATGAGTTACGGCAAAGCCGCCGACGATATTAATGCTGGTGATGGCTAGCGCCGTGATAGCGAGCCACTTCACCGTATTATCCTGCGAACTAATCTGGAGCAACGCACCAATCACGATAATGCTTGAGATGGCGTTGTTGGTGCTCATCAGTGATGTATGCAGTGTTGGGGAAACATTCCAAACCACCATGTAGGCGACTACGCTAGCGAGGACGAGAACCGTTACGTGTACCATAAAGTCTGCTGGTGCCACCGAGCCAAGCCCAAGCAGCGCAAGTACAGCAATGACAACAGTCACTACCGGACCCCAAACGGATTTTTTTTGTTCAACGACCGCTGGTGCAGGTACAGGTACAGGTACGACCTTTTTGGGGGCCGGTGGATTTTTCGGCACAGGCGGAGGCCATGTTATTTTGCCACCGCTGCAAACCGTGGCGCCGCGAATAACTTCGTCCTCCATGTCGAGGACGATTTCACCATTTTTGTTCGGTGTCATTTCAGCGAGTAGATGCAGCAGGTTGGTAGCATACAGCTGGCTCGATTGGGTGGCCATGCGGCTGGGTAAATCGGTGTAGCCAATGATCGATACACCGTGTCGAACGACCAGCTCACCGGGCACTGTCAGCTCACAATTGCCGCCCTGTTCGGCGCCAAGATCAACTACTACGCTACCGGCCCTCATGGACTTGATCATCTCGGCTGTAATCAGTCGCGGTGCCGGTTTACCGGGGATTAATGCGGTGGTCACAATGATATCAACATCCTTGGCCTGCTCGGCAAATAGCTGCATTTCGGCCTCGGTAAATTCTTTACTCATCACCTTGGCATAGCCACCTTCGCCGGAACCGTCTTCGTCCTTGAAATCGAGCATCAGGAACTCGGCGCCCATGCTCTCGATCTGTTCTTTTACTTCGGGGCGTGTATCAAACGCACGTACGATCGCCCCCAAACTCTTTGCAGTACCGATCGCTTCCAGGCCTGCAACACCCGCGCCGATCACCAGCACCTTGGCTGGTGGTACTTTGCCGGCTGCGGTGATCTGTCCTGCGAAAAATCGACCAAAGTGCTCTTCTGCTTCGACTATGGCGCGGTAGCCTGAAACGTTGGCCATGGAGCTGCGTGCGTCCATCTCCTGCGCGCGTGAAATTCGGGGGATGCTGTCCATGGCGATGGCCGTGACGCCGCGCTCGGTCAGCTGCTTGAGCAAGTCGGGGTTCTGTGCTGGCCACAGGAAGCTGATTAGTGTCTGACCTGATCGCAGCGAGGTGACCTCGTTATTTTCGGGTGCCTGTACTTTGAGCACGATATCGGATTGCGCCCAGAGTTCTTTTGCTGAGGCCACAATCTCACCGCCAGCAGCTGCGTAAGCGTCATCGGTGTAGCTGGCCGCAGTTCCCGCAGCGGTTTCAACAGCAACGCTGAAACCCAATTTTGACAATTGAGCAACCACCTCGGGAGTCGACGCCACACGCCGCTCGCCCTGGTGAAGTTCCTTTGGAATGCCGATTTTCATAGACTTTTTCCTGGCTCGTGATAGAGCAATGAGTAAGCAAGACTACGGCCCTGGATTAATCACAGGGCCATTGCTTCTCAATCTTAATCGCGCGATTAAATTTACCGAGCGGTATAACCCCCATCGATGACCAGCTCACTGCCGGTCATAAATTTGGATTCATCCGACGCCAAAAATAATACGCCGTAAGCAATATCGATGGGTTCGCCGACATGACCAATAGGGTGGGCGTCATCAAGCTGTTGCTTGAATGCTTCAGCGCCGAGCGGTGATTGTTGTGCAAGTGCCTCGACGAGTGGGGTCATGATAAAACCAGGGTGTACCGAGTTAACCCTGATATTCTCCTTGGCATAGATCAAGGCATCGTTCTTGGTCATCAGCCGGACCGCACCCTTGGATGCATGATAAGGGGGTAGATCGGCTGCACCTACCAGACCGTAAATAGACGACATATTGATAATGCTTCCGCGCGACGCTTTACGCATATAGGGAATCACATGCTTGGTGCACAGGAATACGCCGGTCACATTAATACTCATCAGCGTCTCCCACTCCTGCTTGGATATTTCATCGGTGGGTTTTTCTACCCCGGCGATACCGGCATTATTGACCAGCACGTCTATCGAACCGAACTCACTAGCCACCTCGGAAAAAACCTTGCTTACGTTGTCCTCATCAGTGGTATCGAGATGCCAAAATTTAGCCACGCCACCAGCCGCATTGACTTCAGCAGCCAGTTTCTTACCGGTTTCGTCGTTGACGTCTGTAATGGCCACGCTGGCACCGTGCTGGGCTAGTAGCAGGGCGGTGGCCCTGCCGATTCCGAGTCCGGCACCTGTAATTAACGCAACTTTTTTATCGACTCTTTTCATTGTTTTGTCCTCTATATCCTGAATTTAAATCATTTAAACGTTGTGCCCACAGGCTTCTCTGTTTAATAGCGTCGTTAGAATGGCGCATCGATGTCTACCACGTCTATTAATTTGTGATTGACGAATTCTTTGATGCCAAGACCGAGTAACTCGCGGCCATAGCCGGAATGGCGAATACCACCAAAGGGCAGGTCGGCCTTCACCATTGTCGGATGGTTTACGAATACCATGCCGGTAGAAATTTGCTTCGCTACTTCGGCACCATGGCCTGGATCGGACGTGAATACCGACCCGCCCAATCCAAAGGGTGTGTCATTGGCAATACGCACCGCATCATCTTCATTTTTGGCGCGGAACAGCATGGATACCGGCCCGAAAAATTCCCAATAGCGGGCAGGGTTGTCGTCGCTAATATCAGTAAGAATGGTGGGTTGTACGAAGGCACCTTGACTGGGGACTTTGGGTCCAACCTCGGTTGCCTTTGCACCGTGTTCGATCGCCTGACTAATCTGCTTTTTGACAAGGTCAGCAGCACTTTGCGATGACAGTGGTGCTAAAGTCGTTTCGGGATCGAACGGATCGCCGGCTTTCAGCTTGGTAATGCCTGCTGTGTACTGCTCGAGAAAATCATCGTAGATTGTGTCATCAATGATCATACGTTTTGAGGAAACACAGACTTGGCCGCCGTTCCAGTGACGACCAAAAACCGCCCAGTTGACGGTTTTTTCAAGGTCTGCATCAGCCAGTACTACGAATGCGTCAGCACCGCCAAGCTCCAGTGTCGACTTCTTCAGTGCCTTACCGGCAGCAGAGGCGATGCTGGCACCAGCAGCCTCTGATCCGGTGAGCGCTACGCCGCGTACCAGCGGATGGTTGATAATCAATTCGGTTTGCGAATGTTTAGCATAGAGGTTCTTGAAGGCGCCTTTGGGCAGGCCCGCATCGAGCATAAGTTTTTCGCAAGCCGCGGCACTTTGAGGAACAATACCTGCATGTTTGAGTAACATGGTATTACCCGCAGACAACTGCGGTGCAATGATGCGCGCGACCTGGTAGTACGGAAAGTTCCAGGGCTCCACCGCAAGCAATACGCCCAGGGGATCATGGACGATGACCGCATCGCCCTCAGCTGGATCGGCTACGGGCAGTTTTTCCGGCTTGAGCAGAGCCTCGGCATTTTTTGCGTAGTATTCAAAAATGGCTGCGGATAATTCTACCTCTGCCTTGGCTTCCGATGTGATCTTACCCATTTCCAGAGTCAGTAATTTTGCGTAGGTATCACTATTGTTACGCAGCAGGTCAGCTGCCTTTTGCATAATTGTTGCGCGCTCAGCGAATGAGGTCTGCTTCCAGGAAAGGAAGGTTGTATTGGCGGCTTCTATGGCCTCAATGATTTCGGCATCAGTCGCTTCCGGAAAGGTCTGCAGTACCTCACCCGTGTATGGATTAGTTGTTGCGTAAGCCATGATAATCTCCTTAGTTAATAACGTTCGTATCTGCTCACCATGATGAAACGGTAGGGCCGTCTATCACTTTCATTTGTACTGGGTAGACCGAGTTGATAACGAGATAGCACTATCGCAACGATGCCGTGCAGTGACAATTCGTGATCGCCGCGCGAGCTTGTGGTTATCCGCAGGATTTTTTTGATGGGCTTGCAAGGCGCAGGAGAGAGTGTGGTCTGGCCTTATTATCGGCACAGCACAGGGTGATTATGGGGCTGGTTGACGAGCTCGCTTTATCCACGGTGTTTCAACCATTTCCAGGCTCGTTACCTACAGGCGAGGACTGCGGACAGTTAAATGGTGAGTGAATACATTAACGATATGAGCTTGTCTCCATCGACGGGTTTATGTAATAAGGTACAATTGTCGAGGTTTGCGGCTTTGATCTCTTGAGCAGAGGTATCTCCCGTCATAATGATCACTGGCAAGTCGTTCTTCATCGCTTCACGTATGCGACGCACTACCTCGATGCCGTTGTAATTTGGGAGTCGGTAATCGGAGACCAATAAATCAGGGCAAATACCTGCCTGAAGATGGGCTAAAGCTTCATCGCCGTTCTGCGCACTATGGACGGTTGCACCGAGAGACTCCAACAATAGGGTAGCTGCATCGAGAACTGATTGGTCATCGTCCACAAACAGTATGCTTGGGTTATGGCTGTTTTCGGTATAGGGATGGCTTATGGATGCGGGGGTTTGTTGTGCAGGTTGGGAGCTCCCTAGCGGTACCTGTAGTGTGAAGCTTGAGCCTTTTCCAACGGTGGATGACACGGTGATAGGGTGATCAAGTAAAGTGGCGATATGTTCGACAATAAATAGTCCGAGCCCGAGTCCCTGGCGCCGTTCGCGTAACTTGTTTTCCAGCTGGTAGTGCTCCTGGAAGATATTGTGCAGTGACTCCTCAGGTATTCCGATACCGGTATCTGTGACGGAGATACGCGCGATGTCATTGTTACACTGGCATTCGATGGTAATGCGGCCGCGTTCGGTATAGCGTACTGCATTGGACACTAAATTTTCGATAATACGTTTGAGCAGGGCCGGGTCGCTGTGGACCACGAAATCGTCGCCGATAGTTTCCAGTAGCAGGCCTTTTTGCTGGGCTTGTTGACGGTTGTCGATGATAACCGGGGCGATGATTTCGTGCAGGTGAACGTCACGTATATCAGCGACAATCTGTCCGCTCTCGAACATCGAGATATCTAGCAGCGCGTTGAGCAACTCGCTCATGGTGCCTAAGGACTGACGCATATTTCCGATAACTTCCTGCTGCTTGACGCGGTCGGGTATATCCGACAAAACCGACAAATACAATCCCATCGATTGCAACGGTTGTCGCAAATCATGACTAGCAGCAGCCAGGAAGCGCGATTTACTGGTATTAGCGCGCTCAGCCATTTCTTTGGCTGCTGCTAACTCTCGTTCAATTTCTACGTGGTCGCTGATGTCGCGGATAGCACTGGATACTAACAAGCCGTTTGCCGTTTGCACGGGGCTCAGGCTAATTTCGAGCTGGAACTCCTCACCGTTGCGTTTCTTTCCGTAGAGCGCTGTGTGATTTTGTCCCATTGGGCGTACCCGCGGGGCATTAAAAAAAGTATTTCTATGGTGGGGATGAGTGGCACGAAAACGCTCGGGTAGTAGCATATCGACAGAATTACCCAGTAGCGCATCACGCGGGTAGTCGAACAGTACTTCAGTTTGTGTATTAACCAGCACCATTTCGCCATCTGCATTGATAACAATCATCGCGTCTGCCGAGGAATCCAGCAATTGCCGGAGTTGTTGGTTTTCAAGTGCGCGAGGTGTGATGTCGCGTATGACACTGGTTACTAGGGTGCCCTGTTCACACTCCAGTGGGCCCAGGCTGATCTCTGCTTGAAACTCGCTGCCATCTTTACGTTGGCAGAGTAGCATTACAGGCAGTTTTTCACCTAGCGCACGGGTTTGTGGATGCGCATGAAAATGCTGTCGATGTTGTACATGACGAGCTGTGAAACGTTCGGGCATCAGTGCCTCAATAGTCAGACCGACGAGCTCTCCATGTGTATAGCCGAATAGAGTTTCAGCCTGGTGATTGGCCATGACTATGGTGCCAGCCTTATCGGCGACAACCAATGCATCTGGTACAGCCTCCAGGATTTTTCGAAGCGGTAGGTCCATTTTCAGGTTTTCCTGGTTAGTCAGCAATAATTGACATCGATAGTACAACATAAATCTCTGCTTAAATATATGTTGCCATATGGGGTGTTGAAAGCGGTAATAAATATTTGCAACAGTCTTTTTTATCGGGCCTGAAAAATACGCATTACCTACTTGCTAACAGAGATAGAGTCCCGGAACAGGGTGAGACCACAGTTTAGATGAGGGCCATAATAGTGGCGCCAAGGAGGGAGCCAGATTGCCGGTTGAATGATCCCTGATCGGCTCTCGATTGGGGTTATGCCACCGGACAGCAGTACTGTGGTTATCCCTAATATTAATGTGCTCCCAACGGATATCATCTGGCTAGATTTGGAACTACCATATCATTCCTGATCGCGGTCGAGGGCTGGTCGAGGGCTAAGGCTTCTTGTTGCCTGGTAACCGCATCAGGTTTTACACTAATTCTGGTTTACACTTACAGGGTGTTTGGAATTGCGACGGGCTATTGATAGGCACAGATGTAGAATCTGCAGCAGAGTTCGCCGTTAGGGTTTATCACCGCTGTACACATGAGGGCATGTAATGACTGATATAAATATTGGTATAAGTAAAGAAAGTAGAGAGGACATATCAGATGGTTTGAAGCGACTTCTAGCTGATTCCTATACGCTGTATTTACAAACGCATAATTTTCACTGGAATGTAACAGGCTTACAATTTCGTGAATTACACCTAATGTTTGAGGATCAATATACTGAGTTGGCAGTCGCAGTTGATGATATTGCTGAACGTATCCGAACGCTTGACGTTCCGGCACCGGGTACTTATAAAGCTTTTTCTCAACTCAGTTCTATCAAAGAAGTTGATGGGGTCCCCAGCTCATCCGAGATGGTTGAGTTGTTGACTCTGGGTCATGAACAGGTGATTAAAACTTGTCGCGCCGTATTGAAAGTAGCGCAAGCTGCTGACGATGAATCAACCGCCTCACTGGTTTCTGATCGTATGCGTATTCATGAAAAGACCGCTTGGATGTTGAGAGCAAGTAAAAAGTCTTAAAGAAACACTGCACCTGATAGCTATGGTTAGCATTCTTTTATATGTGCTGTGTCGTTTTATTCAGCAGAAATAGTTTGTGCAATAGCTGCGGGTGAGTTTTTTGATAAATCGAGAATCAACGTGCTATCTATCTTCTGAAAGTAATTCTGAAATGGCGAGTTGAATCTTTACTTATTTGAGTACCACTGATTCCCTCGCAGCAGCATCCGTGTGATTTGTACGATCCGTTTTATTCAGACTAACCTCTGGGATAATACTTGAGTTGTTTGTGGGGCTTATAGTTGAGACGGGTACAACGTTTAGAGCAAACCACCTCTTTAACTGGTGAGCTAGTGAGGAATTTTTGAGTCGGAACAAGCATGATAAGCCGAAGATAGCAGGCGGCCGTGTTATCTCTTTATACGCAGTGTTGGCCGGTTTAACTGTTGCTGTTGTCATTGCATTGGCTTGGTATGTGCTGGACGCTAGGGAGCGGAGCATCATCACAGGGGCTACTGAATCTACTATTCGTGGTGTTGAAACGCTAATTAAACTGGATATCGAAGCTCGAGTGGTATCACTCTCAGGCTTAGCACGGCAATTGGGCGGAGAGACGTCTATATCCCGTGACGATTGGGAAAACCTGGCCAGGATCATTTACTTAGGGCGACCAGGCTATCAATCCATTGGATTGATTCATCGCAGCATGTTCGCTGGGTGTTACCACTTGAGGGTAATGAAATCGCGCGGGGTTTTGATCTTCGATTCAATCCGCCCGCTTTGGCGGCAGCAATAACAGCACGTGAGCGAAACCGTGTTGCTTTTACCACTCCCCTAGACTCAATTCATGGCGGCAAAGGTTTGGGAATATACGTTCCTGTTAATCGTTCCGGTCCCGACGGTGAACAGTTTGCAGGCCTTGTGGGTAGTGTGCTTTTGATTGAACCGTTGCTGCAGGTAATACTTCCTACGGAGGTTATGACTGAGCACAGCGTTGCTATATCGATCAATGGTAAGAGTCTGTTTTCCACAGATCCTATACCCACTGCAGTAGACCAGCAGTGGGTCCAGCAACGGCAGTTTGAATTGTACGGTGTAAACTGGCAGTTACAGGTTGCACCGAGAGAAGAGTTTCTTCTAGGGACTTATTTCAGATTCTCCAACGCGATGCTGGTGTTGCTGATTTTGTTGACTAGCCTGACAAGCTTGGCAGTTTATTATCTGTTGATCTCACGTGCTCGGACTAAGCAGGCGCTCGCTACGGCGCGCCGTCTCGACAGTTTATTTTCGAACCTCCCCGGGATGAGCTATCGCTGCGAGGAATATTATCCTTGGGCAATGGTTTTTGTCAGCGACGGTTGTCAGGCGCTCTGTGGTTACGAGCGCCGAGTATTGGAAAACAAACAGGTTCTCTGGGGCGAGCTGATCCATCCGGCTGACTTGGAGACAGTGCAGCAGGCGGTTGCAGAGGCGGTGGCTGAGCGAAGGCACTTCGACGTGGAGTATCGTATTTATAATCGCGGCGGAGCGCTCCGATGGGTGTGGGATCGGGGGCTGGCGATTGCTTCGGATAGTGGAGGAGGGGCTATCTTAGAGGGTTTTCTCTCTGACATTACGGATCGCAGGCGTGCGGAACTTTCGCTTATTCAGGAAAAAGCTTATTCCGAGTCGATAGTTGCCGCGGCCATTGACGCCGTTATAACGGTTGGAGCGAGTGGCAAAGTCGAAACGTTTAATCCCGCAGCACAGACCAAGTTTGGCTATACAAAGCAAGAAATGGAAGGCAGGGATTTTAGTCAGCTGATCCCTGAACCTTACAAGAAGGAGTATGGCGATTTAGTTGCCGATTATCAGCAGACCGGAGAGTTGCCAGCCCGCTTCGAGCGCCGGGAGGTGAGTGGGAAGCATCGAGATGGTTCGGAGTTCCCGGTACAGCTGTCTGTTAGTAAAATGCAGCATCAAACTGAGCGCAAACTAGTCTGCCTTGTGCGTGATATTTCCACGCGCGTCGCTGCCGAACAAGAAGTCAGGGATCTCAGGGAAAAACTGGCCCACGTCGACCGCCTTACGATGCTGGGTGAAATGGCCACTGGTATCGCCCATGAAATCAATCAGCCGCTCACGGCGATATCCCTGTTTTCACAGGCAGGTAAACGCTTGTTAGTCGCCGGAAAAAAAGACCGCTTGTCAGATATTCTGGACAAACTCAGCGAACACGCGCTGCGCGCGGGGGCAATCGTTGAGCGTATGCAAATGATGACCGAGCAACATGTGAGCAGCTTCGAAACCGTAGTGTGTAACACGCTAGTCGAAGAAGTGATTGCGCTCGCCCAAGCCGATGGCCGGATTCGCGGTATTGTGATCGATTTTGAGCTTGCCGATGGACTGCCGCTCGTTTCGGTTGACCGCGTGCAGATTCAACAAGTGGTTCTGAACCTATTGCGTAACGGTATGCAGGCAATGCAGACGGTAAACTGTGAGCGCGGTGATTCTATCTCTTTGCAGACTCGCCTAAACCAACGCAACGAGATCGAGGTTTCGGTCAGAGACAGCGGTGGCGGCGTTTCAAAAGAAGCCGCAGGAAAAATATTTACACCCTTTTCAACTACCAGAGAGTCAGGAATGGGCATAGGGCTATCGATTAGCCGTGCTATCATTTTGGCACATGGTGGAGAGATTAACTTTTATAACAATGATGGTGGTGGGGCAACATTCTACTTTACGCTGCCAGCTGTTGTTGCAGGAGAGCAAGATGGATAACGCACAAACGGTCTTTATCGTTGACGATGATGAAGGTGTCCGAGAGGGGCTCAGCTTGTTACTCGATTCGATCGATCAGCCGCGGCAAGTATTTGCCTCTGCGCTCGATTTCCTTGAGGCCTACGATAGCACTATGGGAGGCTGTCTGGTGCTGGACATCCGTATGCCGCGAATGACCGGTTTAGACCTTCAGGCAAAGCTTAACGAACAAGGTGCCACGTTGCCGATTATTTTCATTACTGGGCACGGAGATATTCCCATGGCTGTTGAGGCCATGCGCCGAGGAGCACTGGACTTTATCCGTAAACCTTTTCGAGAGCAGGATTTACTGGACAGGATTAACGAGGCTTTGGATATAGATCGTGGTATGCGTCGTCAGCTACTGGATCGACAACGACTTGCTGAGAAAATCAGTTCTCTATCAGACCGGGAGTTAGATGTTTTTCACCGTGTTGCCAATGGCGATATGAATAAGGTGATTGCCGGGGAACTTGGTATTAGTGAGCGCACGGTTGAGGTCCATCGTTCGCAAGTCATGAAAAAATTAAATGTTCGAACGCTGGCCCAGCTCGTTCGTATCAAAATTGAATCTGATATGGGGCACCGCTCTGAATAGAGGGGGTATCGTGGAATTAACTTATTTCAGCATCATTGCCTGCGACGGGAAGGGATTGCCTTCCGCGTCGACATGGGGCCACGTCGCAAAAGCTGTGGCCGACATCAGCAGTCACATGCGGGCAATTGCAATCCGCGGTAGGTAACTCGGGTCAACGGTGTTTGTCATGGGTATCCCGTCAGTTTGATGAAATGGCTATGCGTTTTACGTCATCTTGCTCAGATTGGCTCCGAGGAATCGTGAGCGTTAACACGCCTGCTTTCAGGTTAGCTTGAATGTCATCGGCATTCGCATCGACAGGCAGTGACAGGGTGCGCTGAAATGAACCATAACTTCGCTCCACTCGGTAAAACTGCTTGTCTTTATGCTCGTGCTTTTCTTCTTTTTCCCCCCTGATGGTCAGCACATCACCTTTGACTTCAATCGATAAATCCCCTTCTGACAGGCCCGGTACATCCAGTGCGATCTCATACTGATTGTCATCACCTGACACATCGACCTGTGGGCGATAAAATTCTGTTGGTCTAATATTGGACCCTAGCTGTCGCTGGAATGGGCTATTCAACGATGGCAAGCCAAAATTACTGAATACGTTGTCAAACAGGCGATCTATTTGCTGATGCAGTTGTTGCACCGGATGCTGCTCACGCTGCCAATCCGTGTTAGTGGGTGATGGCACTATACGTGAGGCTTCACCGCGTCGCACGGGAATTTGTGAGCCCTGATCTACACCGTTATCTTCATGTTTGAACCAGTTCCAAGGGTTGAGTTTTTGAAAGTTCATGGAAAATCCTCCTATCAATCAACATGAATCAGATTGTCTAAACGAAATAAAATATTGATGGGCTGTAGCACTGATAGCTACAGCCCATCAATGGCTTAGGCTGCGTCTTTATCGGTACTTTCCGCTTTTGTTTCAGCTTTGTGTTCCAGTATGCTACCGGATTGATTAATGACAATGCTACGTGGTTTCATGGCCTCAGGAATTTCCCGGACCAGACTTATCGTCAGCAAACCATTGCTAAGGTCGGCATTGGTTACTTCAACATATTCAGCGAGTGTGAACTTGCGTTCAAAAGCACGGTTGGCGATACCCTGATGCAGATACTTACGCTCAGTTTCCTCTTTGGCTTTTTGGCCACGAACAGTGAGTAGGCATTTTTCCACATTAATATCGAGTTCGGTTTTATTAAAACCGGCTACAGCCAAGGTAATGGCGTAGTGATTTTCGTCTAGCGCCTCGATATTGTAGGGAGGGTAACTTATGTTGTGATCGGCACCGTGCAATGCGCTGTCAATTAATGCGCCGAGGCCGTCGTAACCGACACTGCTGCGGTAGAATGGTGTTAAGTCAATTGAGCTCATGATATATCCTCCTCAGAAGCAATATAAAATAAAGTCAATAAATGCCAGAGAGCTTCGCTGGGAACGCCCCCCGGTTACTTAGAAAATAGGGTTGTTCTTGTTTTTTTCAAGCCCTCTATTAGAAAAATATATATAACAAATGGTCATTATTTTTTGCTGATCATTTCTGTTATAGGTTTTAGTTACATGGTTACTCCTTTATTGTTCGCCATATGTGAAGTGAACTTAATCTGCCAAAAATATTGTTTTAGTTTCTTTGTATAACCACATTCCTTTGGTTGCGATTAGAATTGGTGTGCAAGGTAATCTTCAAAATAGACAGAGTGGCCCAGATGAGTACTTTGTCCACCATCGAGGCGAGGAGTGCAACGGCAGCAGTGATATCTTTGGGGCTACCTAGTTCCGGTGCGACTGCGTTACAGTGGATGCCATTGCAGCTGTGCTGGGTAGCAATGTTTTTAGTAAGGGAAGCTGGCTCCCTCGCCGAGTTTCCATAATGAGGAATAACATGACGCCCCTCCAGTCTAAGCTAAGTTAAATTATCGCCATTATAATTAGAAAGTATAAAAACGGCCGGTATCCATGTCATTTTCCCAACTGTTATCACTGATAATCTGAATAGCCTGGTAATTGAGCTTTAATTTGTTTTCCATGATCAAGCTGTAAAACTCCTTACTAAAAGCAGTCTGGCGGGCGAACCCAGCACTTTCGAGTCGTTGAGTAGAAGGTGATAACACACCTACATCATAAATAAAATTATCTGTTAGTACTCCAGCCCAAGTTGAGATTCCATCGTGGATAATGGTCATCTTGCAGGTAGAAATACGCCGCGCCTGATCCGTAACGTGTTTGTAGCTCATACCCCCCGTCGGGCATATTAAGCGCTTTCAAAAAAGCATTGCGCGTGTGGGGAACATCTAACACAGACGAAGCTTGGCGGATCATTTGGGTATGAATATAGATAGGTGCCAAGCGGGCCTTAGCGCCGAAAGGAATACCGGTCATTGATCCATCTTCAAAGAAACCACTTTCCAGTAAATATTCATCATTCCCGATCCGGCGTCGCCATAAGTGGGCTGGAGATTCGCCGTCTATCGGTTGGCGATGGGGAAGTGAAGTCACTATTAAGCTGGCATAAACCGGTGTTGCTTTGTCTTCTTCCAACATCGTAGCTGCAGCATTTATGCATCTATGCTCCCATTTAGTTTTAGTCAGCCGGCGTGCCACATCAATTCCGTGTTCTTTTATAACTTTGTGGGGATTAAACATGGATCAGTTCGCTGGTATTTTAATAAGGAACGTTTATCAACTAATAAAACAGACGGAGTCCTTGCATTTTTTATTTTCAAATGATTGTGCTTATAAAACATAACCATTATTGACACTGTATTTTTCACCACAAGTGATTATAACTTTTCTGGCGATGCCATCTTCGTCACTAAGTGCGGTCAAACTCCTGCGAATTACGCTGGACCCGTTTGAGAAAAATAACAGAATGCACTCTAACTGAATCTAAAGCCGCTACATTCCATATTGCGGCCGAACAAATCTAATGATGACAATCAGTATGAAATCGCACTGGATGTACCGGGCCTGTCAGAAGGGGATTTATCGATTGAAGTCAAAGGTGATGTGCTGACCATCAGGGGGGAAAAGAAGAAAAGCACGAGCATAAAGACAAGCAGTTTTACCGAGTGGAGCGAAGTTATGGTTCATTTCAGCGCACCCTGTCACTACCTGCCGATGCGAATGCCGATGACATTCAGGCTAACCTGAAAACAGGCGTGTTTGCGATTCTTGATCTGCCGATGCCGGACCCGCTGTTCGGATTCAATGGCTGAATCCGGACAGCGTGTGGGTTCTACGCAATCAGAACAAGAATCTAATTTCTGCGCCAAACATCCGAGGAGGTCCGTAAATCGAAGCAGTTAATCCGACTGCTGGCCCACCACTCAATTGCCCACCGGACTGATATTCCTCATCGAAAAGGTTGCGTACGAATAGACCGGCGTCGATATTGGTTTCGGCAATATTTCTCAGGTCAATTCGTATGTTGGTCAGGTTGTAAGATGGCAGACGAGTTTCTCCATACATGAGTTCATCCGACCAGTAATAATCGGCGATGAGCACCAGCTCGTCGGCGAACTCGGGCTGCAGCGGCATGGCATATCGTGCGCTGGCGCTAAATGTTTTCTTCGCAGTGTTATTAAACGGGATTTCGTTGCCACTGATATACGCGGAAAGCGCTGGAGCAGGATTGAATTTCTCCGTTTTGGGGTCGAGGTAGTTACCTGCGAGGGAGAGGGTCAAGTTCTCTATTGGGACGACTACCAGTTCAACATCAATACCTTGCACTTTGCTTTCACCGATATTGGTCAACATGGTCCCGCCGTTAGGGTCGTTGTTCGGATTACAATCGCCATCCGGCGATATGCCCGCAGGATTTGTGGTGATTGCCGGATTACATGCGGCACCAACCGTGTTCACACCCGTCAGCACGGATTGCACGTCTTCATACCAGCCGACAAATGCTGACGCATTGGCTCGTATGGTTACATCGCCGATATCCCAGTCAGTGCGTACGCCAATCTCGATGTCGTTGACTGTCTCCGGCGCGAACGATTGAAATTCACTGAGCCTTCCCGCAAACGTCGGCCCGTTGATACCACCGGCTCGATACCCGCGACGAGTAATTATATAGGTGAATAGATCCTGATTGATTTGCCAGTTAAGGCTGACCGACCACGTGGTTTTGGACGAATCTACTGTGTTAGTGCTGGCATTAAGAATGTTCGGGGCACTATGTTTGCAATCGCTCAGTACAACCTCATCTGGGGAGCCACTGAGCCCTGAACCGGTACAAGCTTCAATGCTATCTTTGGTATAACGCATACCTACTTCGAGTTGTAAGCCGTCCAGCAGTAAATCGCTGAGATCGTATCGTAAATTGGTAAACACCGCTTGAGATTCTTCGGTGATAAAAGTATAGCCTGCGCCGGGATCGGGTGTCCCCGGGATATGTGCAAATGCGACTTGAATACCTTGCGACCCGTTAGGCTCGCTCTTTAGCCAAAAGCCACCAACTAGCCATTCGAGTTGGTTGTCGAAGGCATCGCCACGCAATTGTAATTCGTTGCTGGTTTGCTTGGTTTCCTGAGCTAGACGCGCGCGGATGTATTCGAGCGGTATCCCTGCTGGATACAATCCAGTTCCATCCGTAACGATCGGCGGCATGCCATCGACATTGGGTTGATAATGTAACGCGGTTTCCCGATATCCGAAGATGTTAACGAGCTCTACCGCCCCTAAGTCGACTTCGGTGCGATTGGTTAGCCCCTTACGTTTATTGGTTTGCGCCTGGTCGAACGACGCATCAACTTTAAACGGGCCTCGTGTGTGCTGGGCCGCCAATTGTTCGTTAGCTGGGTTGCGAAGACCAAGTAAATCGAGCGTTCCGGCTTCTGGCTCTACACCAGTTAATACCGTAGCAAAGCCGGAGTTGTCACTTTTATAATAATCTAGGATGAGGGTGTTTGTGATGGTGTCGATGGGGTCGAGTCGCAGCGATACACGGTATGATTGTGCGTCGATATCATCGAGATCCCGACCGCTGCCGATATTTTTTGTGTAGGGATCGCGGCGTTGTAAATCCGTTGCGATGCGTATGGCAGCTTTATCGGTTAGCAGAGGCACATTCAAGACACCGGTCATTTTGTGATAGCCATAATTTCCAGCGGCTATATCTAGAGAACCTTCCAGTTGGTCGGTGGGTGATTGCGGCATGTACAAAATCGCGCCGCCGGTTGTGTTTCGGCCGAATAGGGTGCCTTGTGGTCCTTTCAACACCTGCACCGATGCAATATCAAATTGCGGCACGAAGCTGCCGAAGGTCGGGTCGGGTACCTCTGCGAAATAACTCACCACAGCCGGCGAGCTTGGGCCGGATAACGCTTTGGACTGGCCACGAATTTGATAAATCACATTTTCGCGGCCGCCTGAGCCGGATAAAAAGACACCTGGGGTGGCTACTTGCAAGTCTTCCGGGGAGGAGATGGTTTTTTCTTTTAGTGTATTACCGCTCAATGCAACAATAGAAATAGGTACCGACTGCATGTTCTCTTCGGTGCGGCGCGCATTGACGATGACTTCTTCAAGTACGGCTCTGGACTCTTTCACATCGGTGGATTGCGCATTGGCTGCGCCAGCGATCATTAGCACTAAGCCTATTTGTGCGCCCAGCTGTGCGGATTTGCCCAGAAAAAGAGAGGATTTATTATTTGGGTTGTACATAGTGTTGTCCTGATTATTGTTATCCAGCCGTTAAATAAAATAGGTCGAATATTATTTAACGGCTTTTTCGTTTATGTAGAGAGTAAAAAAGTTGTGCCCCGTGCTATTAAGCTTTTGCAATAATGACTGGAATACCATTAAGCACAGCATTGCCAGACGGAACATCCACAAATAAACCGGGGCTCAACAAATTACTGTTCACACCGGGCTGCCGTTTGGCAACATTTAGCTTCGCTCCATCTGCGTTGTGGCCCCAGCCGTGCGGTATGCTCACTACGCCACGCGAAATATCAGCCGTTACTTCAGCGACAATGGTAAGCGCGTTTTTACCACGGCTGACTTCTACGTCATCACCGTGCGAGATACCTTTGCGCTCGGCATCGTCTGGATGAATAAGCAGGGTGCATTTATCGCGACCACGCATCAGCGTATCAACGTTATGGAGCCATGAGTTCATCGAGGCTAAATGGCGGCGACTTACTAGTACCAGTTCGGGCCAGTCTTGTTGCTTGATCGCGTACTGCAAGCGAGGAATATCTTGCAGGATATGATCGGGAGCCAGCTCGATTTTTTTCGACTCGGTTTTCAATACGCTTTTGACGACCTGCTCTTGCGCTGGCCCTAAATCAATGCCGTGTGGCGCATCGCGATAAGTCTGCAGGTTCATGCCATCAGGTTTTTTTCCGTAACTATCGCCGAATGGACCGGTCCGGATGGCTAGATCGAGAATCCGTTCCGGGCCACGTCCGTCATACATCGCGGTGGCCTGTGCGGGATCGACGCCAGCGCTGTTACACAGTCGGTGGAAATAATCATCGTCGAGTTGGTCGAGATCAAAAGACGCATTGTCGTTGCCGCTGATCAACCAGCCCAGGCGTAACAGGATCTGCCAGTCGTCTGGATGATTGTTGGGGCGTTTGAATAGCGCCGGCGAAAATTTACCACCACTGCGCAGCGCGAATATCCACGACCAAAAATCCCAGTAGGGCTGCTCGACTAACGACTGGCTCGGTAAAATGACGTGTGCATGGCGCGTGGTTTCGTTTAAATATACATCGAGCGAAATCATACATTCGAGCTGTGGCAGTGCCTGTGCCAAAAGGCCCGAGTCGGGAGCGCTCAAGGCAGGGTTTGCCGCTGCTGTGATCAACCCCTTGATTTGCCCTTCGCCGGGTGTCGCTATTTCCTCGGCCAAACAAGACGCTGGACCTTGGCCTAAAATAATCGGCGCACCGCGAACACGTGTTTTACCGGTAACAAGTGGATAGTTAATGGGATATGAGTTGTTGGTTAAGCCGAGGTGCGCTGTAGCCGGTTTGCTCCACATTAAGCCACCGATACGATCGAAATTTCCGGATAAAATGGCAATCACATCGATAAGCCACGAAGCGAGTGTGCCGAATTCCTGGGTACATAAACCGATACGACCATAGACGGCAGCGGTCGGAGCCTGTGCTATTGTGCGTGCCAATTCGCGAATGGTGGTGGCATCGACACCGCAATAATGCTGCACTGTTTCTGGCGGAAATTGTAGGGCTAGTTCACGCACGGAATCGAGACCATTTACTAGTGTAGCAAGGTGACCAAGGCGAACCAGTTTTTCATGAAACAAGGTGTGGGCCACGCCGAGCAATAGCGCGGCGTCGGCACCGGGTCGAATTGGAATCCATTGATCGGATTTTTGTGCCGTCGTGGTGTTGACTGGATCGATAACGATAACTTTTCCACCACGCTTGCGAATATTTTTTAGCGCTTCCATTACATTGCGGTGCGATAATATACTTCCCTTCGAGGCGGCTGGGTTGGCACCAAAGATCACCCATAAGTCAGTGTTATCGATGTCGGGTATTGGTATACGCCACATATCACCATACATCAGATGAGAGCTAAGATTTTTTGGCTGCTGATCAACGGTTGCGGAGCTGTAAACAGATTTTAGGTCCGCGACTTGGAAAAATAACGCGTTGTAATGGCCGATACCGAAACTCTTTCCCAGCATATTACCAAAGTAGCCACTGATGGTATGATGACCATATTTTTCGCGTACATTCTGCAATAACTCTTCGCAGCGTTCGAAAGCTTCATCCCAGCTTGTTTCCCGCCATTCATTACCGTCACGCACCAATGGCATGTGTAACCGGTCCGGATCGTGATGTAACTCGCCGAGTGTAGTGCCTTTTGGGCAAATATGGCCGTGACTCCACGCATCGTCACGATCCGGGCGCACTGACAATATCTGGTGGTCTTGCACCGTTACCTCAACCCCGCACATGCCTTCGCACAAAGGGCAGGTGCGTAAATGTTTGTGCGTGTCAGTTGCCATGCTCATCTCCTCAGATATACAGTGGTTATGGATGATCAGTGAGCGTTATGGTAGTAGCGGGCGTGCAGTGTTCCATCGCCAAAATGATAAGTTTCAAGGCTCGGCGAAATGATAGCCCCATCTGGTGTAGTGACTTGATTACGAAGATAACAGGCACCTTCTGTGCCGTTTATTAGTATTTCGACAGGATCAATTTTTGTGATGGTATTATAGTTTGACCACATCTCTTCAAGCGCTGGCCAGCCGTCGATAACAGGGCTGCCAACATATTCAACTTTCAAACTATTGGCGGCTACTTTGCGGTAGGCCTTCAGCATTCCTTCTTTATCGCCGCTATTCCAGCAGTCAATTTGTTGCTCGAGAAATTCACGGATGGCTTGTGTAGTGGGGATGCTCATTTCAAAAATCCTATTGAAATCGGCTCACGGCATTGCCACAAATAAAATCGCTGGTTAAGCCTGAAACCAATGTGGAAGAAAAGGGTTGCGGTCGCATTATTATTACTGGAGGCGACTGTTTTCCAATGTAATGGAGACAAGCACGCCCCGTCAAAGGTAATCACTGACTGTGAAAAACAAGAAATGTAGCTGAAACGCAAATCCAAATAGATTGCGTTAGGTTATATAATGATCAGGTTGAGTCACGTTGCCAGGCTTGAAATCAGATTACTATTGCTCAAGTGCTTTACGAAACTCTAGAGGGGTTACTCCTGTTTCTTTACGAAATGCAGCGGAGAATGCTGTGGCACTTTTGAATCCGCACTGATAGGCGACTTGTTTTATCATGAGGTGCCGGTTGGAAAGAATATGCTTAGCTTTTTTTAATCGGGTATTTGCGACGTAATGGCGTAGCGTCACCCCTGTCATGTTCTTGAATAGAATTGAGAGTTGTCGCGCCGGTATATTGCAGGCTTCGGCGAAATCATCGAGTGATGGGCCTGCGCCTGTAGAGCTATCAATCAGCTCGTTGATCAGGCTAATCTGATGATGGCTGAGTTTACTCAGCGTTATCTTCGGTGCTTTCAGCGCACTCAAAAAATGACGACGCAATTCCAGCGCAAGTAAAACAAGAGTGTATTCGGTTTGTAGTTCGCTGGCAAAGCTCGGTGTTATCGCTTCTTCTGCGAGTCGTCTCATGGCGGCAACTATAAATGGGTTTTGAATATCAAATGTGTGCTCGAGATCAATCGCCGACCAATCCCAATCGAGCCCATGCAGTGCACTAAGATTATTGATATTGAACATGCAACCGATGGTTTGTTGAGAGCCTTTGTCCCATTGGCAATGCAGTGTTGTTTGCGGCGGGGCGAATACCAAGGCCCCTATATTTTTGAAGCTGTTTTTATTGGGGGTAGCCGAGTAGCTCCCTTCCCAGCTCGAATCACATTTGAAAACCAACTCTAGAAAACAGGAGGCTTGAGGCGTTAACAAGCCACTACCATAGCTCATCCATTCTAGATCATGTACCTGTATGTCATATGCCTTACTCTGCAAGCGCCCAAGCAGCTGTGATTTGGTGTGGGTATTGGAAGCAAAGATAAGTTCCTGTGCAATTTCCATGTTAACTCCATACTGCTGCGGATGGGCTGTAGCTTCCCTCCGATTATTATTACAGTTATTGTTAGGTTGTTTATATTAACTCAACGAAGTCGTATTTCCAATGTGTCCAATATTACGGATGATATTTGGACTTTTTTAATTAATTCTTTGCAATCGAAATTTTCAGCGGCAGAGCTGGGTCTAATGCTGCGGAGATAAATGCCACAAATATTAAAGAGTTTTTCTTAAGTTTTTTCAAATAATATGGATACATTTACAGTGTTTTTCTATTAATGTAATGCATATTTCGTTTTCAGTTTTTCGGGGGCGGAGAGTTAATCACTATCTTAAGGATGTTTTCTGGGTCTAGTTGTTTATGTCTGCTGTAAATTGACAGACCTAAACGTTTTTTGGATTGCTCCCGCCTGCTACCAGATTACGTTACCATCGGTAACCGTTCGGCTGGATTGGAACCTGGCGAGTTTGCGTCGTTCGTCGTTCTTTGTATGCATCGGGCATCCGTATTTGCTTTAGTGCTTTTTCATAATGTTATCATTTGTTTATGGCGCTATAATATTATCTTTAACTAGGTGGCATGTTTGCTCTGCAACTATGAATTATTCTGCCGATAGAGAAGGCCTTATCAGAAAATTTTTCTTTGCCTGTGCGGCGAACAACCTGAATAGTTAAGCTGTATCCACAATTCCCTGCTAATAATAGGGATATATGTGTACTGGGTAATAAGTTGATTTTTTGAGAGTTGGGTGCGGTGTATTATTCAACGTGTCACGTTTTTCTATTATGAAGAGGAAACTATTTTTTAATGGAAAATGCTTTGTTCGGTTTAGATGTGTTTGCTTAAGTTAAAGGTAGATCCTGTCTCGTCAGCTCTGTTGGCTAGCTCAATAAGCTCTGGTGTTCCTGGTAAATCAAGGTTCGCTCTTACGGTTTATGTCATTACTTTAAGTGGGTGTATTCGGTTCGGAGAGGATATTGACTTATTTTCAATTGCTATAATTACATTATTATCATTGAGTTATCTTGGCTGCTGAGTTAGTTTTGTATCTGTTTAGCAAACAGAAAAAATAATATAATGGATCGCCTTATAACATGTTAATGGCCGCCCCGTCCCAAAAACTTCCTAACAGAATACCTATGGTAGGGATTGCTGTTCTGTTTATGATCGTTGGGATGT
>JBAYQJ010000030.1:0-48976 GCA_041677245.1 Spongiibacteraceae bacterium | reverse complement strand
TTACGGACTGCCGGACTTCGCAGAGGAACTCAACTACGGAGTCGATCTATCAACCATCTGAGGGTGGTATCAGATTGATGGGGTGAAGGTGCCCCATCAACCATTAAATCCGTATACCCAAAATAAATTACCCCAATGCTTCACCAAAGAAGCACTACAGCACCAGCTGAAAGCCACACGCAGCATGCAAAAATCAATTTTCGGCAACTAAATTGACCTTGATCCAGCCCAACTCTCGACCGTCGAAAAACGCCACCACCCCAGATGTGTTAAACTAACAACCTTGGCATACGAGTTACCAAGTTTTCTTCTTCTGCTTGACCAGTTCGAACGCACTCTTCCAGCGTTTTTCGAAATCTCGCATTTCACCGACAGCCTGCCACCTCTGGCCCTCTGTCGCACCGATAGATACAGCCTTGATACATTGCGCCGTCGATCAATCCGACCTTAATGCGCGTCACTGCAAAGTTTGATAGCTCGGCCTTTACCGTTACGAGCTACGCTCTTTGCCGCGTTAAATTGTCACTGGGGCAACATTAGCCCGGCGCAATATAACGCCTAAAAATAGGAATTATTATGACTTTTAACGTTGCCATTCTAGGCGCGGGCCCAAGCGGCCTTGCCCAATTACGTGCTTTTGAAGCAGCTCATCGCAATGGCGCTGAAATCCCCGAGATCGTGTGTTATGAAAAGCAAAGCGACTGGGGCGGCATGTGGAACTACACTTGGCGCACCGGACTTGACGCCTATGGCGAACCCGTCCACGGCAGCATGTACCGCTACCTCTGGTCAAACGGCCCCAAGGAATGTCTGGAGTTCGCAGACTACAGTTTCGAAGAGCATTTCGGCCGTCCCGTCGCATCCTACCCACCACGTGCGGTGTTACGCGACTACATTATGGGCCGCGTAGCCAAAAGCAATATGCGCCGGCACATTCACTTCAATACGGCGGTGCACTGGGTCGCCTATGACGAAGACACCGGCAAGTTTGCGGTCACCGTTCGCGATCTCAAGAAGGACGAGCTAAGCACCAAAGAATTCGATCACGTCATTGTTGCCACCGGGCATTTCTCAACCCCCAATGCGCCTTATTTCGAGGGCTTAGAACAGTTTCCTGGTCGCGTGTTACACGCCCATGATTTCCGCGACGCCTGTGAATTCGAAGGTAAGGATTTGCTGCTGATTGGCAGTAGTTACTCGGCAGAAGACATCGGTACCCAGTGTCACAAGTACGGCGCCAAATCAGTCACCTTTAGCTATCGCAGCAAGCCCATGGGCTTTGACTGGCCGGAATCCTTCGCCGAGGTACCTTTACTCACTGAAGTGGTCGGCAAGACAGCCCACTTTAATGATGGCAGTAGCAAAGAGGTCGACGCGATCATCCTCTGTACTGGGTATCAGCATCATTTCCCGTTCCTACCGGATGAGCTGACGCTGACTACACATAACCGGCTCTACCCCGAAGGCTTGTACAAAGGCATCGTTTCCCTGACCAACTCAAAGCTGTTCTTTCTCGGAATGCAGGATCAGTACTACACCTTCAACATGTTCGATGCTCAGGCTTGGTATACCCGCGATATCATGCTTAATCGTATCAAACTGCCAACAAGCCAGGCTATGGCAGCTGATACCAAAGAGTGGGTAACTCGCGAGGAACAGGCGAACGACCCCTGCGACGAGATCGATTTTCAAGCAGCCTATATACTCGACCTGCTCGAACCTACCGACTACCCTCCCTTCGATGTAACCAAAGTCGCCGAAACCTTCAAGCAATGGGAGCACGACAAAGAAGCAGATATTCTCGGCTACCGCAACAAGAGCTACCGCTCCACCCTGACCGGCACCATGGCACCCATGCACCACACACACTGGATGGATGCGATGGACGACTCACTGGAAGCCTTTCTTCAGGAAGAACAACCCCTGTCAGCGGAAGAGCCAACAAACCCAATACGCCGAGAATCACAAAAGGTATAAGCGCAATACAGCACTCATATAATTTTAGCTAAAAATGAGTGCAATCTCGCTTCTGGTGGCCGCTTTTCATCCGGCCGAAGGGAGATTACCTCCCAACATATTTTCAACCACTGCCGCATTATAGAAGGCTTCAATCGTCTGGATTTTGTCCTCACGGACACGAAACCAAATTGCCAACCGCACATCGCCAATTGGCTCAAAGTTGGTCCGGTAATCCAGAATCGCGTACACATGCTCCTCATCGGCACTGAGCTGACGTAGAATCAGATCCTTCTGGATGGCAACCATACCGAATTGATAGGACAACATATCATCCGGACTAAGAAAACGCATATTCGGCCCTACATATTCAAACCCATCAGCAACCAGCAAGGCCTTTGCCTCATCAAAACGCTGGGCCTGGATATCAGCAATGAACTGCGCCACAATACTTTTCGGCTGCATGAATAAATTCCTCTTCATAATACGGGGACGGTTTGAGTGTCTGGGTTCGCGTAGATACTATTAAATTTAAATCACTCACTTAATGAACAAGCCCAAAACGGGGCGCGGATAAATGTATCTGTAGGCGCTTCCAGCATAGACGCGCTAAAAACACGTCTAGCCGAAAGCAATTATTCCAACAAGGCTATGTGCTTATTACTACAACGGCACAACCTTATTTGCACAAGGACCTTTTTGACCTTGGCCAACTTCATACTCTACCGCCTGACCATCATTCAATGTAGCAAAACCGCCGCCACTTTGAATTTCTGAATGATGAACAAAAAGATCTTTGCCGCCATCTTCAGGCGTAATAAAACCAAAACCTTTATCAGGGTTAAACCACTTAACTGTGCCTTTGCTCATTTTATTTACTCATATGATTGGTGAAGGTTAAAAATTTATATCCGAATTCACCAGATCGAATATAACTAGAGATAATTTTTGAGCAAAACGCCGTCATAATCTACGACCCAAGCGTAACATAAAACGGTCAAATTGATGGTCTTTAAACACTTAAGACGCGAGAGCACGGAGCACTAGTCCGGGCTCTTTTGCTACGATGTTTAATAAAACCAAAGCTGGACCTTGTGGCGTACGATCGCCACGCTCCCAATGCCTGAGCGTACTAACACTAATACCAAATGCGGATGCAAACTCACTTTGGGACATATCTACCTTAGCCCTGATTTTTTTAACCTCAATTGGGCCAAGCTCATGGATTACAGCCTTTTTAAACTTACCCTCTGAGCAATCAACACACTCAGCAAACTCCTTTTTGATGCCTGAAAGTACCCTGGCCATTGGAGCCACCATAATGCTTGAGTAAAAGACGGATAAATTTGGCCAAGCCATTATTCTCAGCCTTGCTGAGATCGGCCTGCTCACCACACTTGAATAAGTTTGATGATTTTTTTAAGAGCTTAGGAAGATCTACTATTATGTACACGACACAGAGTCTAATCCAATGGATTACAGGGGTCAATGCGTGTTTTTGAGCGCTAAACGCCTCAGTAACTGACGACAAAAGCACCCGAAAACTTAACAGTTAAACGCCCAACAACAGCACCTTTAGACTCTAATATGGCCGAACATAACTTTGATACGATCATGTTTAATACTATAAACAAGCCACCATCTAACTCTAAACCTGTAGCAGCACTTATAGCCGCCACCTGAGCACTAAAGAACTTTGACGTGTTTATGATGTCTGATTAATCAGCGTCCGCGCCAAGTAATTAATTGGCAAGCTTAACGTTTAACGACATATCGTTTATATAAAAGTTTGCTATCACCACTCAAAATTTTGAACAATAACCTCTTTCGTTTACACTAAGCAAAACGATCCGACCATTAAAATCCACCACACTCTCTACCCGTGCTCGAACTTACAATACTGACTTATCTCTTTCCAGTATTGTTATCTGAGCCATTAAACCTACGAGAAAAAACTGTATATGGTGGTGAGATACAACGATGATGCCGGATGTTACCGTAGCTAAGTGAACGAGATTATGTAGCAAGATCATAGACGGCATCATTCACGCCAATGATGCGCTCGTATTAAGCAACCTTTCGGGCCTGTCTGATTAATTCGCATTGTGCGCTACTGGATAGTAGTAGCAGCTGTCTTTGGAAATAGTTTTATGTCGTCAAATGAATATAACGAAACTGAGTTTAGGATATGTTCTTATAATATCCATAAGGGAGTTAGCACCTCCAGCATGCGCTCAATTTTACCCGAACTCAAACAGGCCATCCGCAGAGTCGATGCGCAGATGATGTTTTTACAGGAGGTAGTTGGCGAGCGAGCCGGTGCCGTTGCCGACCTCCCCCAATTTGAGTTTCTCGCCGACGAAGTATGGCCTCATTATGCTTATGGTCGAAATGCTATTTATCAAAAAGGAGATCATGGCAACGCAGTACTCAGTAAATATCCCTTTATTACTTGGAGTAACAGAGATGTCAGTCGATGGTGGTTTTCCCAGCGCGGCATTCTATTTGGCGAGCTATCACTGGGTGTTTATGTAGCCTGTATTCACTTCGGTTTATTCGGGCATGAACGACGCCAACAACTTAATAGTTTATTTACGCTGTTAACCGAGGCAGTGCCTGCATCGGCACCATTAATTATTGCCGGTGACTTTAATGACTGGAACGGCAAGCTACATCGACAAATGACCAAAAATCAGTTTGGCGAAGCATACAGTGATATTTATGGACAGCGAGCGAGAACCTTCCCCTCACGGCTTCCCCTGTTTTCAATGGATAGAATCTATTATCGAAACTTGCGACTTATCGATGCAGAGTTACTATCGGGCCGTCCCTGGAATCGATTGTCCGACCACTGCGCACTGGCCGCAACTTTTTCTTTGCGCTAACCAACGACCGCGTTTAGCTGTGAACGCTGGATATTTTATCCGCCCTGCTCACATCTCGTTGTAGATCAGCACTGGCCAACTATTTAACTGCTTCCAATGTAGCCATCTTAATTCCAGTCGTAATAAGAGTTATACCAGCAACCTTATTAACAAGACTTACCAGCCAAGATTTCAGTTGTTTTTTTGCCAATTGTCCTCCCACATATCCAAACATACTGTAAACCAGCACATCAGCTAAAAAACAAGTTAGCCCCATAAGAAACATCTGAAAGGCTACAGGCTCATTAGGGTCGACAAATTGTGGCAAAAGTGCAGCAAAATACATTAGCGCCTTTGGATTGGCCAACTGCACAACCAAACCTTGAGAGAAGGCTTTTGCGGGATTTATTTTATTACTTTTAGCGTTAATTTTAATCGCGCTTGCTTTGTTAAAAATTGCCGAAGCACCTAGAAATATAAGATATGCAACACCAAACCATTTAATAACTGAAAACACAATACTTGACGCTACGATTAGCGATGCAATACCCGTAGCTGACAATATGAAAAAAAACGCGTCCGCACTTGCCACACCAAGAACACTTAAAAATGTTATTTTGGAATCATAAGAAGCACCCTGTGTCGCAACAGTGATAGCTGAAGGCCCAGGCACTAAAATAAGCATTACCGTTGTGACAAAAAAGAAAATATATAAACCGATATCCATAGCTTTCCTTATATACACTTAATATCGATTAAAAAACCAACCTCGCCATTTACAGCAAAGCAGCCGCTTTTAAGCTACCAGTCATCGCACTTATTTTACTCTTTATTCCTGGCAACAATGTCGGCTATCAACTCAGCAGAAAATAACGATTTAGAAAGATATTGTTGGCCGCCAGATTGATCCACAAGAATTATCCCCAAATCGGTTTCAATAACACGCTCAACATTTACCCATAGCAACGCTGTTTGTGTATAGGGGTTTTGTGTTTTAATCCCATCTTCATTTATAGTTAGCTTCACTTCACTACCAGCACTTCGCCCCCACATCTGCCGCGCCAACCACCAAGCCCTTCGAAATCTATTATGAATCAGCTCCAACACAGCCAAAGCGATTAACAAACCACCAGCAGCTCTAGGTTGCCCAGTAAATAATAGCAATATCGCACCAGCAACAAGCATTAATGCAGGAAATAGATAACTGGGTTTGGCATTTTTTCCATAGGGCAGAGACTGATCAAAACACTCTGCAAGATAATCTCTCGACAAGGTAAATTGAGTACTGAAAGGCTGCATAGATACGACTTATTATGAGGTCTTTAGCGTTTTTTCAGGATGGTATCCTGCCATGGTATATTTAAGTCTACCCATAAGGGGATAGATTAAAAATATTACGAATGCTTCGACCGAGAATTAAAGAAACTAGTAACGCATGTTACCAAAATAAATAAAAACTTGCCCCCCCAACAGACTTACGACAACCTGCCATACGAGAATGATACTATACCGCTATACTTTTACAGCCGATCCAAAACTCATATAAGAA
The DNA here is from genome assembly GCA_041677245.1 of Spongiibacteraceae bacterium. Taxonomy (GTDB): domain Bacteria; phylum Pseudomonadota; class Gammaproteobacteria; order Pseudomonadales; family Dasaniaceae; genus Oceanicoccus. Next base: position 42,607 of record JBAYQJ010000030.1, on the reverse strand, counting down.
GCAAACTTCATGATGTTACTCATATACATATTATCATTCCATTCAATTTTAAAATCAGCTTCTTCAATATTTTTAATCACCGCTCTATTTAAATTACAACCACCAAATAATTTACCCCATAGTGGATTCAATTTATTCTGTAGTCTTTCTACCGAAGCATCAGGTGACCTGCCGTGCTCACAAAAAAGCAATTTACCTTGAGGTTTTAATACCCTATGCATCTGCTCCATTGCTGCACGCCAGTCAGGAATTGTGCATAAAGTATATGTTAATACTATAGAGTCAATAGAGCTGTCCTCAAGAGGGATTTTCTCCCCAGAAAGCCCTAGCCACTCAACATGGACGGGTGAGTTTTCTAAATTTTTCTCTGCTCTTTTACGCATACCTGGAGAAGGCTCAAGCCCCCAAACTTTATTAACTTTATTTGGATCATACAGGCCAAGATTTAAAGCCGATCCCATTCCTACCTCTAACACATCGCCATAAGCCAGAGGAACCACTTTAGCTCGCAGCTCCATAACGCCCGCAGTAGAACAGCCGCAATTTATAATGTGCGGTAGAATTTTTTCTTCATAAAAACTCATAACAATACCTCCTAATTGTTTTTACCGCACATATAGAAAGCGGAGAGTGGCCAAAGGTTAAAGTTAGGATTCAATTTTTGAGCTATGATGATTAACCCTGAGGCCTGTCACAATATTAAGATAACAACAATGACCAATGGTAGCGCATATCATCGACCAGAGCTCCTTCTTCAAAGCAGAATATAACATCAAGAAGCGTAAAACCTTCCGTAAAAACAGCTGGAAAATAAACCACGAGGCTATTATGCCCAAATTAGCAATAGCCGAAAGCCTTACCCACTTAAGATGATACTACGAATTCAAAGCTTGCGATCATTCTACAAGCTGAGCGATACCGTGCAGAAGATGCACTGTATGAAATTAAATCCTTGCGCCTATGTCGACAAAAAATAGCCAAGATTAAACATCCGTTTTTATAGATTAAGAACATGCCTGGCTACTACAGAGCGCAGTATCGCGGATGACATGAAATGAGAATAGGCCTTATCTACTAGCGATTTTTAATTATCTAATGAGGAAAACCAACTCACCTGCCAAGGCAAGTCTACCTGGATATCAGAAAACCCCTGATATCCAGGCATAGAGGCGAATTTAATAAGAAACTACCTACCCAAAACTGTTCGCAGCTTGCCAAGCTTCTCGCTGAAAAAGATCGGCAAGCCCAGCAAACTACGCTTTTAACTGGTTCATCACTGGATCATCCCAAGCGCCGGTCATCGATGCTATCACATGCCCATGATCTACTAACAACGTTTGGCCATTAATACCATAGGACATAGCACTACCTAAAAATGCCAGGGCATTTCCCATCTGCTCTGGTGTGTGGGCCTCAACCCCCGCTGCGGCGCGAAAATCACTACCAAACCCCAACCAGGTATCGGCATTTGCCCTCGCCAACGGTGTATCTGTCGGCCCAGGCAGTATCGCATTGATACGAACACCTTGCTTCAGATAATTGAGCGACTCACGCGCCACATACCCATTCCACGCCTGCTTACTGAAACCGTAACTGTCGGTACCTTCGTGCTCATTAACCCAACTCGCAGCACTATCCCAGTCACGGCAATCAAGAAACTCAAACACCTGCTGCTGATTCTCCATCCATGGCAAACCGGCTACCGACGAAATCCCCACTACAGCCCCACCTCGCCCGAGCTTGCCAGTAGCAAGCAATTGATCGAGAAGATACCTCTGACCGATGAAATTAATCAGCATAATGCCCTGAACTCCGTCGGCAACACCGGCACAACAAAATACGGTATCAATACGCTCAGGCAATGCAGCCACGGCAGTAGCAATGGCACTTGCATTGCGCAGATCCAATTTAATCGAGCCAGCAACCGGATAGTTGACCTCCGCGACGTCCATAATATAGATATTCGCCCCAAGGTCGCTGACGATCTTTGCCGCCGCCGCCCCCATACCCGTAGCGCCACCTATGATGGCGATATTTTTACCCTCGTAACCCAAAATATTATTACTTATCATCGCTCTCTCCGCTGATTGCTTTGGTATATTGCTATGGAGTTAGCGCCCCTGGAAAGCAATACTCTTAATTTGACAAAAATCTAAGAGACCGTGGCGCCCAAATTCACGCCCATAACCCGAGCGTTTATAACCACCAAACGGCGCACTGGACAGCATGGTTCCAGCACCGTTATTGATGGCAACACCGCCTGTACGCAGTTGCATTGCCATCTCATAAGCAGTCCCTGCATCTTTTGAAAAAATATGCCCTGACAGACCAAAATCAGAATCATTAGCTAGTGCGATTGCCTCATCGTCAGTATCAAACCCAATAACGGCAGCGATAGGACCGAAAGCTTCTTCTTGGGCCAGCATTGATCGATTGTCCACGTCATCAAAAAAAGTCGGTTCAAAATAAAAACCTTTTTCTAGACCCGCTGGCCGCTTACCTCCCGCCATTAATTTCGCACCGGAATCCAGCCCAGCCTGAACAAATCGCTCTACTCTTTCACGCGCATTTTCTCGAATCAATGGCCCCATCATCACACTTGGATCGGCGGGATTTCCCACGGTGATTTGAGCGATAGCCTGCTGCATTGCTGCGACATATTGCGGCCGGATGGAATTGTGCACCAGATGACGGGTAGTCAATGCGCACCCCTGACCACAGTGTGTAACAAACCCCCCAAGACCAGCCTGAACTGCGCCAGCAATATCGGCATCTTGTCGCACGATAAATGCCGATTTTCCACCCAACTCCATATGAGTCTTCTTGAGCGTCGGAGCCGCCTGTGCGGCGATAGCCGAACCCACCTTGTCTGATCCAGTAAAAGACACCATATCGACACGCTTATCAGAGGTCATCAGATTTCCGGTATCTATACCCCCGTTAATTATATTTAACACACCAGGTGGAATCCCGGCCGCATCCGCCGCCTCTGCAAGAATTAGCGCTTGGTACGGAGTCAAGGGTGACGGCTTGAGAACCATCGTATTACCCATCAACAGGGCATGAAAAATTTTTCCAATATTGAGAAAAAACGGAAAGTTATAGGGCGTGATGGCAGCCACGACACCAACGGGTTCGTAATTGACGGAGCTGGTTCCGATAACTTTGCTACCATCCATAGCAGGAGAGATTTCCACGGGAACCATTTCTGGACGAATCTGCAAGGCATCATCCATTAAGTGACTAACGTGTTTCATGGGTAATTCATACTGCATAAAATCAGACTGCATCAGCGTGCTACCCGCTTCCGCAACAATTAACTGCACAAGATCGGCCTTCATACCACGCAGAAAATCATGGAATTTCTGCATCACTGCCACTCGTTCTTTAATTGACATTCGCGGCCAGATACCTTGATCAAACGCCGACCGAGCAGCATCAATAGCCGCTTCGGTTTGTGCCGTTGAGGCTACTGGCGCATGTCCAAGTATACTTTCGTCGGCTGGGTTAATAACTGCCTCAGATACGCTAATTTGCCGAATCTTCTCACCATTAATATAAAGATAGTCTGGAAGTTGCATCATTACTCTCATTCCTATGATCGGTTAGTATTGTTTAGTTATTGTCGGTGTCATTATTAATCACTTTTATCTCGCACTCAGGATATGCTCGGGCACCACGCCCAACCAATGACTCCACTCAGTCGACACCAAAAAGTTTTTCGCCCAGATGTAGCCATTGTCACCCAGAATAAGTAGCTATGACGCCAACGCGTTACAACGGACCTACCCGTGCAGCCAACTCGATTATTCACGATTGTCATGACTCAATCTTATTTTAATAATCAACTCATCTACTCCCTCCCCCTGCTCGCACCACAGGCTTACAATCACCGGCCAAACAAAACATGACACCTTTGTAACCAGAGCCCCCACGCAACACCCCGCTCGTGGCAGGCCAGGCAAGAGCAACATATCTATTAACACTCGGCATTGAGTGTGTTCGGGCAGATCAAGCCCCAGAGAAATTAATCTCCGATGCTCTTCTAAAATCTATACAAAAAGCATGGCACTTTGACTACTGAACTAATTTCAGCCCAGATATCGAATTCACTAGCTAGCTCACTCAGAGCATAATCTGGTATTTGAGTTGGAAGCATTATCTTATCCATACCATTGTTCTTTTTATCAGACAGATGAAAGCTGTACTGCTACTTAACAGGTTCAGATATAGCAATCATGCCGCGAATAAATTGAATGAGTAGCTCCGGAGAAAACGGCACCGACTGCGCCGCACCATTATTCTTGCGGACCAAACGATTGCTGCGAAAAAGTGCTAGCAAGGCATCGCCAAACTCATCCAGCGGTAGCGGTGGTTGCAAGCCCAGTTTGTGAAATAAAGTTTGGAATAACTTTTCATAAGTTTTAGACATGCGTTGCTGTACATTGCTATAACCTACCGCAAAGTCCTTATCCCTAAGGGCATGTAAAGCAGATTCAGCTAACAGCATTGACCACACCCCCTTGAGATCGAAATTTTCTGAGCGCCGACGAAAGGCCTCCAACAATTCATCAAGGTCCTCAAAACCTTCTGTTAATTGTTGCCATACCTGAATTTCACTATTAAGCCTGTCTTGAACCAGATCCAGCAATAGAGCTTGCTTGTTAGGGTAATTAGCATAGAAAGCACCGCGAGTGTAGCCTGCAGCGTCGGCAATTTTCTCTGCGGAAGTACCCGCAAAGCCGCCACCGGCAAACTGACTAACCGCCGCCTCCCGAATAAGACGACGAGTTTCTTCGCGACGCTGCTCGCGAGTCATGCGCACTTCCATTTTCTCCCCTTACCACTATTGGCGACGTCGATTGGCCAGGCCTGCGATGCAATCGCCGTGAATGTAATGCCGTGAACACACATTTAAAATGCATACATGCATACATGCATACATGCATACATGCATATTACATTGCAGACAAATACAAATGCAAGGTTGCATATTAATTAATATCCATTTTATAACCCAAAGTCACCCCCACCGATTTACTCATGGACAAATAAGTTTCGATGCTACCCGCTACAGTATTTACAACGACCTCACACCATGAATAATACCGAAGGCCCCAGTAATACCAATTGAGGTATTAAAATAAAAAACGCAAATCCAGCCACTGGGTAGAAGCCGTAATAATACAAGCCAATCGGCCACCGCAGAAATTGCCACGGCTGATATACTCAACCATTCCAGTAAGTTATAACTCGCTGCGAAATGGTTACTCGTTCACCCCAACCAGGTATTATATGAATATCGCCACCTTTACCATCATTGCGATCAGCCTATTTATTGCCATGCTGTCCCATGGCTTAGTCATGCCATTACTACCGCTGTATGCCACTTCGCTGGGCGCCAACAGCTTAGAGCTAGGTTTTATTGCCGCCGGCTCCAGTTTTGCCAGTTTGTTTTTAATGCCGTTTATTGGCGCATGGTCAGACCGATATGGCCGTAAGATATTTATTTGTATCGCCCTGTTTCTAACCCCGATAGCGATACTGCTGATGTCACTGGCAACCTCCACCACTGATTTAATCGTCCTGAGGTGCTTACAGGGTATCGCCATGAGTATGCTCTTCCCCACCACCCAGGCTTTATTGGCCGACATGATACCGCCGGGACAAGAAGGCAAGTGGATGGGTTATTTTAATATGGCGGTCTGGGGCGGCCTGGGCCTGGGCCCAGTTATCGGCGGGGCAATTAACGACCTGCTCAATATGGCGGCGGTTTTTTATATTACTTCAGCGGTGATGTTTTTAAGCTTCTTGGTAGCGCTAATATTTTTATCGGAACCACCAAGATCAAATACTAAAACACAAAAAAAATTATCAGGCATCCGGGGCTCCTTACAGAATAAGACGCTGCGTAATATCGCCGTATTACAATTGGTGCTCGGACTAGGTATGGGCGCATCGCTGGTGTTTTTACCCATACTGGGTAACATTAACCTGGCGCTCACTACCACTATGATCGGTATTATCCTCGCGGTCAGAACTCCGATCTCAATGATTCAAAGCTGGACCGGTAAAATGGCCGATCGCTGGGGCGCACTGCGACTAATCATAATTGGCGGTGCGCTCAACGTGATTGCCTTTGTGTTGCTGCCTTGGTCGATCGGCTTTTGGACGCTGCTAATATTTCACGCCCTGCTGTCACTCGGCACCGCACTCACCCAACCCGCCATTGCCGTCTACGTGGTTAAAGAGGGGCGGTTTTCGGGTATGGGTAGCGCCATGTCTATTTCGATGATGGCGACTCAACTAGGCATGGGCATAGGCCCGATACTGATGGGCCGAATTACTGATTACAGCACCATCAGCATCGGTTTTAACAGCATTGCTGGGCTGAGTCTGATCGGCTTGATACTCTTCGCATGGAATATGCACAAGCATCACCCGACTGATTAATATCACCATCTTTCAACAACCTACAAAACGTTCCCTAGTGAGGTAAGCAATGGAAATTAACGGTAAAGTCGCAATTGTCACCGGTGCATCGGCCGGCATTGGTGAAGCGATAGCACGCCTGCTCAGTGCAGCGGGCGTCAAGCTGGTGCTAACCGCCCGGCGCCAGGATCGTCTGGAGGCACTGGCTGAATCCCTGCCCGGCCCAGCCGCCATTCTCGCCGCAGATATTGCCAACCGCGACACCGCGCCGCGGTTATTGGCGTTGGCACTCGAACAGTTTGGCCAAGCCGACATATTAGTCAATAACGCAGGACTGTTAGCCAGCAGGCCACTGGAGGATGTTGACCTGGATGGGTTATCTCAATTAATCAGCGTCAACTTTGATGCCGTGGTGCGCCTGTCCTATACCTTCGCTCGCCATTTTAAGCCGCAGGGTTGCGGTGCAATTATCAACGTTACCAGCATAGGCGCATTTATGACGGTGCCCTATGCCGGTGTTTACAGCGGCGTTAAAGCCGGTGTAGAAAGCTTCACCGCCGCACTGCGCATCGAACTTGGCGGCACCGGCGTTAAAGTCGGCACTATAGCACCCGGCTCAACCGCCACCGAAATCCTCGACGCAGCCCGCGCCAACGGCGAGCAACCCTGGTCACAAGAGATTACCGAACTTCAACCGATTGATGTCGCCGAAGCCGTGCGCTTTATGCTGGAGCAGCCAGACCGCGCCAATATCGCTCGTATGCATATCTACGCCGCTGGCGAAGGCGCCTAACCTCGACGCATAAAAAAAGCCCGATGCTCAGCACCGGGCTTTTTAGTTACACACTACATCCTAAATTTAGAAAAAGGTGTAGCGTGCCTTAATACCAAAATAAGCTTGTGACTGACGAGGCACACGAGCGTATTGACGACCAATCGAACCCGGAGAGGCGTCAAGGTTAGCGACAAACTCTTCATCGGTAATATTTTTACCGAATATAGAAACCTGATAACGCCCATCCTTGTCTTCAATACCAATAGTTATATCAGTCAAACCATAGGCATCTTGCTCTGTTAGTGGATCATAAGTCAGCTTGTACTGCACCTCATCCTGCCAAGTGTATGCCAGCAGCGCATAACCAGTAAACGGCATGTCATTAAATGGCAAATCAAGGCGGGCTGAAAACCGGTAGCTCAATTCAGGCGCAACTACCGCCTGTCTGCCATCAAGATCCTGCGCATCGAAAGTACCATTGCCGTCGTTATCAATGGTACAACCCTGAGAAGAGCTCTGATCAGGATAACAAGGCTGAATCAAATCACTGTACTCGGTATCCAGATAGGTTGCAGATAAATCCAGCGTCAACCACTCAGTAGCGCCCCAAGTAATATCTGCTTCCGCACCACGAGACTTCAAGGTACCCGCATTGAAGGTTTCGGTATTAACCGTGCCAGGAATCAAACGTGACGTTTGCAAATCGGTCACTTCCTGATTAAAAATTGCCGCATTGGTACGTACTGTGCCATCAAACCATGTGGCTTTTAAGCCAATTTCCATAGCTTCGTTAATTGAAGGATCAACAATCGCGTTGGCTTCAGTCGCGGTACGACCAAAGTTGACACCACTACCAATAAATCCACGGGATACCGACGCATACATGTTGACGTCATAATTAATATCCCAGGAAATACCCAAGCGTCCAGACCAATCTTCCGAGCGATCTTTACGTTTGAAATTAGTCTCCGAAGAAAAGGCTGCATAACCCGAATTCAGCAATGCATCGGTATCAATAATAACGTCATTCCCGTTAGGTGTAATATACGCACCCGTATAAGGCCCACGTATATCGATGCGGTTATAGTCCAGCTCCACATCCTCTGAGGTCCAACGTAAACCGGCAAAAATACTAACATTTTCAGTTACCTGCCAGGTTGCGTCACCAAACATTGCCCAACCTTCCCATACTGCCTCAGCTTCCAATGGATTAACCTGGAAGTAATAATCGTTCCCTATAATGCCATCGCTAAGACCTGCCGCTGGGCCAGTCTCGAAAATGTAGTCCGCAAAGATCAAACCAACCTCATTAGCCGACTTATCATGGTACTGGTTATAATAAGCACCAAAAATATAATCCACCTCATCCGTTGAACCTTCTAAACGAAACTCCTGACTGAAGTAGTATGTATCGTATTTAATCGGTGTTTCATCAGGGCCATTCGGCGCAAGGTTACTGCGCTGAATACCAACTACAGGCATATTCATCAAATCAGATGGACCCGCTGGCGTAGCATCCACATCAATATTGTTATCAATGGTGTAGGCACGGTAGGCAGTGATCGACTTCAACGTCTGGTTGTCATTTATATCCCAAGTAATATCAGAACTCAGACCCCAGTTTTCCGTATCGGCAGTAGTCGTCACGTTCTGGTTAATTGTGTACAAATCATCAACTATGGCTTGTCCAGCTGCAAGGTTGCCATTCCCAAGAGCTGCCAAACGAATGGGCCCCATAAAAGAAGTGGTCGATGTATTCTCAACAATAGTGGTTACACTTGGCGACATATTCGCATCTGACTTACGGTACTCTGCACTGATTACCACATTAGCGTTGTCACCCATATCAACGGACAGCTTACCTAGAACACCCCAGCTGTCATCGCTACCTTCATCATCGGCGCCAGGATATTTGTTGTTGATAAAACCGTCATAAGATTTGCTATAGGCACTGACACGGCCACTGACGGTGTCGGACAGTGAATCGTTGACCATCACTCGGGTGATGTACTCTTTATCGTCGGTAATACTGCCTTCGATATACGCTTCGAACTCATCATGAGGGTTAACGCGAACCATATTGATCGCCCCAGCCGTGGCATTACGACCAAACAAAGTACCCTGTGGTCCACGTAGTATTTCAACGCGTTCAATATCCCCCAGCTCAGCTTGGAATTCGCCGACGCGGGCCAAACCCACACCATCCAGCACAAAAGAAACACTTGGCTGGATACCGCCTTCCAACGCGAAGGTATTAAGGCCACGCATACCAAAACTGGAAGAAGCCGGCCCAAAGCCCTGCTGGAAATTTAACGACGGTGACATCAGCGCGAGATCCACTGAAGTATCGATCTTGGCGGCACTAATATCGTCAGCGGTCATAACAGCAACAGAAATAGGTACATCCTGGATTGTTTCCATTCGCTTAGTCGCGGTAACAATAATTTCTTCTAACTGGGCTGCTTGAGTCGTTGTAGTCACGGCCAAAACGGCAACAGCCAGCGCCTTTTGCATCATCTGCGATGGTAATTTCATATATATAATCTCCCGAAAGATGAATATTTTGTTATCAGCCCTGAACTAGAATAATAAGTTGTTTGGCTTTTATTTAGCTCGTTTAAGTAAATGTACGTCCCACACCCACACGAGGGGGACAGGATAATAATAGATCAAATGTACTATGTCTGTACATTTTGTACAAAAAAACTCGGACGGAATCTAATATTTGTGCGAAAACGCACAATATCTAAACTGGTGACTATTGCTATTGTGTAAAATTAACAAAAATAGATTGACAAGATGCAGATGACTCTGATGATTATATATTTGCAATATCGATTCTAAGCCAATGACTTTAAAGACAATATTACTTATCCGGCACTACTTATCCGGCTCTTCTGCGGATCTATGAGTGACAAAAGATGCTAACATCCGGTTAACCTGCTGAAATATAGAGCCTTTCACAACTTTGGTGAATACACATATAAATAATAGGGCTGTCAGGGAGTTGATGTTACCAGTTAACTTGAAACGATGATTATTTTCCAACAAAGGCTACTATAAGCATGGACTACTTACCCTGTGAAATTGTTGAAACCAGTACCACCATTGATGCCGCGGTTATCTGGTTACACGGCCTTGGCGCTAGCGGTCACGATTTTGTACCTATCATTCCCGAATTACAGCTGCCCGATGACTTAGGTATCCGTTTTGTTTTCCCCCATGCGCCAAGCATCCCCGTTACAATCAATGGTGGTATGGTGATGCCTGCCTGGTACGATATTCTTGCGATGGATATGGAGCGGAAGATTGATACTGAACAGATCCTTGCCTCGGCGAGCGCCGTTATTGATTTGGTGGAGCGTGAAATAGCGGCGGGCATTAGCAGTGAGCGTATTATTTTGGCGGGATTTTCTCAAGGTGGTGCAGTGGTGTATCAAGCTGCTCTAAGCTATGACAAACCTTTAGCTGGACTCCTGGCGCTATCAACTTATTTTGCCACCCATAAAACGCTGGCACCGGCGGTCGCCAACCAGAATATCCCTATCCAACTGTTTCACGGCACCATGGACCCGGTGGTGCCTGAAGTTATGGCCCAGCAAGCACTGCAAGCATTGACTGCGCTAGGCCACAAACCTGATTATAAAACTTATCCGATGCAACATGAGGTATGCCTGCAAGAGATTCACGATATATCTGCCTGGCTACAACAAATTTTACGTGCATAACTTTAAGGCAACACACATAAACCAATAGCCTCAAACCTCAGTGAAAAACATGCAACACACACTTTATTATATTCACGACCCTATGTGCTCTTGGTGCTGGGGTTTTCGGCCAACGTGGGATGCATTAAAACGCCTACTGCCCGACAATATTAAAGTGATAAACCTAACGGGGGGCCTGGCTCCCGATTGTGACGAGCCCATGCCATTGGCGATGCAGCAAACCATTGAAAGCTATTGGCATACAATCCAACAACAACTAGGTACTGAGTTTAATTTTGATTTCTGGCGCAACAACCAAGCACGTCGATCAACCTATATTGCCTGTCGTGCAACCATTGCCGCCGACTATCAAGGTGCGCAAGAGCAGATGATTGATGCCATTCAACGCGCGTATTATTTGCGCGCTCTCAACCCTTCAGATTCATCGGTGCTTATTCAGCTAGCTAGCGAGCTGGGGCTGGAACCGATTAAATTTGCGCAAGACTTATCATCACCAGCTACCCAGGCCGAATTTAAACGACAACGGGGCTTGGCACACAGCCTGCCGATTCAGGGCTTTCCTTCCCTGGTATTAAAAACCGATACGCAAACCACAAAAATTGCAATAAACTACCTTGACGCAAGCTCCATGTTAAACGCAATTCATTCGCTTTAAGCAGGTGAATCTATGAAAAGTCGCTCGTATTATTCAAGCCCTTGCATGCAACATGAAACCGACCCCACTTACCATGGCTTTTTATCCAATACCGAAGCAGCCGCATTAATTTTACCGCTGCTCCACGCTGAACGTGCTGGAGCGCAACTCTGCGCCAAACTGCATCGAGACGCTCCTTCTGAACTGTACCGGGATATGCTTAAAGACATCGGCGCAGACGAGAAAAAATCCTGTCGAGGCCTGATTAACAGTTTGCACGAATTGGGCGAAGCACCCGATGATCACGTCGGTGATTTTGTCGAAAAATGTTTGGCTATTGAGGGCTTTATCGAGCAGCTTAAGTTTTTAAATAAAGGCCAACAATGGGTGATTAGAAAAATCAAAACATTACTGCCGCGTATTCAACAAGCCTCTATTCATGCGCAGCTAAAAGAGATGCTGGATGATCATCAACACAATGTCGATAGCCTCAACACCCTGCTCGAGTAACCACCCTTTCGAGTCATAAACTATAGGACTTAAAAAGCTTTCACCGCTTTCTTCAAGGCTAGCAGTGCATCATCTAGCAACGGCGTTTTGTGCTCACGCGAATAGATTAAATACACCGGGAAGCTGAATTCGGGAGCAGATTCCACCACGGTGATAAGCCCTTGATCAAGATAGGGTTGCACCACCCGAGTACGAAAATACCCACGCCCACCATGCTGGATAAGATACTGTAAGGCCAGCGGCCCCAAGTCGATATAAAGTGCGCTGCGAGCCAACGCCGGCAAAGCTGCATTGTGCTGACGACGAAAATGCTCGCCCCAATCAACATACACGTAAGGCTCCTCGGTGATATTAGAGCGAACCTGGATTAGCTTCTCTTCGAGCAACTGCTCCACCTGCAAGCTCGGCCAATAATCGGGCTGATGGACCAGCGCTGCATCGACTACTCCCTGCTCCACCTGTTCATGCAGTTTCAACCGCTCCCCCACCTCAACCCGAACAGCCAATGTTGACTGGTGAACTTTCAGCTCTAACAACCAATTGAGTAATAGCGGGTCCCATAAACTGGTTTCTGCCGCCAGCGTGAGCATATTGCTGGCACCCTTCGGCAAAGGCAGCTCGCGCTTAGCCGCCTCCCAGGTTCTCAACATCTGGCTGGCATGGGCAATAAATTGCTCGCCATCCGCCGTAACCCGCGCACCGGCACGATTACGAATAAAAAGCCGGCAGCCTAACTGCCCCTCAAGATTGTGAATACGTGCTGTAACGGTGGTTTGGGTGACATGCAGACGGTCGCCAGCAGCAATAAAGCTGCCAGTACGAACGATTTCAAGAAAGGTACGAGCGAGTTCAATATCCATGTTTTATATCAATAATATTCATGTTAAATCCCATTATATTTCATTATTCACCTTCAAACTCGTTGGGCATACTGATTTTCTCATTCACTGAAACATCTTTGCTATGCCAATATCGCAACAACTCTTTTCCGATCAGCAGTGGGGCCGCCTCAATCAGGTCCTGCTCGAACTGGATAAGCCCCAATCCTTATGGCTAAGCGGTTACCTTGCCGCCTCAGCCACCGGCCACCCCATCACTGACGCAGCAGCGACCGGCAGCGGTGACAGCCAAGTTATTATTGCCTTTGGTACCGAGACAGATAATTGCCGCAAGCTTGCCACGCAATTTGCACAGCGCCTCAACACCGAGGGCATCGCCGCCAGCACCGTTGATCTGGCAACGTTACGCCTGCGCAAACTCAGTAAAACCAAGCAGCTCGTTATTATTACCGCCACCCACGGTGACGGTGACCCGCCCGAACCTATCATCTCTTTTTATGAAGGGATAATGGCAGACGATGCCCCCAAACTTAGTCAGTTAAAATTCGCGGTACTGGCCCTAGGTGATAGCAGCTATGAACACTTTTGCGTCACTGGTATCAGTTTGGATCAACGGCTTGAAGCCCTTGGCGGCCAGCGATTAATCCCCCGCCAGGATTGTGATGTCGATTTTGAAAAGCCCGCAGCGCAATGGCTGGAACAGCTACTTAAAGTACTGCCACGCACGACCAGTACCCAAAGCCCTGGCGAAGTTACAGCAGTCGCGCCCGCTAAAGCCAGCTACAGTAAAGATCAGCCACTGACAGTCGAAGTCCTGGCCAACCAAAACCTCAGTAACCCAAACCGCGCCAAGCCTATTTATCATTTAGAACTGTCACTGGATGCACCTGACTTTGTTGTCGAGCCCGGGGATGCGGTAGGCATAACACCCAACAACCCACCGGAATTAGTGGCTATGGTATTGGATACAACAGGCTTATCGGGTGAACAACCGGTGACCGTAGACAGCCGCGCACTGCCCCTAGTTGAAGTGTTACGACAATATCGAGATCTCACTATTCCCAGTCGCAGTTTTTTGGAGTTGTGGGCAGTATTAAGTGGTGCCGAACCCCTAATCCATATCCTCAGCAGCGACAATAAAACACAGCGCCAGTTTTTGCGTGAGCACCAAATTCGCGACTTACTACTAAGCTACCCTGCCCGCCCCGAAGCTCAAGCCCTGGCCGATGCTCTGCGCCCGCTGCAGCCACGCTTATATGACGTCGCCAATAGCCTTGCTAGCGAACCAGATGAACTGCACCTAACGGTAAAAGCTTTCGAATACCCTTTTGGCAACCGTTTGGAGACCGGTATCGCATCACAGTATTTGCTCGACTTACAACCAGGCGACAGCATCCAGCTATACCCGCACCGCAATGCTCGCTTTCGCCTACCCGAATCCCCTAATACGCCTTTGATCCTTATCGCTGATGGTACCGGCATCGCCCCCTACCGTGCTTTTTTACAAGCACTTGCAGCAAGGGACACACCGCCACCTTGCTGGCTGATTTTTGCGGACAAGCATTTTGAAGATGATTTTCTCTATCAGGTTGATGTGCAACAAGCGCATCAACAAGGCGTACTCACCCATGTAGATACTACTTTTTATAACGATCAACCCGATGCCACGTTAGCCACATGTTTATTACGTCAAGCCAAGCGCTTACATGACTGGCTGGCCCGGGATGCACACGTATACCTATGCGGCGATAAGCCACGGCTTGAGAGCTGCGAGGCCGAACTTAAAGCGAATGTTGACCAGCAGCTGGGCGAAGGTCAGTGGCAGCAGTGGTCAAAAGCCAAACGTATTCACCGGAACTTGTACTAGTAGGAGCCTCTATGATCGATCGCAGTCTGGATATCAGTCAACCGGTGAAACAGTTAAATAGCAATGAACAATTAAAAGCTGCCAGCCGCCATTTACGCGGGACTATTGCCGAGGGTTTAAGTGATACCTTAACCGGCGCAGTACCGGGCGATGATCCGTTACTAATGAAATTTCACGGTATTTATCAACAAGATGATCGCGAACTTCGCGCCGATCGTCGCCAGCGTCGGCTGGAACCGCTGTATCAATTTATGGTGCGCATGCGTATTCCCGGTGGGCAACTTCGCACCGAGCAATGGCAAGGTATTGATCGTCTATCCCGTCGCTATGCCGAGCGCGGTATTCGTATTACCACCCGCCAAACAGTGCAGCTACACGGTGTGCGCAAACACCAGTTACGGGGATTAATGCAGGGCCTTCGCGACTTGGGGCTGGATACCATCGCCGCCTGTGGCGACGACAGCCGCGGCGTTGTCTGTGGCGCCAATCCAGATCTTTCGGATATCCATCAACAGGTCAGCGCACTGGCCAAACAAACCAGCAATCGGCTGATCCCCAAAACGGGAGCCTATCAGGATATTTGGTATCAACAACCTACCCCCAGCAGCGACAGCGAAGAACCCATCTACGGCAACCTCTATCTACCACGTAAATACAAAGTGGGCTTTGCGATTCCGCCGGTCAATGATATCGATGTCTACGGCCAGGATTTAGGTCTGGTAGCGGTGGTAGAGCAAGGAGTATTACGGGGTTTTAATGCCTATGTTGGCGGCGGCATGGGCCAGCTAGACACCCGTGAGGACAGCTACCCACGGCTGGCAGAAGCGCTTGGTTTTATCCCTACCGACGAAGCACCAGCGCTGGCCGAAACCGTCATGACTATTCAGCGAGATTTTGGTGATCGCAAAGACCGCCACCGCGCTCGCTTCAAGTACACACTGGATCGCCTGGGCCTGGACTGGTTTAAACATGAACTCGAACAGCGCCGCGGTAAGCCCATCGAGCCGCTGCGGCCGATTGTGTTTGAGCACAACGGTGACCAGATAGGATGGAAGCGAAGCAGCGACGGCCTGTGGCATGCCACACTCTATATCGAGAGCGGCCGTGTTAATGGCGCATTGCGGGACCAGCTCAGTGCATTGTTCCAACAATATGGCGGCCGCATTAGCCTCACCACTAACCAAAATCTGCGACTCACTCATATTGGTGAGTTTGAAAAACAGCAAGTGGAGCAGCGCCTTAATGACCTTGAGCTTAGCTGGCGGCTAAACCCGAATACACAAGCCGCGCACACCCTCAGCTGTGTCGCGCTGCCAACCTGCGGCCTGGCTATGGCCGAAGCAGAGCGTTATACACCACGACTACTATCAGTGTTTGAACATTTAAAATCACTGCACGGCGTCGAAGATAAGCCAATGACCCTGCGCATTACCGGCTGCCCTAACGGCTGTGCTCGACCTTATCTCGCCGAGATAGCCTTAACGGGGCGCGCCCCCGGGCTTTATAACCTCTATCTTGGCGGTAGCTTTCATGGCGATCGGCTGGCCAGCCTATACGCTAGCAATGTCGACGAAGACACCTTTATCACCTTGCTCGATCCACTTCTCGAGCGCTACGCCCAGCAGCGAATGCCAAGCGAACATTTTGGTGATTTTCTGATACGAAACGATCTGGTGAATGCACACACCAACCCCGTGCACATTATTTCAGGAGACAAACATGTCTGATTATTTATTTATTCAAAGTCAGGATCCCTTTACCGAGGCTCGCACCCAAAGCCACTATCAACTGGCACAAACACTTCAGCAAGCGGGTCATAAGGTTTCAATGCTGCTGGTACAAAACGGCGTTATTCCCGCTCGGCACGGGGCACAATCGCCATTATTCGATGAACTACAACAATCGGGTATCGCTATAACGGCCGATATTTTTTCGTTAGCCCAGCGTGAGATCACACTACAAGAGCTAAAAAGCCACGTTAGCCCCGGACATATCGATACGGTTATCGACGCGATGCTGGCCGGTCATAAAGTTATTTGGAATTAGGAGGTATTACCATGAGCGAGACCAAAACACTAACCTTTGCCTTTATGGATCCACCCTTTGAAAACGAGCGCACGATCACTTTTTTTCGGCTGCTGGATGCCGCTTTAGATAAAGGCAGCAACGTTCGAATTTTTGCCTATGAGGGCGCTGTGGCATTGGCCTTTGCCAAACAACAGCCCCACGGAAACGCGGTACACGGGCGCGAAACCGTTGAAGAAGACCACCCGCTCACCCGCGACTGGATCACTGCGCTACAACACAAAGCCCGTGTCAAAGGCTTAAACTTTGAATGGATCAACTGCGGGCTCTGTGTCGACGAACGCGGCGTTAATGAAGTCATTGATGGCTGCGGACGCGGCGGGCCACCAGACCTGTGGCGTTACGCCAGCGATGCATTCAACACACTGACTATTGGTACGAGGTAACCGCGATGAAAGTATTACAAGTGATCGACCAGGCTTTTCGTACTAACACCGAGGAGCAAGATGACACCATCCTCTGGCTAATTGGCTCTATGCGCGGCGTGGGGGCCGATCTAATGCTGCTACTAAGCGGGCATAGCGCCTACTATGCGGTACTGCGTCAGCGCCAGCCGCCGTTATCGCTTGCGGAATGGCAACAAACCCAACCCGCCGACATCCCTAAAGATGTCACTAACTTAATCACTAAGGGTGTACCCATCTACGTGATTAAAGAAGATCTGGAGGAACGCGGCCTCGGTAAACTACCACTTATCAGCGGCGTGAAAGTCGTTGCACGCAACGCTCTAGCCAATCTTTATGAACAGGCGGATCAGGTGTGGAATTGGTGAATACTATGCAAGCATTACACACCCCTTTGTGCGACATGCTCAGCTGCAAGCATCCTATTCTGTTAGCCGGGATGGGGGGCGTGTCCCGCCATGCGCTTGCTGCTGCGGTCAGCCGCGCCGGTGGCTTCCCGGTACTCGGCATGGTGCGCGAACCCGCCACTCGTATTCGAGCCGAAGTTAAAGCCCTGCGCGAACACATTAGCGCACCATTCGCCGTTAACCTTATTCCTGCGGCGACAGATAAAGCGGTATTACACGCCCAAGTTAACGCCTGCCTACAGCTCAAAGTGCCATTCATCGAACTGTTCTGGGATATAGATCAGGATCTGATTCATCACCTAAAAGCGGAAGGCGTGCAGGTCATTCATCAAATAGGCAACCGCCACGATGCCGAACAGGCGCTTGAGGCTGGCGTCGACATACTCATCGCCCAAGGCTGCGAAGCTGGGGGACATATTCGCGGCACAACTAGTACCCTCGCACTGTTAGCCGACCTGACATCACAATGTCCGGTACCCGTAGTCGCCTCGGGCGGTATCGCCAGCGGCAAAGGCCTCGCTGCCGCTTTAGCCCTCGGCGCGCAAGGAGTTAATTTAGGTACAGCTTTATTGGCCACCGATGAATCTAATGCCCACCCGCATCACAAACAACGTATTGTCGATGCCGGCACCGATGACACGATTTACACCCGTTGTTTTTATCGCAACTGGCATGAACCCGCCCCAGTACGAGTATTAGCCAACCGAGTCACCCGCTGGAACCACGTTGAGTCCAGCACTGATACCCCAGTAATTATCGGCCAGCAAGATGGCCAAGTTGTTTACCTGTCCTCCACCGACTCCCCTCTGGCCGATGCAACCGGTGACATTGACGCCATGGCAATCTATGCTGGCCAAGGCTGCGGTCAAATCACACAGGTTGTCCCTGTGCAGCAGCGAATGACCGAGATTTTACAAGAGGCACTTAACACGTTAAAACTAATGGAAAGGACATTAGCAATCGATGCAGCTGCGCTATGAAAAAGCCAAAAAAAATCATCTGTAAACGTGCCTATGAAGAGCCTTCAGCAGACGACGGTTATCGCGCACTGGTAGATAGGATATGGCCAAGAGGCATCAAAAAAAGTGAGTTACAGCTGGATGGTTGGCATAAAGAGCTTGCGCCCTCTACTGAGCTACGAAAATGGTTCAACCACGAGCCACAGCTCTGGTCCGGTTTCACACAAAAATTCCACAAAGAGCTAAGCAGCCAAAAAGATACCATCAAGCAGTTACTAACAGATTGTGACGGTAAAATCCTAACCCTCATCTATGCCGCCAGTGATACCAAGCACAACAATGCACTAGCGCTAAAAAAATATATAGATCACCAGCTCAAATAATCAGTCTTATTTGGCCAGCACCTCAGCAAGAGACTGGAGGTTTACTGGCTTCAAGAGCGCCGCCTTAATACCGTACGCCGCTATCATCTCTGTCGAAATAGGGCTGCCACTAAGTACAATTATTTTTGTATCACTTATTGTATCTTTGATCGCTTTAATTAAATCAAGCCCATCCATATCGGGTAATGTTAAGTCGCATAACACCGTATCGAAACTACTGTTGTTAATATGCTCTAATGCAGCTTTGGCTGTTAAAGCGGTGTTAACCTTCCAGCCTAACTGGCTGACTAATAAGGCGGTAACTTCACAGGTATCGGGGTGATCTTCCACAAGTAATAATGTTCGACCAGCAGCCGGGCTAATAGCAGCAGCAACATGATCGCAGCGCTCAGCGGGAACGAGCTTGTCTAAAAGCCGATAAAACCGCTGAGAGTCTATGGGCTTGCCAATGAAATCAGAAAAACCTGAGGCCAAACATTTCTCTCTATCACCTTTCATGCTTGATGCGGTTAAGGCAACCAAAGGGTTTTTATAACCATATTCACGCATCAGCTTTGCTGCGTCGAGACCTGTCATCACCGGCATTTGGACATCCATAAGCACCACATCAAAGTGAGCACCATCACGCTGAGAGCGTGCAATTATTTCACACGCTTCAAGCCCATTGCTTGCGTAGCTAACTTGCCCCCCGGCCATTTCCAGCAGATGCCCAATCAAACGACGGATATCCACCATATCGTCTACCACCAAGAACTGTGCTGTGTATTGCCGAACTTTATAGTCAGCAGGCGTTACTTGAATATTGTCTATAGAGATCACACGTCGCACCGCAGCTTCTACCGGCTCTATAGCAATAGAACAAAAAAACTCACTGCCGATATTACGAATACTTTTAACCTCAATATCGCCCCCCATGCGGTGAGCTAATTCTCGACTGATAGTAAGACCAAGCCCAGTACCAGACGTTAATTCAACATAATTATTTTTTATCTGCGAAAAGGGCTTGAATATCTCTTCTAAGTTATCAGCATCTATTCCCTCACCGGTATCAGACACCATAACGATCAGCTGCTCACCCTCTTCAAGCTGCAGAGATGACACCTCTACGCGCACCTCCCCATGCTCGGTAAACTTTATCGCATTACCAATTAAGTTAAGTAAAATCTGACGTAAACGTAGCGGATCGGTATAAATTTTTTCAAAAATTTCCCCATGAAAACAAAAGGACAAGGGTATGCCTTTATCCTCAGCAGACATCTTCATCAACATATATACATCATAAAAAAAACGCTCTACATCTACCTTCGAGCGATCTAATTCAAGCTTATCCGCTTCAATTTTTGATAAATCAAGCACACCATTAAGCAGGCCTAATAAATGCTTACCATTGTTATGAATAATATGCAGATGTGATTTATCCTCGAGGTTTTCTATCTTGCTCAATAACACAT
This sequence comes from Spongiibacteraceae bacterium, assembly GCA_041677245.1. Classification (GTDB taxonomy): domain Bacteria; phylum Pseudomonadota; class Gammaproteobacteria; order Pseudomonadales; family Dasaniaceae; genus Oceanicoccus. The sequence goes on along the minus strand of JBAYQJ010000030.1, from coordinate 22,133 downwards.
CAGAGTAACCAAGAATCGCGGTTAGCGGTGTACGTAACTCATGACTCAGCCGCGCTAAAAATTCACTTTTCGCTCTGTTTTCTGACTCCGCTCGCAGTCGCTCCGACCGCTCTCTCTCGACATCTCTTCGTGCCAGCGCATAATTAATAGACCTAAGTAAATACTCTTTAGTCAGCGTCGCTTTCACCAGATAATCAACAGCACCTGCGTTCATCGCCAAGGTATCTAAATCTTCATCCTTAGCCCCAGTAAGCATGATTATCGGGCCATCAAAAAAAAACTGGCTAGCCTCTTTTAATAACTGAATGCCATCGGTGGCCCCCAACTGGTAATCCATCAGGCACACATCATGTTCATTCTCGGCTAAAAGATCACGGGCACTAGCTGCAGTCGACACCCAGTCCAAAATATAATGAACATCTTCGGCTTCATGCAGCAAATCCCTGGTTAAAACGTAGTCGTCCTCATCATCTTCAACCAGTAGTAATTTAATATTTTTCATCAGCTATACACCACGTATCACTGGTATCGGCCAGGCAGCTCAACAAACTCAACCCAGTAGCGGCCTAAGGCTTTCATTAATTCTACTAGCGCGTCAAAGGTGACGGGCTTAGTAATATAAGAAGCTGCTCCTAGATCATAGCTCCTCAACATATCCTCTTCAGCCTTGGACGTCGTCAGTATAACCACAGGGACTGCGCGCAAGTCTTTATCTGCCTTAATCGTCGCCAAGGCCTCGCGGCCATCCATTTTCGGCATATTTAAGTCCAGCAAAACAATACTTGGAAACGGATACTTGTCCCTATCAACATATAGTCCCTCGCCACGCAAATAAGCTAGCAGCTCCTCACCGTTATCAACAAAATACAGATCATTGATTACACGGCTCTCTTCTAAAGCCTCCTTCGTAAGCAACTTATCGTCTGGGTCATCATCAGCCATTAAGATTTTAATAGGTGTTTTTTTATCAAGCCTTACATCAATCATTGTCTATCCTTCACATGTATCACCATCAGGTGAAATTAACTGGGTATATCTCAATGACAAGATCACTTTAAATTCAGCCCCTCTACCTACTTCGCTCATTGCGACAATAGAACCACCATGCTGCTCCGCTATTCTGCGACAAATAGCAAGGCCAAGACCAGTGCCGCCGTACTCATCCCTACCGTGTAGTCGCTGGAATAGAGTAAAAATTTTATCAGCAAAGCGAGGTTCAAAACCTATACCATTATCTTTAACCACAATGGTACAAGCTTCTATACTTAATCCATTCACTATCTGATCGCCAATCGCTTCTACATAAACTTCTATTTTTAATGGCCTATCTGCAGCTCTAAATTTAATGGAATTAGCAATTAAATTTTGAAAGAGACGATGGATTTGTACACGGTCACCTTCTATGCTGGGCAAATGTTGCACCGTTATATCTGCATCAGCATCCTCGATAGCTACTTGTAAGTCATCGACTACCTGCTCTAGCACGGCATTCAGGTCCAGCGGTTCAAAGGGCTTTTTCTGGGTAACTAAACGTGAAAACGTCAACAGATCATCGATGAGTAGCGACATACGCTCAGAGGCAGAAACCATTCTATCGATATAATCGATACCCTGTTTATCTACACCGTCACTACTGGTTTGTTTTAGCCTTGCACCAAAAGCACGAATCTTTCTTAATGGCTCCTGTAAATCGTGCGATGCCACAAAAGCAAAATTTTGTAACTCGCGATTACTACGCTGCAACTCATCAGAGTAGAGCTGCAAAGATCTTGTTCTCTCATCGATTTTCTGTTCTAACTCATCATTTGCCTGCTGAATAAGATCAGCATATATTTGCCGCTGCCTTAAATGTTTTGACATCCAAAAATAAATAATTACCAGCAAAACAACACCAAAAATATTGGCTGCAAAAAGAACCTGTTTGGATTTTGACGTTTGAATTAACGCCTCGGCATTACGCTGTAATAACAAGTTATTTTCCAGCTCCTCCATATTACTGACGAGCATATATATTTCGGTCATTAAGTTTTTGCCCAAATCAGTATTAACCAGATCCGTAGCCTTTTTGTGCATATCATTACGTTTAAGCTCTATAGTTTTACCCACTTCCTCCATTTTTTCCGAAGCGGCTGCATATAGCTTCAATAAGTTTTCGTTTTGCTCAGGAACTTCACTAGTCAGTTCATAAAGCCTTACCAACAACCGACCCAACTCACCCAGTGAACGATAATAAGGAACTAGATAGTCCTCATCGTCAGTAATGATATAGCCTCGCTGACCTGTTTCTGCTTTAACCAACTGAAGATGGATATCTTTGATTAACAAGATAATATCCAAAGTATTAGCCATACTTTTTCGGTTAGCTTCCAACATTTTTAACGAGTTGTAACCAATCAAGGTATTTACCACCAGAAAAATCAGCATGATCCCTCCCGCGCCAACCCACATACGATTTGTTTTATTCATATTCCTCTCTGTTCACAGTATTAACCACCAGGTTACGACCTAATTGGCGCCACGCTCAGCTCTTATTTTTTATATAGCTTTTTAGATCATCTATCCCGCTCGAACAGCTAACACACTGCAGCATAATTTGCTCAATTGCAGCAATAATTCGCTGTTTTTCTCCCCCTTGCTCAACGAGTAATTTTGCCAGCTCTGCATTAATAGAAATATTATTAAGCGGGTTTCTTAAATCATGAATAATTTTATTTAACTCTTCCACAATCCCTCCTAATGTTACTTTTCTTCGTAATCGTTGATCCGGTTATAGAGCGTCTTAAGACTTATACCCAAAATACTGGCCGCCATTTTTTTATCACCATCATATTGGTCAAGAGTTACCTCAATCAACTCGCGCTCTACATCTTCAATAGTCCTGCCCGCACGCAAGACGCCTTTTTGCTGGACATTATTTTTAAACGGCGAACCAAGCTTGGTAAAAATCAAGCTCGGACTTTCAGTATCAGTCATTATAAAAGCTCTATGAATGGTATGACGCAATTCTCTAACATTACCTGGCCAGTCGTAGCCTTTCAGCTTTTCAATCTCTTCATCTACTATATTAAAGGTGGTGCCATGCTCATCATTAAGCTCACCAAGAAAATGCTTAGCCATTAACGGTATGTCTTCTCGCCGCTCCCTTAACGAAGGGACTGTAATCGGAAAAACCGCCAACCTAAAATATAGATCTTCACGCAAACAACCTTCACTCATCAGCTGAAGCTCGCTGCGATTAGTTGCAGAGATTACCCTGCAATTAATATCTACAGACTTAGTTGCACCCAAGCTAGTAAATTTATTAGTTTCCAATACTCGTAAAAGATTAGGTTGAAGATCAATCGGCATTTCAGTTATCTCATCAAGAAACAAAGTACCGTTTTCCGCCTGTTCAAATACACCGCTTTTGCGGGCAACAGCCCCTGTAAAAGCACCTTTCTCGTGACCAAAAAGCTCACTGGTAATTAACTCGCGAGAGAATGCACCGCAATTTGTTGCCACAAACTCACCATTGGCAAGACTCGCATGATGGATAGCATTGGCAACAACCTCCTTACCAACCCCGCTCTCTCCAAGCAACATAACATTAGCACTGGTTTTGGATACGCGGGTAATCATACTATAAAGATTTTTCATTACCTGGGATTCACCGATAAGAAACCCCAAATGCTTATGCACACCACTCACATCCTGTGCCACTTCAGCCACGCCACTTTTATCGTCAAGTAAAACCCGCAACTGATCCAGCGATATCGGCTTTATAAGATAATTAACTCTAGGTCCATAGAGTGACTTGACGAGATTTTTAACCGATGGATGGCCAGTAATAATAGTAACTTTTGTTTGTTTTTTATGATCAGACGCCAAAGAATCTAATACCTGTAGACCACTACCATCAGGCAACATAAGATCTAGAAACACACGGTCAAACTCTTTATCTTCTACTGCTTGACGAGCAGCTTCAACAGATGCCGCAGTACTCACTGAGTGCCCCAACAATCCCAATAAATCTGATGTCGCGGCAAGAAACCCCGCATCATCATCGACCAATAATACATTTGCCAATAGACACCTCCTGAGTAAAAACCTTGTGCAAGACCACTGCCATGTTATAGAACATCTTTACCTGCTAAGACTACAGCAATCACTATATTCAAGACACAAAAAATTGAATCTTGAGAAACTTAAGCCTCGCTATTAACGCAGCTACAAATGCTTGTATATCAAGAAAATAACAAAGAAGGGAGCTGCTTGTGCAACGATAACATCTGCACCAACAACCTATTACTACAGCTCGTTTTAAGATGAGTATTTTATTCTGAAGCTCTATTTGCATATAAGCTATGCCGACAGAGCTTCATCCACTGTACTTTGAAAAGACTATTGGGCCAGGATTTCCATATCCCCAGACCGGCAATATATATTTCAATCCACCAAGCTTTATCACCAATATCATCCCTATAAATGCCTTCAACATACGCTGCATCAAGCACCGGTACTAACCCAAACAACCCATACAGCTAACTTTTCTTCAGTAAATGCGACACCAAAAAACCTGCTAAAAAGGCGGTGCCGACTACTGCAAGTGGCTTATTTTTCAAAACCACACCGGCCTCATGACTGAGATCACTCACCTTTTCTTTACCTACCTTAAGCTGGTCCCTGGCTTTATCTGAAGCACAAGATCCTGCTGCGTAGGCTGCCTGCTTAGCACTCGATCGAGCCTCTTTTAAATGTTTGTAAGTCTCATTAAGAGAAAGCTTGGCATCCGCATAATCTAAGTGCTCATCAGCCGTAGCCTTTACTGCATTTTTAGTTGGCATAATCAAATCCCCTTTCAAATTCGTTATCTATAAAGAAGAATCTTGGTTTAATCGAAATCTCAATAAAACGGTATAACTAGAACTTTTTCCTTCCGAAAAATAAGGAAACAACAAATAAAACAAGAAAAATAATAAATAGAATTTTAGCTATACCTGCAGCAGCCCCGGCAATACCACCAAAGCCAAAAACCGCTGCTATAAGCGCCACAACAAAAAAAGCAATAGAATAATGTAACATGATATAACTCCTGTATTTGATTTCACTATTCTTTACGCACTTAGCATGCCAGTTTTTATAAATTAAAAATTCAAACAAAATCAAAGAGTTAAATTTATCGCCCGACACAAACAGAAAATAAGCATCAGCAGGTTGTAAATATTACAATCGCTTTAATAGTTCTTACAAAAATAAGAATATAAATAAATGTTGATACCGCGTCATTTAGTTAGCAGATTTCAAACACACAAAAAAACGATCTTAGTTTCTCAAAAATTATTTTAACAACCACCAATACGGTCGATTAATTAGCAACCTAAAACCCAAGTAATTCCTACAAAAAAATAGAACAATTTACAAAATAATATTTATTTATCGCTGCAGATCATAACCAACAACCCAGTAAGAATGTCTTTAGATAAAATTTTTACTATCACCACATGCGGCGCAAGTCATTGATATATAGATTAAAAATAACAGCGCTCAAATATTTTTTTGCCATTTACATAAAACAATAAAATGTTGGCACAAAGTTAGCTCTACTATTTATGTACATTAACCATGGTAAACCAAAAGGAGCTAAACCATGTCAACTATCAACTCTTCAAAAAAAACCTTAGCCAAAAAATCACTTGCCATTTCAATCGCTGCCGCAGCTATATCATCCTCACTGGTGTTTGCCGCCCCAGGTGAAAACCACATGACCAAACACGACAGCAATCAGCAAGACAAAAGAAGTGCTGAACAGTATTGGCAGGAATTCAAACAAGACAGCAAGCAAACATGGAAGGATACCAACTCAGCATTTCGGGACGGATGGGTAGAAAGCAAACTAGAAACCTCATTAATAATAAATGAGCACTTAAACCCTTTCGACATTGATATCCGTGTTGATAATGACACTGCAACGCTAGATGGCAGCGTTTCTACTGATATTGAAAAAGAGTTAGCTGAGAATATTGCCTTAGGCATTGAAGGTATTGATGATGTCGAAAATAATCTTCGCGTAGATAAAAACTCACGAAAAGCTGAAAAGAAATCTGAATCCAGCGATTTCAGCCAGCGCATGAAAGATGCAACCATAACTGCCAGTGTAAAAACCAAACTACTAGCATCATCTAATGTAAGTGGGCTTTCAATTAATGTTGATACGAAAAACTCTCATGTTACTTTAAAAGGCAACGTCGATACTGAGACTCAAAAAGATCTAGCTGAAGCGATAGCAAAAGGTATCGATAATGTTTCCTCCGTTGACAATGAACTAAAAGTAAAATCGTAACGCATTAACCGTTACATTCATCACTTTAATTACATTACAGAAGCAACAATATTTACAAATTTTTAACTGCCGAACGGAACCGTTCGGCAAAAAAAGTTTTATGTACCACCAAATTGGATGTCATTAATCTCAGGAGTTTACTATGAAGAAAATATTAATGCTTATTGCAGGCGCAACCGTTGCATCATCATCCGTCATGGCGGCTAGCGAACCCACCAATGAAAGCGGGGTTTATTTAGGAGCGAATTACGGTTACTTAAAGGTAGACTCGGAAGATGATTTTGACGACGACAAAGATGCAATACAAGGATTGATCGGCTATCGATTTAATAACTATATTGCTGTAGAAGGTAGTGTTATCGATTTCGGCAGCTACGGTGAAAAATTAGCCAAGGCCTCAACTGACGGTTACACTTTTGCAGTCAAAGGCAGCCTCCCCCTCGCTGAGCGCTTTGGTCTTTACGTCAAACTTGGACAACTTTGGTCAGAAACAGATTATAAGGTCGCTGGCTTTAAAGGCTCAGATGACGACGACGCGTTATTTTATGGCGGCGGCGCAAGCTTTAACCTCACTGAAAACCTTGTTTTAAACGCAGAATATATAGTTTATGACATTGACCTAAACGCCGATAAGGTCAGCGAGGATGTTGACGATACGGATTTCGAAACAGACTTTGAGCATGCTTCTTTAGGCCTCGAGTATCGCTTCTAAATGTTTTTAAGGGGCCTCTAGGCCCCTTGTTTTTAGCGCCAAGTATTTCGCGACACCGCACGGGTCTTTTCATTCACACAGATTTATCCACGAATAAATCAATAAAGAGTCGCGTTACTGGGCACACCTCCCAGTCAAACTGACAGGCTACTTAGAGTCAGCACGACTCATAAATCTACGCTCTTCCACATTAATCTTAATTTTCTCGCCACTGGATATATATTCAGGCACCTGCACCGTCACTCCGGTCGACAATACTGCCGGTTTAGTTCTTGAGGTCGCAGATGCACCCTTTATAACCGGGTCCGTTTCAGTCACTTCAAGCTCTACACTATTAGGCATATCAAGCGCGACCGGCATATCATTAATGAGAATCACCAATATACCCTCAATCGATTCATCGATAAAAAGGATTTCATCCGCAATAGCTTCTTTATTCAAGTTATACGGCGTGTAATTCTCAGAATCCATGAACACATACTCATCGCCGTCAATATAAGAAAACATAGCCGGCCTACGAATCAGATCCGCCATATTCAGCATGTCAGAGTCTTTAAAGGACTGGTCAATCTTGTTGCCAGTGACAACATCATACATACGCATACGGTAAATACTGCCGCCAGCACGCCCCTGCGGAACAGAACGCTCTATATCTCTAACGATGTAGGCCTTACCATTAAGATCGATCGCAGAGTTCTTTTTAATCTCACTTGCCTTGGGCATCTTCAAATTCCTAGCTAAAATCTATTGATGTAACTACAACGGGGGTATCTTAGTTTATACGGAGTATAAATCATATCCCCGCTTAGTTCACATATTGGCCATAACAGCAGTTTAAATCTTCATCACTAATACTTGATACCACACTAACTGCGCCCACTAAACAAGCAATTATCTCGCTGAAACAACATTATCAGTAAAATTTATTATCCAGGCCGGGATACAAATGGATTACCAATGAGATTCATGAGTACAAGCTTAGCAGTGGTGTACTTTCATCACCTAGATAACGTATTTCTCGCAACAACTCATTATCATCGCTAGTCGTTATCTGCAAAATATGGCTGAAGCTTTGTGCAATGCGGTTACAGTATTGTAAGTCATTCATTAACGAACTGGCCTGCAGATTACTCAGATCCTGATTGCGTACAGCACTAAAAATGCGATAGCGAAACTCATTAGAGAATCGTTCTGTTTGCTCATTCAGCTCGACCAATCCTTGTCGTAATTGCTCGTCGGTTAACTCAGAACGGCTAAACTCATAGGATTTACGTAATACCCAAATAACATGACGACGTAAATCCAGGTAAAGACCTCGGGTATACAACGAATCATAACGCAAATATCGATATAAGTTTTTTTGCAAGTGCTTGGCATTCTTTACCGCATCAACCAATTGCAATGCCACTACCTGACAAGTCATCCAAAATTTCTGTTGCTCCTCATCAAGCTCAACATTTAATCGACTCATAAAGCCTAACAAATCGGAATAAACACCTTTAATATGATGCTGATATAAATCCTTAGCGTCTAAGCTTTTGCTATCATCCGGTAATGTGTTCAGCTGTGTTTCATCAACAGTTTCGGCATTCAATTGTTCAATCGGTTGATATAACGCATGACATATGACCTCCAGACTTAACCGGCCCAGGTACTGTAATTCCTTCACTACCGCACTGGCCGCTGTGTCTGCTGACGTTAAAGCAGCATCGTTGATGTAACGCGCCTGATTAGTTGTTACGGGCTGTGGGCTTTCCGCAGACTCCGGCTGCTTTTCAACCTCAGTAATTAGCACTTCCGGCTCGACGGCATCGGGCAAGAAATAATATAACCAGTGCTCTACTTTTGCTTGCAACGGCCAGAAAATGCAAACCCCGATCAAGTTAAACAGCATCTGAAACATCGCCAGCTGCAATAACGTATTATCACCTGCACCAAACAGCTCCATAGAGCGCTGTGAAAGCCACATTAATGGCATCAGTAGAGAAAGGGTGACAACACCCGTCACTAGATTAAATAAAACGTGTACTAACACCAGCCTCCGACCGCTGCGATTGCCACCCAGCCAGCCGACAAGCGCGGTGGTAACGCTGCTGCCGATATTGCCACCGATGGCAATTGCCATGCCTTGCCATAACTCAATCTGACCACCAGCCAACGCAGCTAAAACCAGCATTAAAGTTGCATGACTAGATTGCAGCACCGCAGTCAATGCTATGCCGAGAGCCACAAAAGCTAACTGACCTAACAGAGTTGCATCGAATTGCCCGGTTAAATCCAGGCTACTACCAAACTCATTAAAACCGCCCTTGATCTGATCGATACCTAAAAATATAAAGGCAATCCCCAGCACAATACGCCCGATGGCTTTATTTTTAGGCTCATTAAATCCCGCCAGCACCCCGAACACTAATAACGGCAAGGCTAGCGGACTTAAACTAAAATTTTGTCCGGCCGCAGCCAGCAGCCAAATACCGCCACTAGCGCCAAGATTAAGGCCCAACAAAATAGCGATACCGCCACTCAACTGAATAAGCCCAGTACTAATAAAAGCGATGGCCAATAACGACATCAACGTGGTGGACTGCAGCACCATCGTACCGCCCACCCCCACCAAAAAGCTTTTAAAACGAGTTGCTGTACTGCGTGCCAATACTCGCTCCAATCGGCTGCCAGCCAACAGCCTCATCCCCTCCTCCAGACATTGCATTCCAAATAAAAACAAAGCCAAACCAGCACAAAGTTGCAGCCAACCGGGGCTATACCAAAAGCTGATCGAAAGAACAATCAGAGCAAATATCGGCAACAAGAAAGTTTTTATTTTTTGCATGAACGACTCTATCCAAAAAAAGGAAGATAAAAATATTATCCGGTTCGGGGCTCGTCTAAAGCTAGTTAAACCGGAGGCTGCGCGCATATCCGCCATTCAGGTATAAATAGCATTGTAGCTATTATCTATAAGGGAAGGTATGGCGAAGGTAAAAAATAACTACCGAATGTAGCAAGAAAACAGGGCGAGGTAACAAGGGGGGACAGTTCTGTAATACCGAAACCTTCCGTGGCCAGAGTACAATGAAAATATTGTTATTAAATGCTGCTTATTGGTACTGAATAAGAAAAATCGGTAAGCGCTAATACGAGCGGCCTAACTCATTTATTTCAAATCTAGATTGCGCGTTAAAACCTCTGCGGATTTTATAATACGCTTAGTGCGATACAGCTCCGAATGTTTTTCATCGTCAGTATAACCTGTTGGCTCTCCGGATACGGTGCTAACAAACCAAGAGGTTTCAGGCCTGCGCTCACCCAGCAATTTTTTAAATTCGCTTGGCGTTTTACCTAAAGCCTCAGCCGCGGCATTGTAGGTACAACGCGTTTTAACTTCATCCATGTAATTAAGTAGAGTGGTAATTTTTTCCTGCATTAAAATATGTTCCTTACAAAGTTTAAAAAGAGGCAAAAATACCCGAAAAACGTCAAATCTTGCCCTGTGCCAAATTGGCCGATCCTTTCCCTCGTTAACAAATACTCAATACGCTTTAATTATCTGGTACACGGCAGCTACTACACGTACACGACCAATCTTTTGCCGATCGCACCACCAAAACATGCACCGAGCCCAAAACAATATAACGGGGAATTCCAACAAATAACTATTCTATCAACGAGATTGCCTTGCAACTCCCCTGAAAGACGTGCCCTATCCTACCATATTGGCGATTAAATTTTGGGGTTAAAACGCTGTTACGCGGCCCCACACCTGTAGAATCCACCTTAGACTGATTATGGCAGCGCTAAATACGCTCACACAGAACAACAAAAACAGCTATTCAATATGTATATTTACCTAACGAGGATAAAAGAAATTAGCGGCTTTAATGGCTTTGACTCTCTTTATAATATTTAATACCTTTGCTGTAAAAATTTCGTCTCATCGCACTCGCTAGAGCCTGTTTTTTATCAGTAGCCTCGCTAATTACTCTATTATTGTAGGCGCAGGGCGATGATTTATAATCAATATGCTTTTCCACTACAAGAGAAGGTGCCTGTCATCATGCCGTACCAAACTGAATATCGTCAATCTATCGATCAGCCGGAAATCTTTTGGGCTGATCGAGCTGCCGACCTGCCTTGGTATCGCCAGCCAACTACGATCCTCTCCACCGACGACAACGGTATTTCACGCTGGTTTGCAGATGGCGAAATGAACACGGCATATATGGCACTGGACTTTCACGTGGAAAACGGCCGAGGCGAGCAAACCGCCTTAATTTACGACTCACCCGTGACTAACAGCCAGCAACGTTTCAGCTACCGCGAATTACGCGACCAAGTAGCGCTGTTTGCTGGAGTACTGCAAGAACAAGGTATAAGCAAGGGCGACCGGGTGGTCATTTATATGCCCATGGTGCCGGAAGCAGCGATCGCCATGCTAGCGGTAGCCCGACTCGGCGCAGTGCACTCAGTGGTATTTGGCGGCTTTGCCCCCCACGAACTAGCCGTGCGAATCGACGATGCTCAACCTAAAGTGGTGATCTCTGCCTCCTGTGGTATTGAAGTGAACAAGATCATTGATTACAAACCGATGCTAGATACAGCCATCGATAGCGCCACACACAAACCGCATAGCTGCATCATTTTACAACGCCCCCAAGCTCCGACGACGCTAGTAGCCGACAGAGATATCGATTGGCAACAGGCAATGGCAACAGCAAAACCGGCTACCTGCGTGCCAGTAATGGGCACTGATCCGCTTTATATCCTTTATACCTCCGGCACCACCGGCAAACCCAAGGGCGTAATACGCGATAACGGCGGCCATGCGGTGGCACTCAAGTATTCGATGAAAGCCGTGTATAACACGGGGCCTGGTGATGTGTTCTGGGCTGCCTCCGACGTAGGCTGGGTAGTGGGCCATTCTTATATCGTCTACGCACCGTTACTCGCTGGCTGTACGACCATCCTCTACGAAGGTAAGCCGGTGCGCACCCCGGATAGCGGAGCCTTTTGGCGAGTGGTCGAGGAGCACCGGGTCAAAACCTTGTTTGCAGCACCGACAGCGTTTCGCGCCATTAAAAAGGAGGACCCGGAAGCCAGGCTACTAGCCAACTACGACCTATCCTCTCTCACGACTATTTTTATGGCAGGTGAGCGATTGGACCCACCTACCTATGACTGGGTGGTAGAAAAAACCGGCAAGCCGGTCATCGATCACTGGTGGCAAACGGAGACTGGATGGACTATCTGCGGCAATATGATGGGAATCGAAGCCATGCCCACCAAAGCAGGCTCCTCCACTGTGCCCGCACCAGGCTACAACATACATATCCTTGATGATGAAGGACTCGAAGTTGCACCGGGGCAACAGGGCACTATCGCCATCAAGCTGCCACTGCCGCCTGGTTGTCTACCAACTATTTGGGGCAATTTTGACCGCTTTGTAGCGGGCTACTTGCAGCAATACCCCGGCTACTACATCTCAGGCGATAGTGGCTACAAAGATGATGACGGCTACGTCTTTATCATGGGCCGCTCCGACGATGTAATTAACGTTGCCGGTCACCGCCTTTCTACCGGTGAGATGGAAGAAATTATCGCCGCCCACACCGCCGTCGCCGAATGCGCAGTGATTGGCATTCATGACGATATGAAAGGGCAACTGCCCATTGGCCTGGTGATACTCAAAGACGGAGCCGACATCACTGAGCAACAATTGCAAACCGAATTAGTAGCAGCCGTGCGCCACGAAATTGGCCCCATCGCCTGCTTTCAACGCGCGCTGATTGTGCCACGCCTACCCAAAACCCGCTCCGGAAAAATCCTGCGCAAGCTGCTGCGAACTATCGCCGATGGTGAAGCCTATACCGTGCCCTCTACCATCGACGACCCTGCCAGCCTCCCCGAAATCGAGGGGCTTCTGGCGCAGCGCGGGTTAATTAAACAGCGTTAGAGCTTTACCCTCCCATGATTTTAGCGCTTTAAAATCATGGGAGATGATAATGCCTGGTTTTATAGTACAGGCCTCTCTAGCAGTGGTTAACTGCTATATATGCTCACTCTATTGGTTCGATAAAATGAAACTTTTTTGGAGTTTAGGTTTACTCTGTTTTTTTTGTGTCCTACCTGTCAAAGCTGATACAGATTGGGTTTCCGTAACCCTGGACAATGACTTACTACTCAATAGCGATGGCGGCTATACCAACGGCCTATTTCTGTCGCTCTACGATACGGGTAACCATGAAGAAAAGCCCCAGCCCTCCTGGTTGTTAAAGCCTTTGATGTGGACTGTTTCAGGCCTGCAGCATCATGATGCCATCAATATATTTACCTTGGGGCAAACCATGATTACCCCGCAGGATATAACAATCAAGAACCCTCCAGAAGATGAAGTACCCTATTCAGGCTTACTATTTTTCAATAACAGCTATTTGTTAATTGGCGATAAATACGTAGATAAAATCAGCACTTCTGTCGGCTTTGTCGGCCCGCTTTCGATGGCAGAGATATCGCAAAAAACAATTCACAAACTGGTTTCTTCCGATCAACCAGAAGGCTGGGATACGCAGATAAAAAATGAACTGGTTTTTCAATTTAGTCGAGGCAGAGCGCAACGCTTGTGGGTAGCTGATAACTCACAGTGGGATTTTGTGGGCACAAACGAAATCAGCTTAGGCACAATTTCCAGCGGTTTAAATACTGGCGGGATGCTACGCTACGGAACACAACTACAGAGCTCTTACGGCACGGCTTTGATGGATAGTGCCAGAATCACCAATCCTAGCGTCATAGGTGTGGGCTGGAACTTTTACCTGGGAATGAATCTGGAATATATATTTAATCAGATCTTTGCCGACGGAAACACCTTTAGAGATAGCCGCTCTATTGATTATGAACACCTTCGTCTAGGTGTTACAGTCGGGTTTTCATATACACGACAACGCTATTCTTTAACCTTTGCCATTAGCGATTTAGATGTCATTGATAGCGAATTACGCGACTTAACGCAGTTCGGCCGCTTAACCTTGGCATATAAATTGTAATAAAAAGGGGGAGGGGGATTACTAAATATTAATCTCCCTGAAAAATGACCTGCGTCACCAAAGCGATTTCAATTCATCTCGGTGCTATTTTTGTAGCCTCATTATAACTCTGCATACACAGACAAAGTTTTTTTGATGACTAAGCGTTGATCAAACTTCTCTACTGCGATCTCGCGACCACGCCGACCAAACTCAAGGCGTTTTTCATAGCTATCAATCAACTTAACCAAGGCCCGCTTCAATTCTACAACTGACCCCACCGGCACCAAATAACCATTGTAAGCATCTTCAACGATTTCACGACAGCCCACTACATCGGTCGTAATAATAGGACGCCCAATAGCAGCAGCTTCAATAAGAATACGAGGAACCCCTTCACCATAACTCGTAGGCAAGGCAACGATAGAAGAATGTGTAATCAAGCTGGTCATATCAGCGACATTACCGAGCCAATTAATTTTGGCTTGTTCACTCCATTCAATGATTTTTTGCTCTGGTATAGCGTCAACGTTATCTTCATCAACAATACCAGCCACATCAAGAATCACTTTTGTTTCAGTCGTATTAATCTCAGATATAGCATCGACCAGATATTCCAGCCCCTTACCCCATAGTAAACGCGCCGCAAATAACACTCTGACGGGGTGAATATCTGTCCCAATAGAAAAAGCAAATTGATCCGTATCAACTCCCGCACCAAGAATCAAAATAAGCTGCTGATCTTCAGCCACTTTTTTAGCTAAAAACAAGGCCCGATCATCCGGATTTTCAAAAATTATTCGAGTGCTATTTTTACTTGCAGACAACCGATAGAGGGTAATGGTTAATAACTGTAGTAATTTTGTTTTTACACCACCTTTAGTAAAGACACCACCAAGGCCGACAACACTCATAACCTGATTTATTTTTAACAATGTACAAGCAAAGCCCGCATAAAGATTAGGCTTCACCGTGATGGAATGCACAATGTCTGCATTCACCCGCCTAACCACACTATAAACAGACCACAAAGTCATTAGCTCTTTGACCGGGTTCATAGAACTCCGGTTAAATTTAACCTCATGACAAACAAACCCATAACTTTCCAGCATCGCCATGTTGGAAGCATCTTTGAAATGAGTCGCCACATTAACTTCGTAGCCAGCAACTTGGGCGGCTTTTACCCGCTCTAACCAATGTAAATTAAAATACCAATCAACATTAATTATAAATAATATCTTTTTCACCGAAGCGCACCAAGATTCGCCGTAAGTCCATGATAAGCCCCTTTAACAATCATCTTAAAATGTTCAATCCGCTGCGATGTCAAAGTAGAAAATATCACCATTTGTAGAAGCGACTTAAACACTGTCTGAACTCGCCAAATCATAGGAATATAACTCTTCCTTAATAGAAAAAATAAATTTCGATAAAAATAATAATGCCTTATTGGTTGGTGCATGGTTATTTTTTTACCCAAAAAGTTCAGCTGATCATCACCAATTCTATGTCCCATACTGGAAAATTTAGACCCTAAAATCATATAACCCTTTGACCGAGCACGAAAACACCACTCAATATCTACACAGTCAATAAACAAATCATCCAACATTGGCCCAACATCATTAAAAACACTAACGGGCACCAATGACCCCGAGGAGATAATAAAATCACACTCAATAGACTCAAATCCATTGGGTAAAATTTTACTAATATAGAATTTATTACATCGAATAAACTTAGCAGCATCACCAGTTCGAATATCTTTATGAAAAGGACCTACTGCCGCTAAAGCCTGTGGCTGCTTATAGTCACCAACATAATGGCCCAACAAGCCACTTACCATATTGGCACTCACAACACTATCTTGATCCATCAACAAGACATAGCTAATCCCATGATCAATAGCATATTGAAAGCCTAAATTAAACGCCGAGGCCACACCAATATTACTAGACTGATTGAGAATAATTACACTTTCATTATTTAACAGCGTTGATAAGGTTTCACTACTGTTATTGACCAGCACGACTTTAGTTAATTGCTTTAATAAGGCAGTTACCATTTCGTCCAGGTTATTGAGATCAGGGTAATAAACAGGAACAACTGCACAAACATCACTAGCTATAGTCATCTATTCAATTCTGCTGGATATATTTCAAGTGTATTTCATCCATACCGATAAATCTCGCAGGATCAACTTCCCTAAGGAATCCTACTTGGTTTCTGCGCTCTTTTTATAGACATCTAACACTTGGGAAACACTCCCTTCTAGTGTGCTACATCCCTGCTCAATCACCACCAAGTGATCACACAATTGACTTAAGGTATTCAACTCATGGGATACAATAACAACTGAACGCCCCATTCCCATTCTTTTTTTCAGCATATCTGAAGACTTCTTACGGAAATGCGCATCACCGACACCAAGCACCTCATCTACCAGCAGCACATCCGGATCAGTTTCCATCGCAACGCCAAATCCTAAGCGTGCACGCATACCGGCAGAATAAGTCGACACAGGCTTATCCATCGAGCTTTCGATTTCAGCAAAGGCAAAGATACTCTCCAGCCGTTTGTAAGCCTCTCTACGAGACATTCCCAGTAAAATACTGCTCATAATAGCGTTTTCCCGTCCCGTTAGTTGCGGCATAAAGCCTAACTGTAAAGCCAGCAGGGAAACGTGCGTATTGGCCTTACGCTGAAGGCGTCCTTTATCGGGGGCCAAAATCCCGCAGAGCAGTTTGAGCAATGTACTTTTGCCTGCTCCGTTACGCCCCAGAACCCCCAACGTCTGACCACTCCTAATGCACAGAGAAACGTCTTTCAATGCCCAAAATTTTTCTCGAGAAAAGCGCTTACTGCTTGGAAAGGCAACCCCAACATTTTCTAATGAAATAAGGATTTCAGATTCATTACTCATGACAGCACCTTGGCATAATGCCGATCAAACCGTTTAAATAAACCCCAGCCTAGAGCTATCAGGAATAGAGAAAAAACAGTAACTCCTGCCAAATGCCCCCAGTTTGGCAGTTTGCTGTCCAACAACACCGTACGAAACGATTCGATTATTGACACCATAGGATTTAAATAAAGGTAAATTTGTAATTCCGGAGGAAAATCATCAACCAAGAAAAAAATGCCGGACAGGAACATTAATAAAACTAGACCGTTGGTCACAAGCACCCGTAAATCCATTAAAAATGGCACCAGAGCAGCCAAAACCAATGAACATCCAACCACCAAAAGAAGCTCTACCAATATCACCGGAATCAAATTGAGCCAATACCAAGTCGGAGAAAAACCCATAAACCACAAAAATATCAATAACAGTACTAATATAAAAAAGAACTTAACCCAATTCACCAACACCGGAATAAGCGGCAACACTACCTTCGGAATATATACCTGCTGGATCAGCCCACGGTGAGCCACTACACTATTAGCAGCTTGATTAAGCGTCGATGAGAACCATTTCCACGAAGTCAAACCACACAACAAAAAGCTTGCATAATTTTCACCGCCCGAACGAACACCCGCCGAGAAAATAAAATAAAAGGCCCCCATGTACATCAATGGCTCAATAATCCACCACAACATCCCTAAATATACTTGAGCGATATCCCGCCGCAACTCGGCATAGGTTTTATAAATAATCAAATCAATATAAGACAAAGAAAATATACCACTGTGATAGACCCTTGATAGAAGCGATAAATTCGCAACTTCGGTAATCTATACTAAACTTAATAAAAGCAGCCAAAGAAAAAATCTTGCCAACTCAATGATCCCTAATACGCCAACTTTCTGCCTGTAATTTTCGCTGCTCCCCAGCAATTCGGCATGCTTATAAATGACTCATTCACATTTATTAGAGCATCAACATTACTGTTCAAATTATCTGTAACCGAGACTGGATATTTAATCTTAAACGCCCAATTTTTGAGCTCGACATTCAAACTCTTCTCTGGCTTGCTCGTAAAACTCAATATCCTGTTGATTACAACGACGAATCAGCGCCATAATTTCATTGGTATCTTGATGAGCCTCGGCAATGGAAGGCTTACCTTTATTCATCTCCAGATAAGGAACCGAAAGTCCTGTCAAAGCATTAAACACCTTTATCGATCTATCGTATTCTTCAGTCAAACCGATAAAATAAAAGTCTTTGAGAGATAACCCTCTAGCGCATTTATACTGTTCATTTTTCTGCCATTCCAATTGACAAAATTCTTCAAGAGACTTTTTTACTCCGTAATTTCTAACTACATGCTTATAATCCGACAAAACCCTTTGCACTGGATCCCTGAAAAACGTACACCACCGAGCTTGACGACCAAACAGTGAAAGATAATCCTCCACCGTAAAGTGGCCACTGTAAAATTTGACCTTGTTTTCTTTCAACTGTTTTAATAAGGATTCTTTACTTCCACCATGAACCGTAGCCATAACTTCTGGCGTTGTAGACTCCGACTCAGGCCCATAATCCAACCAAACAGCATCCTGATTAAAAATATCATTTGCAGCCAACCGAAAAGAAGTTCCTGCTGTCTTTGGAATATGTAAAAAAATTAACGGTAGAGACTCATCAAAAATAGACTCTATTTTTTCCTGTTCAACCTGAGCAATCAAGCTATCATCAACTTTTAAATGCACAGACAAGTTCGTAAAAGACCGAAGGGCATCCCCTAGATCCCAAAATTTAAAGCCGCAATAACCCGAAGCGTGCAATCCCAAATCGAATACATCTTTGCGATACACATTCGCAACAGTCTCCGCAATATATTCGCCATCACCCTTGAGTACAACCTCAATGCCCTCTCCGCCCTCATCAACAGCGACCCAACCTTGTACCAACTGATCGTGCATACGCCTCAATGCGCCCTGTAACCTCATAATATTCAATCTGCCTCTTTGCGTATTTAACTATAATCGTGCAAAAATATGTCTTTGTTCTCAGTACTCGCCCACGTATCAAAATTAACCATCTTCTCGAAATACTGATACCTCTTCCACTCTTCAGAGATACAGAAATCAACTAACGGCCGCGCCAATTGACTTGGGGTCAAAGTTAAATCAATTTGATTTTTGAACTGATCATATGCTTGAGCAAACAATAAAATCCCGCCAACCAATGTCTCAACCTCCGCTAACGAGTCTTTATTTCCACCACGACCGCGATCTTCTACAGCGAATACTTCGGAATTTTTGTATTCCAAGCCAATAATCGTATCGTGTGGAGCAGTGAAAAAAGTCTCAATCACCACCCTATTTTGATAAACACCCTCAATATCAACATCTTTAAAACTTGCATCAAATAGAGCCGACATATTTCTTACTGATGAACGCGCGTACCTTTCCGGAGTCTCTGCCAAACAGAAATAATAACCGCGAACATCCAATGAAAACATAGGCTCTATGGCACACTCAAAGGCGTCTTGTGTTGACCCACTCCAGCCAACATCTACAAAACCCACTCTTTCACCCTCTTTTACTCCCAAGGTAATTAAGTAGTTGAATAATGCACGTCTATTTCGCCGACAAACTTTAAGTATCTCCCAGCGATAAGCGTACAGGAATTGCTCAAACCGCCTACGATTAACCTCAGCATAACGCTGGTTATCCGACAACCCTATCTGTTCCATTACAGCTACTGATGGTGCACCAACACCGATACGATCAAGTATTTCATGAGGTGACAAACCTTCTGCACCAGACAGGAAAAAAGGAATATAGGATTGGAAGTTTTGCTCAGTAACCGACGCCAAATGAAAAGCTGTTCTGGAGCCCAGAAAGTAATCATACGCAGGCAAACCAAGCACCTGTAATTCATCAGCTAATAGTTTGAGCACATAACCATCACGAGATAAAAATAAAACTCTATCAAGTTTATCCTCTGCCGCTTTGTTTCTGATCCAATATAAAAACCCCAAGGCCGCAGGGCCCCCATAAACAAAGCCAAGATCTTCTGAAGATGCAGAGTAGCTCTGCTGTGAAACAGTCCTCAGCCCAAGCGCAATAGAAGCAGAAAGGGATTTATGACCATTCAAATTCGACTTATCCGGAGGGGTATACAAAAAAGTCTGAACCCCTTTACTCTTTGCCTTCTCTATATCGGAAACCTGATTATCACCGATGTGCAGTACGTTAGCGGCCTCTACCCCAAAATGAGTTATTACTAAATCAAACAGATCGCCACAATCACGCTTGGTCGCGTTATCACAAGATGAGATAAAAACTTTAACATCGGGTAATGCATGCCTTTTGAGCGCCTGCTCAAAAAAACTTCTGGGCAAATACATATCAGAGGTTATAACCACTTCTTTTCCGGCCTCAATGGCGTCAAGAAACACTAATAATAGCCTTGGATTTGGTTGTACTAATTCAAGCTCTAATGCGTACTCAGCTGCCACCAAATCAGCTTGGCTCAACCCAACTGTCGAACAGGGAAAACAAGCATAGATTAATTCTATCGTGATTTCCCTGTCACCCAATTGATGCATGCGTTGAAATGCGGCGACCTGAGCCTCTTTCCTCATTGCCTTAAAGTTGTCGATACCAAGCTTAGCGCCTAATAAATCGAATACATCTTCAGGATCATAAAGTGGGCGAACAAATAACGTATCAAAAAAATCAAAGGATACAACTTTTGCAGCATTTATAGCTGAAACCAGCTTTTCGTTTACAACACTCTCATTGACCACATCAAAACTCACGAGACAACCTCAAAGTTAATTCCATTGGGATGCAAATTAGGACTAAAAAATGGGTCTGCCTGATAAAACGCAGGGTGCGCCTCGAACAACCGCCGCCTTTCATTTTTCAGGCGTTGTATTTTTTCCGCCGAAATATCATCAACGCCTCTACTTATCGACTCGTGATGTATTAATCGTACCGATGGATTTACTACGTTAAACAAATTGTGCTCGACCAGTTTCATACATAGGTCGACATCGTTGTACGCAATAGGAAAAGATTCACAAAACCCACCCACTGCAGCAAACTTCGCTCTTTCCACCATCAAACACGCGCCGGTAACAGCTAACCAGTTGTAGTCCAACAGAGACCGCATATAATAACCTGGCAGGTCAGCATCTTGTTTCAAAAAAGCATGACCAGGTCCATTTTCCAAATTCAAGACACCTACATGCTGAATCTTATTCGTATTGGGGTACAGTAATTTTGCCCCCACAGCACCTACATGAGGCAACTGGGCATAGCCAATCATGCTCTGTAGCCAATCTTCACTAATAACCTCGGTATCGTCATTCAAAAACAACAGAAAATCACCCGCAGCATTAGTTACTCCGAGATTATTCAGCTCTGAATAATTAAAGGGATGATCATGTCGAATAACTTTTGTATCTGACTCACCCGACAACTCATTCAGATAATCTACAGTAGAAGGCTCAACCGAGCCGTTATCCAGGATGATTAATTCATAACGAAGATAAGTTGTTTTCTCTTTAATCGACTTGATACAGGCCCTTAAAACTTTGCCATTATCACGGGTGGGTATGATAATAGACACCAGAGGCTCACCTTTAACTGCATACTGAATACGAAAGTAACCAGGAACCTGTTCAACCGCTTTCATCTCAGCCTCGAACCCTCTGCGTTTGGCCGCATCCAAGCGAACCTTTTTCGATGCTTCAATCGCATAGTCTTTAGCAGCAAGGCCACTCGCAATAGACTGAGGAATAATACGCCAGTGATATAGCACCTTGGGAATATGGCAGATCTTGCGAGCTACTTCAGACACACGAAGAACAAAATCCCAATCCTGACAACCATCATATTCAGAACGCAATCCGCCAAGCTCCCGGACCAACTCCATCTTCACGCAGGACACATGACAGGTATACATAGTGCTCATCATCGTGTCGGGGGACCATTGCGGCTTAAAATGCGGCTCGGTAAACTTACCCTCTTCAGAGATTTTATCTTCGTCACTATAGATAAAATCCGCAGCATTCTCATCAATACAAACCGCCAGCTCATACAGGCAGTCTGCAGTTAACTCGTCATCATGATCCAGAAAAACAACATAATCCCCCGCAGCTACCGACAACCCAACATTGGT
>JBAYQJ010000029.1:0-49999 GCA_041677245.1 Spongiibacteraceae bacterium | reverse complement strand
GTGGCATGATCAACACCACAAAGAAACGAGCGGCGTACGCAACGAGAGGTAATATGATAGAAGGGCGTGTCGTCGACACAGATCAGTGATCGTCGGGGTAAGGTCATCGTAATTCCTTTTACGTAAAATATGCGTTGAAATTAAAGCAGTGTTATTGTTTTGTCAATTATGTTCTCTCTCAATTATGGTGATGATGCCTGCCCTCAATTATGCATGATTACTGAGAGCGTTCGCAGATGATAATGGCGCATAATTTTTATGCAATTGCATTGTAATTGATTTATGATTATTGAAATTTAATAAGGAAAGGGTTTGTGGGTAGCAGTTTTACGGAGATGTTTTTTTACAGTCTCGTTATAAGCCATAGGAGAATTCAGTGATATTGGAAGTTGCAGTTCTTGATGTGAAGAAAAATCAAGAAGTTGAATTTGAGGCTGCATTTAAAAAGGCTCAAGGCATTATATCTAGCATGGATGGTTATATTTCTCACCAGCTCCAGAAGTGCATTGAAAATAAAGGCCGTTATATTCTCCTCGTAAACTGGAGAACACTCGAAGATCATACGGTGGGTTTTAGGCAATCTAACCAGTACCAAGAGTGGCGGTCACTATTACATCATTTTTATGACCCACATCCAACAGTCGAACATTACGAAAGTGTGTACAGGTAATGCCTTATAAAAATGCGCTCAACTACCGTTACAGCCGCAAAAATACGCGGCTTCTACTAAACAGCTTTGCGTTATGCTTAATACTTATTCGGGGACTACTAAATGCGTTGTTTAGGAAGAACTAGCGCGGCACAGCGGTGCAGGAATGAAACGAGCAACCTATTTTGCCGCCATCATCGCTGGCAACCATTTGCTGTGTTACTTTCAATGATTAGCTTTCTTGGTGTATTGGCTGGAATTTATCAAGATGTATGGAAGTCGATTATAAGTAAAGATGTTGTGATTCCGGCTGTTATAAACGAGCCGTATGCCGTTGCGCGCGCCCTATTAATTAGAGAAGGATGGATCCCCCAAACCAACCACTGGGGACACGGCGACACTATAGACATCCGGAGTGGAAACGGACCAGATCTTTGGGATAAAGGCTATCATGAGCTCGACTACTGTAGCGGAACAGGTTACGCACTATGTCGGTTCGAATTTAATGACCCCAGCGGAAATCTTTTAGTAATAGTAACTAGAGGTGAATCGATGGACGGCAATATTGACCGAGTAAAGGTTTTTCGTGTGAATTTAAATCCTGAAAATGAGGAAGGAGCGTATGGCACTACTCTCGGAATCTCTCCGATTTCGGTTGACGAAGTCAAAAAGGCTCTGAGAGACATTCAAAACCCTAAGCCATCAATTTGATCGCTGTATTTTTTCTATGAGTTGCCCGCCACATCAACCAAAATGAGCTGAACTCTGCGTTAAATGCCCGTGATAGCGAAGTCTATTGCTGCAATAATTTCATCTCGGATATACATTAAAGATGCCAACGCGGCTTTTAAAGTTTTAGATGGGATTGATGCAAGTTGAAGCGTGAGTAATAAAAGTTTTTCTCCATTATATGCAACAACAGAGTGGCGATGGATTCAGTCAGGTTCAATGACGAGGTGATACGCCCTTTAATACTGGGAGGTCAGAGGCCTCGGGAGATGGCGCAATCCAACGCGTATCGGATTGATATCTACATAAGCCATACAGCTTAAGAGGGCCTCTTCGCTGAATTAATTATGAATTGCCTGCCCTCAATTTAAAATTTGATTGCACTATAATTTTCACGAGCAATAACTATGCCCAAGTATCTCTACCACGGATCACGACAAAAAGTAACCTATCTAACGCCCTCTCAAGCCCTTGGCTATAGCAGCCCTAGTGACAATGAATACGGAATTTATGCGGTTGCCGAGCGTGAATTAGCGATCCCCTTCGCTATTTCTTTCCGGCCACTTTCAGACAACGCAGTATTCTCAGTCGATACGTCATCACGCCCACCGCGTATTCTTTTGATCGATACGAAGGTTGATTGGGAAAAGGTGGGCTATATTTACAAGGTATCTGGGGAATCATTTGAGCTAGTCGCTGAGGACCAATGGGTATCAACAGGCCCAGTAGCACCAGTTTCGGTTGAGGAGGTAAATCCAAAGTCCTATCGGCACTGGATTGAGCTAAATACCGGAGAAGATCTGTAGTAATACCATTCACCGATGCAAAGATCGCCGCTCCGCTTTTTTCCAGCTATGATAACGAGCGCCAAACACTCACAATTAGAGGCAAGACATTATGCAAGAACCATATACCATAGCCTACTGGGGCATACTGATCATTATAGCCACGGTGATCATACAAGGCTGTATTGCTGCCGCATCAAAGGCCTCTAAAGAAGGAGCTATACCCGGTAAAATTGATGAGTCTCTAAGTCATTCATCTTTTGTATTCAGGTCAAACCGTACTTTTATGAATTCGTTAGAAAATTTTCCTGCAATTATAGGAACTTCAATTTTAGCTATATTTGTAGGCGCAAATGTATTTTGGACTGGTGTATTGATACTGGTTTTTGCCCTATCGCGAATCATTCACATGATATTATATTATTTGATTGCGACTGAAAAAAATCCCAGCCCAAGGAGTTATTTTTTTATTATAGGTCTAGCTTCAAACATTGCGTTACTTGTACTATGCGGCGCGGCACTTGTTTAATAAATATGACGAGGGGATCGCCAAAATCACCACCTCACAGTAACACTGTATATTCCATAAATGCTCGCAATAAATGGGAGACCACATGCTGGCACACTACTTACAGCACGTACCGTTTGAAGGCTTGGGCAGTATTGAAGATTGGCTTCGACAAGCAGGCTATGACATAAGCTGCACCCAGCTCTTTGATGCTGCAAAACTACCAGAAATAGAAGATATTGATCTTCTAGTCGTCATGGGTGGTCCGATGAGCGTCAACAACGAACTCGAATACCCTTGGTTAGTAGCAGAAAAAGAATTCATACGGCGTGTCATTGAAGCGGGAAAACTCGTTGTCGGCATATGTTTAGGCGCGCAACTTATTGCGAATTGTCTGGGCAGCGAGGTTTTTCCCAACTCAAAAAAAGAAATTGGGTGGTTTCCAATCGAGGCAGTGACATCAGAAGGAAGCTTTATTTTTCAATTCCCCAAAAAAATAGACGTGTTTCACTGGCATGGTGAAACATTCGACTTGCCAGAAGGTGCAGTGCATATTGCAAAAAGTAAAGGCTGTAAAAATCAGGCTTTCCAAATTGGCAGCACTGTCATCGGGCTACAATTTCACCTGGAAACAACGAAAACTTCAGCCCAGGAAATTGTTAAACATTGCAAAGATGAACTCGTTGATGGCGAATACATCCAATCTGAATCAGCTATTCTTTCCGCCACACAAGAGCAGTACTCATCTATAAACCATCTGATGGGAAATATTCTGGCGTATTTACACGCGAACAATGCCTAACACATGCATAAAATAATCCGATCAAAACGGCAGTTACTTAAGACCATGCACCAATCGCAAGATAGGCTTTATTCCACCAGAACTACCCAAGGTGGAACGCTGGGACCAGGCACTGAAAAAACGATACACCTAAAACATTACACCTATAAACACAAACCGATCGGACTCGCGTGACAATCATTCTTGATGTTGTTTTTTAACTTGCTGTATAAATTTGCAGTTAAATAAAAAGGTATCATGTGTTATTGTAAGTATTCAAAAAAAAGCAGTGCCCAATTAAGCAAGTTAAATAAAAAAGGGACTCGAATGATTGAAAAACTGACGGTAACAGGGTTGGAAGCAGCTGCCTGTGACGCAACAGGCCTTTCTGACTTTGGGCCAGACACAGGTTGGCGCGAAGGTTTTGTGCGGCTGGTTGATGCCGTTGAGGCAATGAACCCTAATGAACAACTTCGCGAACTTGCTACTCACAACATTGTCGGTCAGCTGACCACGCGCCTGCACTTTACAGAGGACGACAAAAACCACCCCGATATTTCACAGCAAGCGATTGGAAATCCACTGATTGTGATTGGCCTGCCGCGAACCGGCACTACCATCAGCTATGATTTGCTTTGCCTCGACCCTGAGGCTCGAGCACCGCGTGAATGGGAGTGGTACTTGCCATGGCCACCGCCTGAAACGGCTACTTTTGACAGCAACCCACGCATCGCACAGGTCAGCGCCATGTACGACAATTGGCTGCAACATGCCCCGCAGCTATTGGATATTCAGCGCTTTGATTGCACCCAGCCGGGCGAATGTAACCACGGTATGCAATATCATTTTGGTAGTACTAACTTCCCCGCTGAATTAGGCGTCCCCGACTACGCCCAATGGCTGCGCGAAAATGATGTTACCGGACAATATATATCCCACAAACGGCTGCTACAAAATTTTCAGTGGAAAGGGCCGAAGGGACGCTGGACGCTCAAATCGCCACAGCATCTGTTTGACCTGCCCGCGCTTTTGGAAGCCTACCCTGGCGCGATGTTGGTTTGGACGCACCGTGATCCGGCGCTGACATTTTCATCGCTGTCGAGTTTTATTGCCGGCTTTCTGGCCGCCTTTGGTGGCGACAAAGACAAAGCGGCCATCGGGCGAGATGTTGTCGAAACCTGGATCAGTGGCATGAACCGCGCGCTAGCAGCGCGGGCTGATCCGGCAATTGAAGCGCGAATCATCGACCTGGCGCATAAAGATGTGGTCGCCGATCCCAAGGGCGTTGTTCAACGAATTTATGATAAATTTGATCTGAACTTTTCAGATCAACACAAAGCGCGGATCGACAACTTTCTGATCGAAAACCCTGCAGCTAAGCGTATGGGTAAGCATAGGCATTCGCCAGAAGAATATAGCATCGACATCACGGAAGTGCGCGAACGCATGTCCGATTACTATGACCGTTTTGGCCACTTGCTTGGCCGACCCGACACAGCAGGTAAATTATGAGTGTTCTTGACCGTTTTCGACTTGATGGCCGAACCGCCCTTCTTACCGGTGTTGGACCTGGTGTTGGGGAGCATGTCGCCAAGGCCTATGCCGAGCTGGGCGCAAACGTCGTGATATCGGCGCGCTCAGGCAATCGGCTCGAGCGTATTGCAAACGAGATCAACGCATTAAAAGGAGGACGGGCGCTGGCGGTAGCAGCCGATGCCGGCAACAAGGCAGACCTTGAAAATCTCGTTATCAAAGCGCGCGAAGCGTTTGGCCCAATTCATATCATATTCAACAATGCGGCAGCGGGTGTGGTTTATGCTCACGATGGCGGGCTGTGGGCGAATACCGATGAAGTCTGGAAAACCGCGATGGATGTCAACGTTATGGCGACATGGCGGCTTACCGAACTGACCAGCGAAGAAATGGAAGCGCACGGCAAAGGCGTTATCATATCAGTGCAAAGTTGCGGTGGTTTCACCCCTATGCCGCCTGCCGTGGCTTATGGGGTTAGCAAAGCGGCACTTGCTTTTCTTACACGCTCACTTGCCAAGGCGCTGGCACCGCATACACGCGTTAATGCACTATGTGTTGGATCGATGAGTCCTGATGGGCAGGAAGCCGACATTCATAAGGGGTTAGGCTTGGCAGAGCGCAATGCGATCAAGCGTTTTGGCGCGGCAGACGAAGCGGTCGGCGCCGCCATCCTGCTGGCCAGCGATGCTTCAAGCTACACTACTGGCAGCACCGTATTTGTTGAAGGCGGCCGAGTCGGTACAATCTCATGACGAGCAACCCACTTTACACCGAAGATCAGGAAACCATTGAAAAGCTGGCGCTGCGCCTGATCGAGAGAGCCGATATCCGCATCGCGCGAGAGCAAGTGCGGCAGGGTATGTTGCAAGACCCCGCGGCCACAAGCGTTGATGGCCATTTGGGGCTGGACCATGCGCTGGACCAATGGGTGCTGGCGCTGGCAATGCGAGAGGCTAATGGTGATCCTGCCGACCCACGCGTTGCATGGAATGTTTCCAACCCTCCACGAGCCTGGTTTGGCCATGTTTATCATGGTGCGGCAGTCGCCATCGACAACCCTGACAATTTTAACCGTGAAATTCCGATCGATGGCGATGGCCATTATGAGATCGACATCCGTTTTTCCGAAAACCCGCCGCAGTTCAGTGTAGTTATCGAAATGGAACCGGAACATCATGCAGGTTTGGGTCGTAATATTGGTGCACTGACACTGCAGGATTTGCTGCCCCATTGCGATGAGCAACGACGGGTTACTGTCAGTGTTAGTCCGGTCCATGTAGGCGCGCAAGCAGGAGGACCACTGCACTTAGCCAGTGAAACCGGGCGCATACAAATTTACACCCGTGATAGCCAGCCAGATTGGAATCAACTACCCGCGGAAGTCAGCGTACGCCGTCTCGATTTGCCCGCTGATTGGCAGCCCCGTAGCGAGGATGAAATAGCTGCAGCAATTATTGCTGATATGCCAGCATGGGTTCGCTTTTGGCGCGGCTTCAAAGATGAGTTTCTTGGTTTTCCCGCACCAAATAAACTAATCGGCCCAAATGGGCGAGACGGTAATTGGGGGTATCTTGCAGGCGGGCGTTTTGCACTGAGCGATGACGAGGTGTTGTTAGTCACGCTCGATCCGGTAGATAGCTATTATACCGGGTTTCAAATTACCGACCCGTGGACGATTGCACCTGATCCGATGATGCGGTTGGCCAGCTTGAATAAGGGGCAGGTAGTACCCAATGCTGATGGCTCAGTGACCTACGCCATTGCCCTCTCCGATCCCGGTGTTACCAATTGGATCGACACCTGCGGGCTGCATGAAGGCTGGATGCTGACCCGCTGGCAAGGTGTGCCAGACAACCCGCCTAAAGATGCGATGATTCGTGAACTGCGATTAGTGAAAATGGACGATATTCCGGCTGACATCCCGCGTATTGATTTGGCGGGGCGCCGCGAACAAATTGCTTTAAGGGCACGAGCTTTTGCTCAACGAACGAGAAAAGAGGGATGGATCAATGCAAGCTGAAGAGTCATTAGTAGAGCTATGCCATGTAGTCGAAGATTTTGACGCCGCGCTCGAACACTGGACCCGCGATCTAGGTGCGGGACCGTTCTTTGTATTCGAAGTACCGGTAATTCCCGGACAGCTTTATTATGGCGAACCAACCGAGGTGTCGATGAAAGTGGGCTTTGGTTTCTCGGGTGGCCTATTGATCGAATTACTCACCCAGACCAATGAGGGCAATTCACCGTTTCGTGATTTTCTGAGTAACAAAGGACCCGGGCTGCACCATGTAATGCCCCGCACCAATTTTAAAACCGGTTATGCGCGATTCAGCGCAGCGGGTTATCCTGTCGCCTACAGTGGGCAGCTGCCTTCGGGTGAACGCTTTTGCTTGTTCGATACCTGTGCAACTTACGGTTATTATACTGAGTTGATGGAAGTCTCCGAGGCAATGCAACAGTCGCTGTCACTTATGGAAAAAGCACACACAACATGGGACGGTGTTACCGACCCCGTGCGTGATATGGAACAGCTGGCCGAACTCGCTGGCTAATGTTTTAGTTAGAGCTTTGTGCTGCCCATCTGTGCAAACAATTTTTTAAAATCAGCGTAGCTCGGCTGGTGTGCCGTCACACCTCCGTCGATCGGTATTGCTGCGCCAGTGATGAATTTACTTTCATCGCCGGCAAGGAAGGCGACCAGATTGGCAATATCTTCGGGCTGACCTAACTCAGGCGTTAGGTGGTGCGACAATAATATCTCTTTTACCACGTCTGGCGTAGATTCCTGCGCCAACGGCGTCAGCACAAAACCGATGACCATGCAGTTAGAGCGTACATTTTGTTTACCATATTGTGTTGCGATCATGCGGTTGAGTTGAATCAGCGCCGCTTTCGATGTGCCATAGGCAGTTAGCGTCGACTCACCTTGTACACCAAACCCCGATGCACTGTTGATAATGGAGCCGCCGCCCGCAGCAATCATGTGTGGGACGACATATTTGCTCATCAGCATTGCCCCCCGCACATTCACTGCCATTGCCAAGTCCCATGCCGCAACATCAAGATTTACAACATCAAGGTCTTTCTGACGCTGGCTGTCATTCTGGATCGCGGCATTATTATGCAATATATCGATTTTTCCAAAACGATCTGCGACAGTCTTGCAAAGCAATTGCACTGCAGCTTCGTCGCCAAGATCAACCTGATAAGCAACAGCCCCTGAGATCTGCGCCGCGGCCGCTTCTGCGCCAGCCAGATTGATATCAGCAAGCACAACCGTCGCACCATCCTCGGCAAGCCGTTTTGCCGATGCCACACCAATACCTCCAGCCGCGCCAGTGACCAATGCTACTTTACCTTTGAGTTTACTTGTCATGTTTAAGTCCTTTCAGCTTGGCTACTAGCCATAATTTTTATAATAATATGAGTCAAACGCTCTTGATAATAACATCAATTTATTAATGAAAAGTAGCAGCTTCACTACAGATAAAACCTCGAGGTGGAATACTTAGTGGAATACTTAGGGACAGGCATCACTAAAAACCACAACACTAGAAAATCGTTATTTTAAACAACAAGACTCCCCCTGCGCTTAACCACCAACAGGTAAAAACAGTCAATAGATGGTTTATTAAGCAGCGCTTTACTCTTGCCCGAAAAACGATTCCCATTAACGGCACCTAATGCTAGAGTGAAGTCATAATTATGATAATGGTACGGCTATGGATTATGAAAGTAAGGATTTACGTCTACGCTTAAAACGTTATTTGAATCGTTTTTTAAAACGCCCGGAAGATGTTGAAGATATTACTCAAGAATCTTTTTTAAAAGTATTAGAGGCCGGATCAAAGGGTAAAATACATCACCCCAAAGCCTATTTATATCGCACTGCACGTAATCTTGCACTTAACTCCAAAGCCCTTAAATCCAATCATGTTGTCAATTATGTGGAGGATTTATTAAGCCCAGATGTCCTCGCTGAGACAACAAAACTCGAAGATGACCTGCTTGCACAGCAGCGATTTGAATTGTTTTGCCGGGCTACAGCCAAGCTTCCTGAGCAGTGCCGCAAGGTTATTATATTGTGCAAAGTTTATGGTTACTCGCAAAAAGAAGTAGCACAAAAACTAAATATTAACGTCGGCACGGTAGAGAAACATGTAGCCAAAGGCATGTTGCGTTGCAGTGAATACTTGGAAAACCGAGGCTATATGGATAAAAGCCCTAAAAGCACAGAAGCGCGCCGATGAAAAACATTATTTCTTTTTCAAATAAGAAAATCATTAAAGAAGAAGCTTCTACTTGGTTTGCAAAGTTACATCGTGGTGAATTGAGTAAAAAAGAGCGCTCAGATTTACAACAATGGTTAATACAGAACCCTCAGCATGGCACAGCGCTCATTCAAATAGCCGAGCTTTGGGATGACATGAATTCGTTGTCGTTATTAGCTGAATTATTACCGATAAATTATGAACGGGGTGCTGATAACCGTAATCGAAAAATTATATCAACACTAATAACTCCCACAATTGCGGCCATTGCAGCGGTTAGTGTGAGCGTAGTATTGACGCTATCAATCATGTTTTCGGTATATTCCAAACCATTAGTTAATGACAAAGGCTCACTCATGAGTGTTCCTTACGAGCTTGTATACCAAACTAAATTAGGCGAACAATCTCAGGCGGAGCTAAAGGATGGCTCATCCATATTACTAAACACCAAAACCACAGTAAAAGTTCGTTATAGCGATGAGGAACGAGCGATTATATTAATCGATGGCGAAGCCCATTTCGAGGTGGCAAAAAATCCAGACATTCCGTTTGTGGTCTATGCTGGTAGCGGCAGCATTCACGCTATTGGAACCGCATTCAGTGTGCGTCTTGATAAGCAGCGAGTGGGTGTAACTGTAACAGAAGGCACAGTACAGGTCGTAAATGGCGTAATAAGCGAGGCAAAGATACCCACTAACACAACTACTGACATGGAAGTCTTAACCTTAACGAAAAATGGAGAAGCTTATTACAGTGATTCGATTGAAAGCTTTGGATATGTAGAACCTCAGACTCTTAAGAAAAAGCTGGCATGGCAAACGGGAAAGTGGGTCTTTGAAGGAGAGCGTTTAGAAGATGTGATCAAGGAAGCCAACCGCTATCTCGATATTAAACTTGTGATCGGTGATCCGTCTATCTCCAGCTTGCTGGTAGGTGGATATTTTGATGTTGGCGATATCGTGCCACTATTGAGCGCATTGGAAAAAGGCTTGGGTGTGACAGCCCTCCCCCAGAGTGGTGGGCAGATAGCTCTAATCGCCAGTAGCCCTCGCTGAGTCCACAGTTAAATATACAAGTAATAAAAATAATAAATTGGTATGGTGGTTTTTTATGACCAAACTGTCTTATCCATGTAGAGGCTTGAACAGGATTAATTTACTAGAGCGTAGTGATCAAGTGTTCGCACTAATATTCGTCTTGTTAATGGCGTTTATGCGCGGTTCACTTTTACTAATAGTAGTACTCTTAGTGAAAATATCTTTTGCCTTCGGGGAAGAGAACAACATTAATTTTAATATTCCTCCTTCAAGTGCCGACAAGGCTTTGAATTTGTTCGCCCAACAAGCTGACGTCCAATTGCTATATTCCTATAAAGACGTTGCGAATAAGCAATTAAACGGTGTATCTGGTTTGCACTCTATTCAACAGGGATGGGAAATATTATTAGAGTCCTCGTGCCTGTATGTAGAGTTGGAAGATGATACCAGTCGGCATTTGCTAGCTGATAATAATAAGGGGATAGCGACAGTGAATAGTCATCAATGTAAAAAAAATAATTTTTTAAAAACATTTACAACCAGCTTATTAGCGATACTCGGCAGCCAGGCTGCAGTAACGCAAGAAGTAACACCGCAAAAATCAGCATCGACGATTGAAGAGGTTATTGTTAGCGCAAGACGGCAGAATGAAAGCTTACAATCGACGCCCGTTGCTGTAACCGCTTTGACCAGCAGTATGTTAGACGTAAAACAAATCGATTCCATTGAATCGATTCAATATTCGACACCTAATTTAAACATATCAACTAAAAGCCCAAACTCAAGTGGCTTTGCCTTCCTCTCTATTCGTGGACAAGCTAACTTGGGCGGTGGAGCTTCAAACGACCCTGCTATTGGTGTGTATGTCGACGGCGTTTATATCGCGCGCCCAGGCGGCTCCTTATTGGATTTAATTGACACTCGTCAGGTTGAAGTCTTGCGCGGGCCACAAGGCACGCTGTTTGGTAGGAATACCACCGGTGGAGCTTTAAATATTAAATCCAATGAGCCCGTCAATGTCTTGAAAGGCTCATTAAAACTAAGTCTAGGTAATATTGGGCAACGCGAAGTAACCGGCATGGTGAATGTTCCATTGATAGAGGATACGCTGGCTGCACGTTTAGTCTATAAGCATTCAGAACACGATGGCTATGGTGACAATGTTTTTTTAAACAAAGAATTAAATGACGACAAGCGCGACTTTTTTCGCTTCTCTATGAAATATTCCCCCGCAGATTCCAGCTGGGATTTTTTGCTAAGTGCCGACAGAACAGATCAGGAGGACAACGGACAATTACATGTCGTGACTGATTATAATTCGGATAACGCCCTGCTATCTGGTTTTGTTCAAGCAAATGGCCCCGATGAAAACGGCCCCGGTAGTGCCGACGATAATATTGATCCTTATGTACATTCAAATAACGATTGGTATAACGGTTATTCTGATGATGATGAATTTTCTGAGCTCACCGCTCAAGGTGTTTCCGGTAAATTAAATATTGATTTAGGCTGGGCCAAGTTAACTTCAATTACCGCATGGCGCTCCTTAGAGACTACCGGATTTAACGACCTGGATGGATTACCTTATAGGATTATCAACTCTAATTATGTCAATGATCAATCACAGTTTAGCCAAGAGCTGCAGTTGTCTGGTGGCGATGGAGCGTTAAACTGGATCAGCGGTTTATTTTATTTCGATGAAGAAGGAGAAGAATTAACGCGCTCTCAAACCATGTTTGGAGCGTTGTTTTCTAATGATCCTGATCTGGTTAACCGTAATGATGGCACCGCGAATAATACTTCCTATGCAGCTTATGGCCAGCTCTATTATGACTTGACTGACAGCTTACGATTAACCGGTGGCTTACGTTATACGGTAGATGATCGAGAGGTAGAGTTACGCAATAAATCAAACGAAGCGCTTGATGTATGCTCTATCCCCGTTGCAGATCGTGATGATGGCATCAATTGCCGACAAAATGAAAGCGTAGATTACGACTATGTCTCATACTTATTTGGCGTAGATTATCAGATTAATGAGCAAGCTTTTTTGTACGCAAAAACAAGCCGCGCTTATCTTGCCGGAGGCTGGAATATGCGTAATGGATCTGCGCCCTCGTTTGAGCCAGAAGAGGTGACCGATGTAGAATTGGGCGCTAAACTCGACTGGTTAGATAGCCGTATAAGAACCAATATTGCATTATTTCGCGCAGAACAAGCTGACGTTCAACGTACCTCGACCGGTATTATTCCCAAAGCCACTTCATTTATTCGAAATGCAGCAGAAGCAACCGTTACTGGGGTTGAGTTTGAATTGACCGCCTTACCTTGGGAAGGCATGGAGGCAAGTTTTACTTTTGGCTGGCTTGATGCCGAATATGACACGTTTATCGATGCAACTGGCTTGGATAGAAGCCAGGAAACACCGCCACAATCACCCGAATATAATTACTCTATTAGTGTAACTCAGCAGGTTTATACCCGTTTTGGCGAGCTGAAAATCCATGCAGATTATGCCTATGTCGATGATTATGTGTTGTGGCAAGGTACTGCACCAGATCCAGCCACCGAAGCACTTTTTGCACGCGGCCGACAGCTATCTGAAGCTGGTGGCTATGGCTTACTCAATGCTAAAGCAACTATGCAGCTTGACGATCGGTGGGAGGTATCTCTCTGGGGTCGAAACTTAACCGATGAAGAATATTACAGCCGTACACAAGCTGATTTCTTAACCAGCTTTGGTTATGCCGGAGCTTATCCTGGAGACCCTCGTACCTATGGGGTAACGGTGGCATTTCAATTTGATTAACATTGCGGCTTTACCATTATAGATTAACAACAGCGGTGTTACCGCTGTTGTTAATCTACATTTGCTGAGTGAAACAATATGGCTGATCTTTTTCAATTTGCCCTGCTAGGCCTTGGCACGGGCGCGCTGTATGCGCTTGGCGCACACGGCATTGTATTAATTTACCGTGGCTCGGGTGTTATTAATTTTTCTCACGGGGCTATGGCGTTATTGGGCGCAGCGTTGTTTGCAGAGCTGCGGGGTGATTGGCAATGGCCACTGGCTGTTGCACTTATTGCTGCTATTGGCACTACCGCATTGGTTGGCTATGTAGTAGACCAATTGATTATGCGCCGCTTACGTCACGCCTCGCCTTTAGGCCGCTTGGTAGTCACGCTGGGCGTGCTGGCAATTATCGAATCGATTGTGATCGTACGCTATGGCTCTGGCTTACGGTTTGTCGATAGCTTTTTACCCAACCATAGTGTGCAGCTGTCCCGCGGTATGGCTGTAGGTATGGACCGCCTGTTAATTTTTATTATTGCGTTAATTGTTACCGCGGTCTTGTGGGCGATATATCGCTTTAGTGAGTTTGGTCGTCAAACCACTGCGGTGGCTGAAAACCCTCGCTCGGCAGCTGCGTTTGGAATATCGCCTAACCGCGTGTCGGCACTTAACTGGATGTTAGGTGCTGGCATGGCGGCGACGGCGGGAATTTTACTCGCACCGGTTACAGGCTTAATGCCAGCGACGATGGTATTACTCATTAACCCGCTATTAGCAGCCGCTTTGGTCGGTGGTTTCGCGTCCTTTCCACTGACTTTACTTGGCGGTCTGGTTATTGGTATTGCCCAAGGGTTAATAGGTGCATTTGATAGCGGTACGGGGTGGTCGGCGTCAGTACCCTTTTTGGTCATTATTATCACCATGATCGTACGTGGAAAAGCCTTGCCTCTACGTGGCTTTATTGGTGATAAATTACCGTTAGTCGGTGCAGCTCAATATTTTGGTATTGCGCATTTACTGTTAATAGCGGGGGCGGCGCTAGCTATTTGGCAAGCACCCGAAGATATCGTCAACGGTATTACCGGCAGTTTATTATCCGCGACGGTTTTATTATCGATCGTGACAGTGACCGGCCTAGGTGGACAGGTGTCGCTGGCGCAATACGCAATGGCTGGTGTGGGTGCTTTTGTGGCAGCCCGTTTGGCCGCGGTTTACGGGTTACCGTTTCCTTTGGTGTTTATAGTTGCACTTGTGCTTACAGTACCTGCAGGTATGGTGCTAGCTATTCCGGCATTGCGTACCCGGGGTGTAAACCTGGCGATTGTAACCTTGGGTTTAGGTTTGGCCCTGGACAATCTGGTCTTTAAAAATATTGATTACACCGGTGGTTTTAGTGGCACCCAGGTACAAGCACCACAAATATTAGGGATTAGTTTCGACGGTATATTATACCCTGAGCGATTTGCATTATTAGCCCTGGCAATCTTCAGTGTTTGTGCTTTTTTATTGATGAATATACGCCGTGGGGTAACGGGCCGACGCTTGTTAGCCACACGCTCAAATGAACGAGCAGCTAGTGCGCTGGGGGTAAACGTAGTCGGCGCCAAGCTTTATGCATTTGCAGTAGGTGCGGGGTTTGCCGCAGCAGGAGGGGCCTTGGGGGCATTTCGTTACCCCAATGTTCGGTTTGATGCCGGTTTCTCGCCATTTGAATCTATTCCGGCCATGTTAATGGCATTTTTAGGAGGTATTGGTTTTATTGGTGGTGCATTAATCGGCGGATTACTATCGCTGGGCGGGGTAGTAAACGAGCTATTAGCCACGGTGATAAACTTGAAAGAATGGCAGGGTTTATTGATTGGCGTAGGCGCTATCACGATTGTTATGGCACACCCTAATGGTTTGGCTGAAGTTTTTAGTCGTCTTATTAAGCGCCTGCCTAAACTCGCGCAAGCTCAAAATGCGAATACTGCACTAACAATTGCAGCTGGCTCGGAAAAACTTCGCAAAGTGAGGCCGAAAAAATTATCAGTGCAAAATATGAGCGTGCATTTTGGTGGCCTCACTGCACTGAATAAAGTGAGCTTTAATGTACAGGCGAGCGAGGTGCTGGGCTTAATTGGCCCCAACGGCGCAGGTAAGACCACCGCCATAGATGCTATTACCGGCTTTACCGCTATTAATGAAGGCAACATAGCAATAGATGCGCAAGACTGCACTCAACACAGTACTGTCCAACGTGCACGAGCGGGACTTGGACGAACCTTTCAAAACCTCGAATTATTTGATGACTTAACCGTAGAAGATAATTTACGAGTGGCCTGTGACTCGCGTAGCCAGGCTTATTATTGGCGCGATTTAATACGGCCAGATATCACCTCGTTTGATGTATCGCTGGTACATACCATCAAACATTTTGGCTTAGCTGATTGTCTCGCATTATATCCCAGTGAGTTAAGTTTTGGGCAGCGGCGTTTATTAGGTATTGCCAGAGCAGTGGCGGCCAACCCTTCAATTTTACTGCTGGATGAACCCGCCGCAGGACTAGACAACCACGAGACACGTGAGCTAGGCACAATTATCCGCTGGCTTGCAGAAACCAGGGGTATGGCAATACTTCTAGTGGAACATGACATGAACTTAGTAATGAGTGTCTGCGATCGTGTGGTAGTGCTGGACTTTGGCCGCAAACTTACCGAAGGTTCACCCGCTGAAGTTCGCAAAAACGCAGACGTTATTACGGCATATTTAGGAGCAAGCCATGACTGAATTATTGCGAGCCAATAATGTGAGTCTTGGCTATGACGGTCAAGCGGTAGTACACAACCTCGACTTAACAATTAATGCCGGAGAGATTGTTGCGGTATTTGGTCCAAATGGCGCTGGCAAAACGACAACCTTGCTGAGTTTAACTGGCGAGTTAGCGCCATTGAGTGGCAGTGTTCAACTATTTGGCGAAATCACCGAGGCACCTTTGTATCAACGAGTACGCCAGGGCTTAAGTTTTATCAGTGATGAACGCTCATTAATTTTTGGTTTAAGTGTACAGGACAATTTGCGAATGCGTGGCGGTTCAGTTGATGCGGCGTTGACCTTATTTCCTGAATTAAAACCCCACCTTGGCCGCGCCACGGCCTTACTGTCAGGAGGCCAGCAACAGATGGTGACGATGGCACGCTGCTTGGCGTCAAACCCCAAAATATTAATTGCCGACGAATTATCGATGGGTTTGGCACCGCAAATAGTTGATCGCTTATTGCTAGCTTTGCGACAAGCAGCTGATGCAGGGCTGGGAGTGCTGCTAGTAGAGCAGCATGTTTCTCAAGCCTTACAAATTGCAGATAGAGGTATCATTCTCAATCAGGGACGGGTGGTATTATCAGGCAGTGCTGCTGAACTAAAAACAAAAATGGCCGAGCTAGAAAGCGCCTATTTATTTGGCGATAGCTCTAGTGAATCGGCAACGCTAATTAACAGGAGAAATTAATGCAACCATATTATAAATGGCTTATAGCCATAGCGAGTATTACGTTAATAACAGCGTGCAGCGAACCGGAAGAAGCGGCAGATGTGAATAGCATCCCGGTAATGTTTATCGGCCAAATTACCGATACAGCTAACGCGACGCCGTTACCAGAGGCGGCGGCAGCGATAAAAGCCAGTGTCGCCTCGGTGAATGCGCGCGGAGGCATTGGCGGCAAACCATTAGCACTGACCATTTGTGATGACAAAGCCGATGCAAATGAGGCAGCAAAGTGTGCTCGCAAAGCGGTTAGAAGCGGCACTGTAGCAACGCTGGGTAACGTATCAAATTTTGGCAATGTTATTTTGCCAATACTAGCGCAAGCAGGCATCGCCAGTATTGGCCACAACCCTATATCGGCACAGGATTTCGCTAGCCCCGCAGCTTTTCCACTGCAGGTGGGCTCACCGGGAACGGTTGCCGGTGCAGCCAAATTATTGGCCGATCAGGGCATTAAACGCATTCGCATTGCTACCGTTGATAGCCCTGCTGGGGCGGTGGGGCAGACTTTTGCCGAGGCTGGCTTAAAGGGTACCGACACACAAATTATTGGCCTCAGCCTGGTACCGATAGGAGCACCTGATTATGCTATTTACGCTCAAAGTGTATTGCAGGGTAGTGATGGAGTATTGATTTCGATGAATGCCGATCAGGCAGCACGATTTATTACCGCCCTACGCCAAGTCGATGCGGATATTCCAGTGGCGGTAACATCGGCCGCGCTGCCACCGGCAACCATTAAGCAACTAGGGCAAGCCGCCGAAGGCATCGTAGTATCCATGCCGTTTTGGCCGATCGCCGCTGGAGGTAAAGCTATTACGCAGTTTTTAACGGATATGCAGCAATATGCACCGCAAGCTAAAATTAACGGTTTTTCGCTGCAAGCATGGTTATCAGCACAAACCTTAATGCAGGTACTCAACCAAGGGCTTCACAACACACCGCAAGCAGCAATAGATTCAGCCACGGTATATCAATGGCTAAGCCAGTTAGAACAGTTTGATCTTGGCGGTGTGATTGCGCCTCTGACGACAACCACCGAGCAAGCTGCACCGTTTAACCGTTTATTTAATAACAAAGTTTTATACGGCAAAGTGCATAATGGTGAAATACAATTACTAGATACCAACTGGCATGTCGTTGAATTATAGGGCTTAACTCACCGATAATACTTGACCATAAAGTAGCGCGAGTCTACCCCATACCTCGATCGCCAATTGTAGCTCAGAGCTTCTTTATCGCGCTTGTCAGTAATGGCGTAATCGTATTGCATTGACAAGATTAATAAGGTGCACGTAGATGTTATTATAAGTTTTTAAATACCCCCTATGTGATCAATAGTTGAGAATAAAATGACCTATAAGTACGATTCAGAATTATCCGATTTTGTCGGTATGATGCCCGATACCGATCTCAATAATCCTGAGGCTGCCCGCGCTACAATGCGTGAATTAGCGGCCACAGTAAATACGCAAGTTGATGCCAGTCATTTGGCTATTAGTTCGCACACTATTCGCAGTGCTGACGATAGTGCAGATATTCCCGTTCGCTTATACCGCCAAGCGACGGCTTCAAGTAGCGAGCCAAAACCTGCCATTTTATTTATACATGCTGGTGGTTTTGTTATTGGCGATTTAGACACTGAGCACAGTGTCTGCACTGCAATTGCTACTGCGCTCGATGTTGTTATTGCTTCGGTTGATTATCGGCTTGCACCAGAGTACCCATATCCTGCGGCAATAGATGATTGCTACAGTGGCTTGCAATGGTTAAAAGATAAGGCAGCAACACTGGGGATTGATACTACACGGATTGCGATTATGGGCCAGAGCGCTGGCGGTGGCTTGGCGGCATCCTTGGCGTTAATGGCACGTGATAAACAAGGGCCAGCGGTATGCTTTCAGTTTTTGGGCGTGCCAGAACTGGATGACACCTTAAGCACACCCAGTATGCAGGCCTTTGTTGATACGCCATTGTGGAGTCGCCGCAGCGCTGAAGCTAGCTGGAAAGCGTATTTAGGTGATGCGTTTGAACCGGGTGGCGAAGATGTGCCAGCGTATGCTGCTGCAGCGCGGGCAGACGATTTAAGCGGTTTGCCACCAGCCTATATTTGCGCAATGGAGTTTGATCCATTACGTGATGAAAACATTCAGTACGCTCTGCGTTTATTACAAGCAGGCGTTTCTACCGAGTTACATAGTTTTGCCGGTACGTTTCATGGCTCCAGCATGATTGCTACAGCACGTGTTAGCCAGCGCCAAAATACCGAGATGATAGCGGTACTGGCAAAAGCGCTACAGGTAGAAATCGCTAGCACCAGCTAGGCGCTAGCGATTAGCTTTTATCGTAGCGATCTAAAACAATTACGCACTTCCTGGGTAAATGTTTCGGGTTGCTCAAATGCCGCAAAATGGCCGCCCTGATTGAGTTCATTCCAATGAATAATATTATCGTAGGCGCGCTCAGCCCAGCGCCGGCTAGGACGAAACAGCTCTTCAGGGAAGATACTAACACCTACGGGCAGGCTCAGTTTGGTGCCATTCATCTCGCTAAAGCTTTCCCAATATAAGCGAGCAGATGAGGCTCCCGTGGCGGGCAGCCAATACAACATAATGTTGTCCAGCATTTCGTCGCGGCTGAGCGCATCTTCGGGTTTGCCGTTGTTATCTGTCCATGCGTAAAACTTTTCATATATCCATGCGGCCTGGGCACTAGGTGAGTCGACTAAACCATAGCCGATGGACTGCGGCCGAGTGGCTTGTTGTTTAGAATAACCCGAGTCAAAATCCTGATAAAACTGCATTTTATCAACCGCAGCTTGCTCACGCGGGGTGAGGTTGGCAAAGTCGGCCTGCTCAGGAAATACAATCGGCATATTAAGATGAATACCTAAACACTCCTCGGGGTTGATAGCACCGATTGCCGTGGTGATACCGGCACCCCAATCGCCACCTTGAGCAACAAATTGGCTATAGCCCAGACGTTTCATTAGACTGATCCACGCAGCGGCGATTTTGCTAATACCCCAGCCCGTACTCTTGGGTTTTTCTGAAAATCCAAAACCCGGTAGCGATGGTATTACCACATCAAAGGCGTCTTCGGCTGAGCCACCATGTTCGGTGGGGTTGGTGAGCGGGCCTATGACTTTCATAAACTCAATCACCGAACCCGGCCAACCGTGGGTAAGCAGTAACGGCATGGCGTTTTTATGTGGTGAACGCACATGAATAAAATGAATATTTAAGCCGTCTATCTCAGTGGTAAAATTGTCGAAGTTATTGAGGCGGTCTTCACAGCGACGCCAATCGTAGCTGTTTTGCCAGTAGTCGCACAAATCCTGTACGGCAGCGAGTGGAGAGCCCTGTGACCAATCGTCGACAGTTTCTTTTTCCGGCCAGCGGGTATTCGCAAGCCGTGCTTTTAAATCATCCAATTGGCTCTGTGGAATATCTATTTTAAACGGACTGATAGCTTCGCTCACGGTTATTCCTGTTCGTAGGTGTTTATTGGGGATTGGAGCCAGCCATGCTGACTCCAATCAGTTATCTATTGCTGTTACCAGCGGCGGCGCCATTGAGCATTGCGATGGCGCTCGCGTAATTGGTTTTGCCGTTGTTCCGTGCTTACCTGCGGTGTATCCATTGGCAGGTGGCTACGAATATCAGCGGCGGATACTATAGTGAGCCTAGGCTCTGGACCAGAGCTGGCACCGCTCCACCGTAACATTAGCGAGCCCTGGTTATGGCCGCCGGTATCAAGCCAGTTGGATATGCCGGGATCATCTACAGCAATGACTGCGCGGAATTTACCGTCGCTATCAAGTACTGCCTGATGGCCATTAATACTGCTTTGATGGTTAAACCAGTCGATGGTATTCCATAAAATATCGTTAACCTGAATGTTCCAGTAGCGTACACTTTCGGGCAGTTCGGTTTCAAGTAGTAAGACTTCGCCAGGCTGTAGCTCAAACAAACCTTGATAATAATGCTGGCCGCTAACGCCGCCCTGCCCCGCCCAATCGTCGTGCTCAAGTTTATTAATTAAACCTTGCTCGCGCTGGCGTTTACCATAACCCAATATAAAACCAACATAGCGCTCAATATATCCCGAAAGCAGTCTTAATCGGTTCGCGATATCGTCGGCACTTAAGCGAGTTTGCACGGGCTTGTCGTCAAGACGCTCTATGGCAATGCGGGCTTCCTGGCCTTCACCCCAATCATAATAGGCCTTGCGAATATTGACGGTTTTAGTCTTTGGGTCGAGGTAGTGCCAATCGCCGCTGTAGTTACCCGGTTTTTCAGCACTGAGTAAAAGCTCAAAGTAACCGTTTTCATCAAAGTGAAGCGTGTCGAAGTCTATTGTGCCCAATGAGGGGCCAAATTCATCTAATACACCAAACCCGCCACCACTTAGATCCATCAATATAAAGACTTCGCAACCACGAACCCCGCTAATGCGGTAGCTGCCGCTGCCATCGAGCGGGGTATAGCCGTAAATAAAATCGGGGTTTACACCAATGGTATTCAAGACGTTAGATACAGCAGGCACAAAGTCGGGCGAACCTGGAGGATTAAAAGCGCTGTGATAGCCAGTGGTAATGGCAGCAAACATAAGCCGGTACAGCTCCTGACGTTGTTGTGGGTCATCACTATCGGGTAACTGAGCCAGCAAAGTATCGGCCTTACTCATTAGCGCCAGGTAGTCACTCCATTCAGGCAAATCATTAGTATTTGTCATTACGAGGCCTATATGTAATCGGCATAGCGTCGGCTATATTCAGTAAATACATGCTGGATTGTATCGGTATTTAGGCCAAATTCTTCCAGACTATAGGTACGTTTACCGTGTTTGTCGACAGGGTTTTCATCTAGCCAAGCAACAATACCTTTGGCGGCAGCATCGCTAAATTCCCAACCAAAATGCTCGTAAGCAGCGGCTACTGTAGCAACCGGATCTTTGACTAAATCTTTAAAGCGCATGTCGTAAATGGGTAGTTCTGGGTGGGCGCTGCGATAATCCATCATGCATTTAATACCATCCCACCATAGGTGCAGAAGTTCATGCCCCAGAGCATGGGAATCTATATTGTCGTAGGCAGGTTCGCGAATAACCTGAATCAATTGCGAAATTGAGGCGATAACACTGTTTGGGTCACGGTGGGGCTGAATAAAAATAGCATCAGGGTATACGCTCAATAGCTCGGGCAGCTTGTACATATGCTCTTGTATTTTCAGTACCCAGTGTTGACCTGGATTACGCCAGCCAAGTTGTTGCAGCCACATTTTGTGTACTTCGTAGCGAAAGCTGACGTCAGTATTAAGTACCCAGTTGTAATAGCCCGGCAGACTAGACATCATACAAGGGTTAGTACTTTGAAATGAGCTGGTCATAAACGAGCCGCACTCTTGAGGAATCATTGGTCCTAACGGGTGACCTTTAATTAATTCTTTATAGTCGCCGCCCAGCTGGGCCCTCAAGTAGGCCTCATACTGATCAATGCGAGGGTCGATTGTTGCTGTTGCAGCCTCCGGTGGTGGTGAGGGGTAGGCAATCTCCCATTGAAGTGGTGCCCTCACGCTGGGGTCACTCTCCATCAATGCGTGCAGTAAGCTGGTGCCGCAACGGGGCAAGCCTAATATAAATAAGGGTTGTTTAATTTCAACTTCGGCGATTTCAGGGTGGCGGGCGCGGTCATCTAAAATACTTTTTAAGCGCTCTAAATCATCGCGTATGTTATAGAGATTTCGCTGAAGCCCATTTTCGTTCATGAGGGTATCTTCGGCATTCGCTTTTAATAACTCGATAAGCCCTGGGCGCAGGTTCTCGCGAAAATAATTTGCCATTGGGTATTCGTCTAATAGTGTGTCTGCATCAGGGATAGGTAAACCAGTGGCTTTATGAGTTGTGTATGCTATGGTC
The DNA here is from genome assembly GCA_041677245.1 of Spongiibacteraceae bacterium. Classification (GTDB taxonomy): domain Bacteria; phylum Pseudomonadota; class Gammaproteobacteria; order Pseudomonadales; family Dasaniaceae; genus Oceanicoccus. The sequence continues at coordinate 27,470 of JBAYQJ010000029.1, read as the reverse complement.
ATTTTTTTGGATGTGCTCGTAATGTGTTGGAAGACTAAAATTATGCTTTTGTTATTATTAAAGTCAACGCCATTACCAGAGCGCGTCCGATTTGAACTATCAATGTCCATATCGACTTATGTGGCCTGCCTATTATGCAAGGCAGTAACGAATAAGCTAATACAATAACTGGATTGACAGCAATGATACGAACAACATTGAGCTCAGGCTATAAAGCCGGTACTAATGCGATGTTGCCGCCAACACCAATTGATTTTTGTGTGGTAGAGGCTCGCGCTAAAACATCGACAGCGGTATTTGAGTTGCGTAACTTTGATTGGTCTACGCTGCACGAAGCCTCGGTGATACCACCATCAAATTATATTGAACTAACCGATATTCGGGCTGTTGGCCGCTATAAAACACCTCGCCATTCACCATGGTATCCGCTGGGTAGTGTTCGTTATCACCCAGCAGGTAGTGAGTTTCAATGCCGCTGGTATGAAGATAAGCAGACCACGTTTATGTGTGCATTTGATCCTGAGACAGTAGTCGGAGATGATTACCGCGTCGATGAAGTACTGCTGACCAAAGCTCATGATTTGAAAAACAACTACTTGCAACAGCTATTGTGTCGGGCCAAACAAGAGGTTAAAAATCCCGGTCTTGTCAGTGATGTGGTGCTGGAAGCGTTGAGCCTGGAGATTTTAAATGAATGGCGAAATGAATTTTTTATCGCATCGCCAAAGTCGCTTAAACGTGGTCGAGGCGCACAACTTAATGAACGTGAAATTGCCGATATCGTAGCGATGATTCGCGAGCGTCGCTGTGCACCGACACTGCTTGAGCTGGCCTTAGTTCACAACTTGAGTGTGCGCCACTTTAGTCGGTTGTTTAAGCAGAGTACAGGTGAAAACATCAGCAGTGTTTGTAAACGTGAACGTTTGAATCGAGCCAAAGATATGCTGTTAAATAGCACCTTATTAATCAAAGAGGTGGCGTATCAATGCGGCTTTGAAACTAGCAGTTCATTTTGCAAAGCTTTCCGAGAGACGACAGGGCGTAGCCCGGAAGATTATCGTAACAACCCGCAATGTGTTTGAGCCTACTAAAATAATGAAAGTAAGTGGCTGACGACGCTTTAGGCTTAGCCATTAAAGCGTTGTCATGATACTGAATCGAACTGCCATTTTGCCTGACGAATACCAGTATATCAGCTGATTTCTCATTAATAATTTAGCACTTCCTCCGTCATCGAATGACCCTCTCAAGCTTTCCTAGACATTCCTTTGTCCGCCCCAACAAAGCACCAGATAGAAGCTAACACCTTAGAAAGGTCAGCACTGGATTTAACAATGACGCAGAGCCAGAGTAATATCGATATTTAGAGATCTTTACATAGCAATGCCTTGTTTGATAATGTCCACGACGGCGATTAACTTTGCCACTAACATCCAAGTAGTGCTGTGCAGAATATTTCTAGCGGCTATCGATTCGACAAACTATTACCGGTTTACAAAATCACAGGCAACAGGTGATACGATGAGCACGTACTGAAGGGTTTATCCTGCCGGATTACTTTCCGGCAAAAAAATTTAGCAAGTAATTGCTATACTTATAAGAATATAGGATTAGTTATGTATAAAGTAGTTGGTTTGTTAAAAAAACATCCTGATTTATCTACTGAAGCGTTTCGCGATTATTATGAAAGCTATCACCGGGTAATCGGTGAAAAATACCTTCACCAGTATGCCTCACGCTATATACGTCGTTATTTAAACCCTTTTTCCGATCCGATTAGCGGCCAAAGCGGCGAGCATTATTATGATGTTGTTTTAGAAATTTGGTATCACGACGAAACCGCATTTCAGTCAGCAAACGAGTTATTTTCCCAGCCAGATATTGCCAAAGAGATTGCCGAGGATGAAGAAAAGCTATTTGACCGTGGCAGCAATCGATTTTATACCGTGAGCGAAGTAGAATCCAACTTACTAACTGAGGAGTAATGGTGCGCTATGCAGCCTTTAGTAAAGCCTATTGGATAAAGTCCTCTACCCCGAAGGCATACTATATTTTCATATTTAGATTCATCTCATATTGAAAATATACTGGCTCTTTGCGCTATTTGAACACCGTGATAGTATCTGCGGATGATCAATAAACCTTTCCTTAGTAATCGACTATTACAGTTTCTCGTGGGCTGGCATATTTTGCTGTGGATAATCACAGCAATTCATCCACTTTACCCGCGAGATTGGTTACTGGAAAATATTCTGGTGTTTGCATACAGTATATTGCTTGCTGTTAGCTATCGTCGATTTCAATTTTCTAATTTATCTTACGCGTTATTTGTTGTATTTATCAGCCTACATCTTTGGGGCGCACATTATACCTATGCAGAGACACCATTCGGTTTCTGGATGCAGGATTGGTTTGGGTTTGAGCGTAATCACTATGACCGATTAGTACATTTTAGCTTTGGACTGCTGTTAGCTTATCCATTTCGTGAAATACTAATTCGTGAAGCAAGGGTAGTTAAGTCCTGGTCGTATTTTCTTGCAGTCGTCGGCATTATGGCTTTTAGTTGTTTTTATGAGGTACTGGAAGGAGTTGCAGCCATGGTTGTCAGTCCTGAGCTAGGTACTGCTTATCTTGGAACACAAGGCGATGAATGGGATGCGCAAAAAGATTCGTTTCTGGCCTTTCTGGGCGCCACTATTGCGATGCTACTGAATAGGGCGTATATCAAAGCAACTGGTCGTGACTGGCTGCTTTCTTAGCCACGACCATCGATATATACAGATGTATATGACAAAGATGTATACGAACAGGCTCTGCTTGATAGCAATAGCGTCACAACCTTTCAACCACCATTTGGGCCGAGGCTTAGAATGACCACTTGGAACTATCGCGTCATCAAAAAAACCTGTCTGGATAGCTGCGAGCAGACTTATCAAATTCACGAAGTCTATTACCATCCTGACGGCAGCGTTGACTGCTGGAACCACATGCCCGTTGAGCCTCTTGGCATCAGCGAACCCGGCCTGCGCAATGATATTCAATCTTTTCTTAGCGCCTTTCGCCAGCCTATTTTGGAAGAGCGCTTGATCAACGGCAAGGCCAAACTCATCGCCGAACGGATGATCCGCCCCAGTCACGATCTACAAGCTGATTACCTGGATAAAACTTCGCGCGCCTCCGGCTATATCAGCCAAATTCTGGGTAACCACTTACTGCTCAAACAGGAGCCATGCCTGCGCCAAGCCTATGAAAAGGTCGACCAGGCACTGGCTGAACTACATGAACTCGTCACCAACAAAGGTTACGCCCAAAAAGACTGCTCTCAAATCGAAACAGCCTAAGCCTCGGGTACTCCCCCACCCTCCTAATAAAGCTGTCCACAGCTAAACTCGCAATACACTTTACCACCGGTTAAAAACTGCTATGCTGCGCCACAAAATTATATAGGTGTGATGCTCATGCAACGAATGAATAACTTCATTAAGAAATCGGTTATTGGTGGCTTGCTGGTTATTCTACCTGCGGTGATTATGTTTTTTGCCTTTCGCTGGGCGTTCAATAGCGTAACCGACCTCATCCAGCCCCTGACTGGCTCTATCGCCAAACACAGCAACGCGCCTGAGTTATTGATTGATCTTTTTGTGATCGCAATGATCTTACTAGGCTGCTTTCTAGTTGGCAGCATCGCCACAACGGGCACCGGCATGTGGTTGCACTCCCGTTTTGACAGTACCCTCGCCAAACTGGCACCGGGCTATAATCTAGTCCGAGAGGTCATCCAGCAAGTACTCGGCAGCAACCCAAACTCACCTTTTAAACGTGGTGAAGTAGCAAGGGCGCGCTTATTTGGTGCTGACATAACTACTGACGTCACAGCACTGATTACCAGCAGACACAGTAATGGCTGGTTTACCATATTTGTACCCACTGGACCAAACCCTACCTCAGGCATGATTTATCACCTCCCCCCCGAACAGGTGGAATTACTACCTACAATAAAAGCCGAAGAAGCACTACGTACTATCATTGCCTGCGGTGCCGGCTCCGGCGACATGTTTGATAAAGCCGAGGCTCATAAAAACACCCGCTCAAGCTAACTATCAATACGCAATTTGCCAAGGCCAAAATTTAGCACTATGTTTAGTGTTCGAGTCTTTATTTAATCCTTTATTCAACTTTGGCAACCTGTACCTTCCCATGGCTTATCAATGCAACGATTGTAGTTTTACCCACAAAGGTAAATTCCCCGGCGGAAAATGCCCCGCCTGTGACTCCTTCAACGTCAGGAGCGATCAAAAAACAAACAAACCCACCGATAAACAACACAAAAGCTGGCACCTAATCGCGCTGGCAGCACTTTGGGCTTATTTACTTTTTTTAGTGTTTCAAAAGTTAGTAAATTGAATTATAACTATCACCTTCCGTAGTTGCCTATAATAGTAATCGCCTCTTCTTTTTATCTATCGCAAGCACCTCATTTTCAAGCTTTATACAAGTGACGCATGAATTCAGTAGATCCTACTTTGCTTAATCTTGACTCTTTACTCAACGGCGAGTGGAACCAACTACGCGCATTACTTATACACAGTTACACGGCGGGTAATGCTGCCAGCAATAACAATCCACAAGCCGAAATCGACACCATCCAATCGAGTGGTTTACTCAGGCAGGGCCCCATCGGGACGGAGCAGAGCCTGATCAATTTTATTCAATTACAACTAAAGCCAACTGAAACACTCAGCGGTGAAAGCTTCGCCGTGTTAAAATTTATTGACCAGTTGTTTGATAACTATGAAAAAAACTGCAAGCTACACCCCATTATTTCTCAAGCCCTAAAGCCATTTCGCCTTAACGCCGCCATTAAACTCTTGAACCGACAACTGCCCTGGCACCACGAGCAAGGGCTTATGGCGGTACTCGACAGTATTTATGCTCACACGATTGGCTGGCAACCAGAGCTGGGACGTGCCGGCAATCGATTTTTACTCCAACTCACCGAGTTAATTAACAACAGCAGTGACGACAACAACATTATCGCTGATGATATCAATGCTTTTTTTGCCCGTGAACAACAACGTATCGACAAGCTGGAAAGCCGCCTACACGCAGCCGAGCTAGGCACCTTGCATGCCAAACATGCCCAACAACTCAGCGCTAAAACACTCAACCAAAAAATGGCAGGTAAAAAACTACCCGCCCGCATCAGCCAATTTTTACAAGGCCCATGGCACGAATCCATGCGTTTAACCATCATCAACTATGGTGATAACAGTAAAGAGTGGCAAAAAATCATTCGCCTTACTGAAACATTGGTGTGGACGTTTCAACCCATCGACGAGGACTCCGCTGAATTTCAGCAACATGTTTATCAAGCCATCGCCGAACTTAGCGAACAACTACGTGAGGTCACCATTGGCTTACATCACAGTAGTAACCTCGACGAAGAATTAGCCAGTGTTGAACAAGAACATTTAAAGATTTTAAAAGGACAAGCACTTACTTATCATCCGATACAGCTTATTGATAACAAGAATCCTTTTGACAGCTCACAGGTATCGATCAGCAGCAGCTTGATAAAACAAGCCTGCTCTTATAACGAAGGTAGTTGGTTTATTTACACTAACAACGGCGAGCAGCAACGTATAAAACTTGCCGTAAAAATAAATCAAGCAAAGCAATTATTATTAACTAATTTAATCGGCATAAAAGTTGACCAACTAAGTTTTGAGGAATTTGCCTACCGGCTTTCTTCGAAAATTATTATTCCTTTACCAACACAGAATCCCTTTAAAATTATTGCCGAAAAAATTATCGCCTCCTTGCTGCAGCGTCTACAGCAGCAACTAGAGCAAACTGCTAATACTGCTTCTATTGAAGAGGAAAAACGCGCACAGAAACAAGCTGCACAACTAGCCGCTCACAATAAGGCAATAGCAGAAGCCGAAGCACTAGCGGCCATTCAGAAAGCCGAAAAAGAAAAAGCCGAAAAAGATGCCATAATGACTGCGCAACTAGCGCGCATGCAGCAACGTGAAAAAGATATTTATCAACAGTTATCCAAACTCAATATTGGCGCTGTCATCTGCTTCAACAATCAACAAGGGAGCAAAGATAGTTGTAAACTGGTTGCCGTGATTCAATCCTCTGGCGACCATATATTTGTCAACCGAGAAGGCATTAAGCAATACGTTTTAACCAGGGAGAAGTTAGCAGATAAATTACTTAGCAACACTGCAGAAATAATAGACTTAGGCAGTAATTTTGAGAATACGCTCGAGCAAGTGGTGAATACGCTGAGAACGAGGAAATAATAATGCATAATAACGAACGACGCAGCGAAACCAGAATTGACCAACAGACGACTGTATTTATCGAAGTCTGTTCTACCCCCGATAATACCGACACGCCAGCCAATATAATTATTTGCAGCAGCCTGGATCTATCCGCTAACGGCCTGCAAGTTGCTATAGATCAACCCGTGGAAATCGGCACTATCTTACGCATCTGCGCAGAGTTTAGCGGTAGCGAAAAAGTCCTTTATTTAGTTGGCGAGACCCGCTGGGTAAAAGAAGAAGACGGTCACTTTAATCTTGGCCTTGAAATATACGATGCCGAAAATACCGACATCGTAAGCTGGAAAAAAGTAATTGCGGGCATGCTAGACTGCCCCTAACTCGCGGAAATTAATTACCACCATATCAATAAGAAATAGCCCTAATTGCACACAATATCAATTAAGGCTATTTATCATTAAAATTTATTTTTCTACCGTTGCTTAAACGGATTTATCGGCTCACCTTCATCACCCTCTTCAATACGCTCCAAACTAAAACCCATACCGCCACCACCTAATTTACCGCTCTCCTCGCTTAACTTAATTTTCAAGCGCAGATTATTCGCTGAGTCGGCATTGCGTATCGCCTCTTCCAAGCTGATCTTCCCCTCTTGATATAGATTAAACAAAGCGGTATCAAAGGTTTGCATTCCCAGGTTTTCAGATTTTTCCATTATGCCTTTGATATCTTCCAAGTCACCACGCAGGATTTTCTCTTTGATTGTCACCGTACCCAACAGTATCTCTACTGCCGCGACTCGCTTGCCATCAAGACTGGGAATAAGCCGTTGAGACACGAAGGCTTGAATATTAGATGACAAATCCATCAACAACTGATTACGGCGCTCCTCCGGAAAAAAATTAATGATTCTATCGAGCGCCTGATTGGCATTGTTAGCGTGTAAAGTTGATATTGCCAGATGCCCGGTTTCAGCAAAGGCCAAACAATGCTCCATCGTCTCACGGTCGCGTACTTCGCCAATTAAAATAACATCAGGGGCCTGCCTCAAGGTGTTCTTTAAGGCGTTGTGAAAGCTGCGGGTATCCACACCTACTTCGCGCTGGTTAACAACTGATTTTTTATGCCGGTGAATAAACTCTACAGGGTCTTCGATGGTAATAATATGGCCGGCGCTGGTACTGTTGCGATGATCAATAAGCGCCGCCAGCGAGGTAGATTTACCTGAGCCCGTTGCACCCACAAATAAAATCAAACCACGCTTTTGATTAATCGTATCCTTTAAAATTGGAGGTAGATTAAGGTCATCAAATTTAGGAATATCCAGCTTGATATTACGCGCAACAATAGATATTTCATTGCGCTGCTGGAAAATATTTACCCGAAACCGGCCGACTCCAGCAATAGAGTAAGCCAGGTTCATTTCCAGCTCCTCTTCAAACTCTTCTCGCTGTTTCGCATCCATTAAGCTGTAGGCGATATCCTTAATTTGCCCCGGCTGCATACCGGTCTTTTCCAGTGGTTTTAACACCCCCTGAAACTTGGCGCAGGGCGGCGCACCGGTACTCAGGTATAAATCGGAGCCATCTTTAGAGGCTAATATTTTTAAAAAATCTTCAAATTCCATACCGCTGCCTTTGTTAATTGATCGTGCCCTTGCCTTGGTGGCGTGTGACAAACGCAAAACTGCATACTAACTGAGCTATCCCGTAACTATAGATTAGCACTACTGGACCATCGGGATAATGTAACCCGTTAAGCATAGTACGATCTGTTATCACGGTTGCAGAATTTACAAAAAAATATCCCCTCCCCGGCTACTGACCAAATCGTGCCCCCCCCTGCATCAAAAAATCCAGCTCTGCCACGGTGGACTGTCGTCCCAATGCCTTATTACGATGAGGAAAACGGCCAAAACGCTGAATAATATCTCGGTGATGGACAGCATATTTAAGGCTAGACTGCAGCCGCGCCTGTCCCGCGACAGGAGCTTGCTGCAATAGCTGCTCAAATAATTCAACACTGCGCTGCTGATCTTCCAACACTTCGGAATGCTCCAGAGGCAAATAAAAAAAACTACGCTGTATAAACGTTAGCTGCTGATCCAGCTGCTGCTGTAGAGCCGCAACAACCATCGCTTTAGCTTGCGAATCACCGGCGAAAGCTCGAGCAGTGCCTCGATAGATATTACGGGTGAATTGATCTAACAGTAGTACCAAGGCCAGCACACCCCCAGGAACCTGCCACCAATGTTGCAACAACCCCTGCAGGGCCTGCTCCACCAGTGTGCCAAATTGCTGTTTGATCGCTACATCAACCTCCTTGCTGCCGCCAAACCACCGTGCATGCTGCTGTTGACTCACTTCAAATCCTGCACCTATGTCACCAAACCAATAATCTAAAATCGCCTCAATACCGTCCTGATCACGCATAAGCCTCTTCTCCAGCCAATACTTCCCCTTCTTTAAATACTTGCACCCAGTACAAACTGGCGTAAGATAATGCTGATTGTATATTTTTTGATCGACAAGTTACACACACAACCCGTGAGCTCAATTGCACAAACTTAACCATCAACCCTTGTACCATAAAGTCACCGCTATTAAACTCCCGTCTTCGGCAACATTCTGCCATGACATTTCATCGGAGTATTTATTTTGCCGGACCAGTTCACTCAGCGGCTCGAGCTCTTTTCCACCTCTGCAAGCACCGCAACGACTCCTGCTCCCAACCCGCAAACACTGTTAAAGGGCCTTAAGCGCGGCATTGAGAAAGAGAGCCTGCGGATAACCCTTGATGGCAAACTGGCACAAACACCTCACCCCAGCAAGCTGGGCTCAGCTCTGACGCATCCGTATATCACCACCGACTTCTCAGAAGCGTTAATGGAGCTGATTACACCCGTCTCCACCAGCATTGCTGGCACCTTAGAGCTGCTCGATAACACGCATCGTTTTGTCTATACACAACTCGACAACGAACTATTATGGACCTCCAGCATGCCCTGCATATTGGAGGGTGACGAGCAAATTCCCGTTGCGGTGTACGGCAGCTCTAATGTTGCCACCATGAAGACGGCTTATCGGCACGGTTTAGGCAATCGTTATGGGCGACTTATGCAAACCATCGCCGGCATCCACTACAACTTTTCTTTGCCTGAAGACATGTGGCGCGCACTGCAACAACAAGATTATGATAAGCGCCCATTACAACATTACATCACCGACTCCTACTTTGATTTAATTCGCAATTTCCGCCGCTTTTCCTGGCTGTTGATTTATCTCTACGGTGCATCACCTGCCGTTTGTAAAACTTTTTTACGCGGTCGCAATGATCACCAACTGGAAGAGTTTGGCCATGGCACAGTGTATATGCCCTACGGTACCGCTCTGCGTATGGGCAACCTTGGCTACCAAAGTAGTGCCCAGGAGAACCTAAAGGTTTGTTACAACAGTATCGACAGTTATATCAATACCTTAGGTGACGCCATTACCGGCTCCCATCCAGACTATGAAAAAATAGGTATAAAAGACGGCGACCATTATCGACAACTTTCTACCGCCCTGCTGCAAATAGAAAATGAATTTTACAGCCCGATTCGCCCCAAACGTGTCACCGATTCCGGCGAGACACCTCTGAGCGCCTTAAGCCGCCGAGGTGTTGAATACATTGAAGTGCGCTGTATTGATGTGAATCCTTATCTGCCTCTGGGTATCGACGCCGACCAAATTCGCTTCCTCGATTGCTTTTTATTATTTTGCTTATTTGATCGCAGCCCGATGTGCGACGACGATGACCGCTGCCGTATCAACAGCAACCTGAAAGCTATCGTCAACTACGGTCGCCAACCCGGCTTGCAGCTACAAAGCAGAAGCGGCGAGTACAGCCTACAAGACTGGGGTACTGAACTGCTCAACGGTATCGATAAAATAGCCGTGTTATTAGACGCTGCTCATGGCGGCGAAGAGTACCAACGCGTGTGTCGAGAGCAACGACAAAAGTTGTCCGACCCATCACTGACACCCTCGGCAAAGATATTGGCCGATATGCGTGACCGCGATCTGTCTTTTTTTAGTTTCTCAATCAATCAATCAGAGCAGCATGCTAAAGATTTCATGGCGCGACCGCTAACAACCGATAAACTGGCCTTTTTTCAACAGATAACTCAGCAATCCCTCTTGGATCAAGCCGCCGTAGAGGCCAGCGACACGCAAAGTTTTGATGATTATCTGGCTGCTTACTACAGCCAATATCAAGACCTTTTATAGCCAGAAAAACGATCATCTCAGAGCCAGACGCCAAGCGTTACACCACTACGTAATTGGCGTCGACTTGCCCCCTCTCTGGACAAACCATGCCATCATCGCAATCTTCTACCAAATCTCAGCGTGTCAGTATTTTTGTCGACGTACAAAATATTTATTACACCTGCCGCCAGGCTTATCAGGCCAATTTTGACTACAATAAATTTTGGGCGGTAGCCACACAGGGCCAAACTCTCATTAGCGCTACCGCATACGCTACTGACAATGGCGATAAAAAGCAGCAACAGTTTCAAAATATTCTGCGAGCAATCGGCTTTACAGTAAAACTTAAACCCATGCTAAAACGCAGCGACGGTAGTGCCAAGGCGGATTGGGATGTAGGTATTGCACTCGATGTATTTGAGCAAGCCGAACAGTGTGATAAAGTCATTTTGCTCTCTGGTGATGGTGATTTTGATGTGCTGCTACAACGCATCAAGCAACGATTTAATACCAGCGCCGACGTTTATGGTGTACCTGCGTTAACCTCCGATTTACTGATTCGGCAAGCTTCAAGTTTTATTCCCATTGACCACCGCCTGCTGATAAAAAGCTAATAACGTAGCTGCTCACTCTATCGAGCTGTGTAACGATGGATGTACCGTATGAATTACCTCGCCCACTTTCACCTTAGCCACGGCAACGACGATTGGATGACTGGTGCGCTGCTTGGCGACTTTGTCAAAGGCCCGCTAAAAGGCGAGCGCAGTAAAGCCCTGGAACAAGGGATTTTATTACATCGCAAAATAGATGCTTTCACCGACCGCCACCCCCAGTTAAATGCCACTCAACAATTATTCGACCCAATGTATCGTCGCTATGCCGCGATTATGACTGACGTAGTATTTGATCATTTTTTAAATCGCTACTGGCAACACTTCCACCATCAACCACTGGCACAATTCAGCCAACAAATTTTTACCTTATTAACGGATAACGAACAACTGGCAGGAGCAGCACAACGGCAGGCAGAAAACTTAAGTCGGTACGATGTGTTTATGCAATATCAGCATTGGCAAACTGTAGAGTCCGCATTATTACAGATTGGCCAAAGAATTCGGCACGACAATCCACTAGCAACAGCAGCCGATGAAATGCTGCGCTTTTACCCGCAGCTGGAACAACAGTTTTTGGATTTTTATCCCGATCTGCAACATTACGCCACATCAGTACGGCAGGCATTTAATCAGTGATCAGCGATGTCATCTCCGCAACAAACGCCTGATTATTAGCGCTGTACGATAAATGAATTAAATAGCAGATCATCAACAAACTGCCGACCGGCTTCTTTCATCAGAACACTACGCACTGCCTCTAAAGCTGCCTGGCGTAATAGCTCTCGTCCTTCCATTGACGATAGCTCCTCCTCTGCGGCTCGGCTTAATTGCATCACCAGTGCATGGCGAAGATAAGGCATATGGTGGCGAATATCGATAGGGCCATCATTACCACCGCCTACCCGTAAAGCGATCTCAGCCTTCAAATATCGCAAGCGGCCAACCCCCCCATAATTCACCACAAACGCGGGCTTTAAGTCAATGTAACGACTCGCCACGGGCTCAGCGGCTATCTCCTCGTCTTCCTGCGCAAAACTGCTCGCTGGTATTACTAAACCTAGGCATAAGCCTATCAACATTACTAATCCTATAGACCGCATTACCTGACTCCGAACATATTTCTGAATAGATGTATATATTAGCTACTTTTATAAAGAATGCTGCTTGAGTCCATCACTTGTTTGCCCTAATGTATGACTCAAATTCGTAGGAAACTGACATGACCTTACCCAATAGTACACAAACTAACACGCTGATCATCGCCGCTGTTATCGGCCTTATGAGCTACGCACTCTATACCCAGTATTATCTTTACCTGGAGCCCTGTCCGCTATGCATGACGCAGCGATTATTTTATCTATTAGTCGCACTCTTTGCACTGCTTGCCATCATCCATCGCTCTGGCTACACATTCTACACAGGCCTAGGGCTGCTAAGCGCCATTGGCGGTATTGCCACCGCAGGTCGTCAAACCTGGCTACAACATCTACCCCCTGAGCAAGTTCCTGCTTGCGGACCCAACCTGCAATATATGCTGGAAACATTCCCCATTGGGCAGACCTTACGTACTATGATCACCGGCGATGGCAATTGCGCAGAGGTCACTTGGCGCTTTCTCGGGTTGAGCATGGGAGAGTGGTCACTACTTTGGTTTATCGGTTTTGCGGTGGTCGGTGTATGGCAATTGCTGCGCAAGCGATAACTCAGCATGAGTGGATAAATTTTGGGGGCGTAAATTAACGCACTGCTACGACACACGGCCACTGCTTTCACCACCCGTTAGCTTTGGCCAAACACGACATATTTAGACAGCAATAGAACAATTTTCCTAGCAATTTCCTAAAGTTAAAGCTTGTTCTTAATCCAAAGCTCACTTATATTTGATCCACAATAAAGCATTAGTTACATTAATCCGTGATTGATAACAATAACAACAATAGCCATAGGTATTGCTTTAACTACCTAGAACAACGAATAAAGCAGGGTGACGATTATGTTGGACAATTGCACTATTGAAGAACGCTGGAGCGGTGTTAATGAGCTAATTGACCGCTGGTTGCAAGCACGCCAGACTATTATCGTGCAATTTTGCTCCCTGAGCGGCGTACACGAGCTACGCGCCAACGCCGACCCGTCCAATATTCATCTACAAAAATTCTGCGAATTACTGATGGACTACATCTCAGCAGGACATTTCGAAGTATATTATCAACTCATTCGTGAAGCCGAAGCCTTTCAAGATGGCAGCGCCAATATTGCCAAGGCATTAATGCCCCGAATCACTGCAACCACAGAAGCGGCCATGGATTTCAATGACCGCTATCTGGATGCTCGGGGTAATATGGAAAACCTGCCTAAATGTTTATCCAAGCTGGGTGAAACCATGGCGGCACGATTTGAACTGGAAGATCAGCTCATCGACACCCTGCACGACTCTCACCGTGAGCAAGTTGCCTAGTTCAAGTTTTTAACCCAAGCTCTCGCTATTTTTATTACGGTCGTATCAACGTGAAATTTTATCGCACCTTTTGGTCGCGCCGCCCTCTATCGCTGCTATTCGCCCCCTTCCTATTACTGCTATCGGCCTGTGACAGCGGCCAAGCCCCAGAACAAAGCTGGGAGTTTGCCAGCAAAGGTACCTACAGCGCGGCACTCTCCAGCAATGGTGAGCTAGCAATTATTGGCTCCATCACCCATGGCGGCAGCCTATGGGCAACCAGCAAAGACCAACGTAAATTTGACTGGAACCATAGAAAAGGCGAATACAGCAATATTATCGCCTCCGGCTTCTCCCCGGATAGCCTCTTTGCTCTCACCGCCGATCATCAAACCATGGTGCTATGGGATACCAGCAGCGGTCAGGCGCTAACCTTTTGGACCGCGCCCAGCGAAGTACTCGCCGTCGATCTTACTCCCAGCGGTAACTACGCACTATTAGGGCTAGGTGATCACAGCGCAGTGCTATTTGATGTAAAACGCGGCGGTATACAGCGCAGCTTTTACCATGAAGGCCGAGTACGCAGCGTAGCCCTCAGCGACAATGGCGAACTGGCCGTCACCGGCGCCGCCGACCAAACCGCAAAACTTTGGAATCTCAACAGCGGTCAACAACTATTTAGCTGGCAGCACGACGACGAAGTCATGCTCGTCACCCTCTCCCCACAGGGCGACAAGGCTTTTAGTGTCGCCAAATACGACAAGGCCGTTGTTTGGGATACCAGCACCGGCAAAGCTATCGGGCAGCTGCCACTAACAGCAACAGCTATCAAGCGTGGGCAAGCTTTCACCAGTGCGCGGTTCTCTAGCGATAGTAAGCAGTTACTTACCGGAAACTCTGACCAATTAATACAGTTGTGGGACGTTAAAACAATGACCGAACTAGCACGTTGGACGGTACCAAAACGCGATGCATGGAAACCCACCAGCGCTTCAATAGTGGCAGTAAGCTTTTCTTCCAATAGCGACCAGTACTATGCAATTTCCTCCAACGGCTTTGCCCACCGGCTGCAAAGAGCACGATAGTAGAGAGCTAGTAGCCCGCAACACTGTACCGCAACCCCACAACTAACCCGCAACTAAAAAGGCCGCTAATTGAGGTTATATAAAACGCTCAATTAGCGGCCTTTTTTAAATCAAAGCGGGGTAAATTTAATCCTGCGACTCGCCGTCATCGGCATTGATTGAAATTAACTCCACTTCAAAGATCAATGTTTGATTAGGTCCAATTGGGCCACCACCGGTACCACCAGGGCCATATGCCAGCGACGAAGGAATAAACAGCTTCCACTTAGACCCTACAGGCATTAACTGCAGTGCCTCGGTCCATCCAGGGATAACGCCATTCACAGGAAAGCTTACGGTGGCACCACGCTTATATGAGCTATCAAACTCTGTGCCATCCAACAACGTGCCCTGGTAATGAACTTCAACCTCATCTGTCTCAAGAGGCTTCTCGCCGCTACCCTCGGTGATGATCGTATACTGTAAGCCGCTCTCAGTGGTTACTACACCTTCTTTAGCACCGTTTTCTGCTAAAAAGGCTTCACCCTCAGCTTTATTCTTTTCTCCTTGCTTAACTATTTCTTGTTGCTGCTTATCCATCTGGGCCTGCTGGAAAGACTGCATCTGTTTCATGATCTCTTCATCAGTCATCAGCTGCTCACCACCATTAACAGCGTCTTTAACGCCCTGAGAAAAAGCATCAACATCAATCACAAAGGTTTCTTGCTTAATACGCTGACCTAACCCAATCCCCATACCGTAGCTGACACGCTGTTCATCAGTATCTAATTGTATTGCTTTAGGCTCGGCAGCGTCTTGATTACACCCCACCAAAATCACACTGACTGCAGCAGCCATTAATAGTTTACGTTTCATTATCATTCCTGTTTGCTGATTAAAATCTGATGATTAACACGGTCCAAGCCATACAACTAACTCTACATACTAGCCGATAATATATCGCGACGAGGTATTACTTATTTCCAGGTTTAAGATTAAGACGCAAACCCAGGTTTAGCCCTGATTGTAAATTCTAATCAATACCGAATACTACAACCGGAGACCAACTCTTATTTAAGATTATTATTTACCGTATGAGTTCAATTTTAGCACCACAACAGCCAAGCCTTTAGGCTGCACCAGGCTAAAACCACTTGGAAGGCTTATGTTACTACTGTTTTTGCCTTCTGTAACAGGGGCTTACATCACGTTTTTCACTTCGAGAAGATTTTCAACCACAACCTCGGCAGACCCTATCAGCTTTTATAGCGTCAACGCATAGATACCGAGTTGCCCAGGCTATTACAAACAACACCAACAAGGCATTCAAATCATTAAAAACCGGTCTATACTATTGAGTGAAAATTAGACATGCGTTTTTGGAATAAGCTACGCGGGCAGTGGAGAAACAACGTCCGATTAACAAATTTGTTAGGATAAACAAAGGGTTATAACGATATGGCAACCAACAACAAAAAAGCTGCAACCACGAAAGCGACAGGGAAAAAGAAGCTCTCGTCAGCACAGGCGACGAAACCTAAAGCAGCTAAAGCAGCAGCCCCCAAAAAAAGGGCAGTGGCTAAACGCCCTGCAACCAAAACTGCTGCCCAAAAAGCCCTAAGCAACATCACCAATAAACCTAACAAAACCACAGCGACTAAAGCTAAAACAGATACTAAAACTCAACTCAAGACCAAACCCCCAGCCAAAGTTAAAATTAGCGCGACAAAAGCCAAGCCAGCACCCAAAAAAGTGACGATAAAGGCCAGCAGTACGGCAAAACAGCCAGCTGTTAAAAAAGCACCCATAAAAACTACCGCAACCAAAACAGTCAAAGCCAAGCCGGCTACAGCAAAAAAAACCATAACCAGCAAACCCTCTACCCCTAAGACCACCAGCCACAAAACCGTAAACAAGGTGACCACTAAAAAAATAGCCGCCAGCAACACACCCAAAAAGCAAGCTGCCACTAAGATAAAACCTACAAAAACACTAACACCAACAAAAAAAATACCTGCAACCCCCGCTACCAAGGAGAAGCCAGCCCAAAAAACCACAAACATTCAAATAACGGTGCCACCCAAGACAACCACCCAACAAAAATCAGCGCCAGCAGCATCAAATCCGCTAGCGTCTACCTCAACAAAACCAGAAGCCCACACTATGTTTAACCCAATGACTGCACAACAAACTGCTACACAAATGAAAGAAACCGCAGCCAAAACCAGAGCCGAAAAAGTTTTAGCTAGTGACATGAAGCTTGTTCATCACCGAGTAGAGCAAAGCTTGGCTGAAGACCCTATGGAAAAGCTGGAAGAAGAAGTACGCAGAGAAAAAGCCAAAGCCGACAAAAAGAATAAGGATAAAACCACCGTCATTCGCAGCCTGTTCGACTTTTGATCAAAACATAATCTACCCCAAGCTACTGGACCTTATTCGATAACAGCTGCGGCCAACTCGACCAATAACTGCGACTCAGCCGCCGCATGCCCCAGCACAGACCAATAAGCCTGCAAGTTAGCCACTATGTCTACTGAGCTCACCAAACTTCGAGTCTCCCTTGACTCGGACACCACTCCCATTGCCAGCAGCTGCTGATACATCATCTGTTGCTGATGACACTCAGCCTCAAGCTCTAAGGCCTTTAGCCTGTTGCGCATCTCCTCTCGCTGGGACTCCACATTTTTTAAATAAACACGCACCGAGCGCAGCGGCAATAGACAATGCTGCCGCCACTGCTCGCAAGCCGACGCCAACTGCCGTAGCTGATTAGTGCTGATAAGCACCCCCTGCTCGCCCAGCCAACAACAACAAAGCAGCATATTGACATCGGCATCACTGCCCTGCTGCAATGCTAACAGCTGGCGCTCCACACCCTTACGGGCATAAGTTATTAAGGAATAGTCCCAAAAAGGATTAATTTGCATACTAAAACCTGATTGAATAGCGCTGTTAAGAGGTAATTTCCAGTATAATCCGCCGCCATGATTAAACTCGACGACATCAGCTTACAACGGGGCAGCAAGTTCTTGCTAGAACATGCTAACGCAGTCTTTCATCCCGGCCAGAAAATCGCCTTAATTGGCGCCAACGGTACCGGCAAGTCCAGCCTGTTCAAACTATTGCTGGGGGAATTAAGCGCCGACGATGGCACCGCCAGCATTCCCGCCCAATGGCGCATCGCCCACATGGCACAGGAAGTCGCCACCAGCAATCGCAACGCACTGGACTACATCATCGACGGCGACCATGAACTGCGACGGATTGAGGCAGAAATAGCCAAAGCCGAACAACAAGATAACCATCAGCGCCAAGCCGAGCTCCACGAGCAGCTAGACACCATCGATGGCTACAATGCCCGGGTCCGTGCTGAGCAATTAATGCTGGGGCTGGGGTTTAAGTTATCCGATATCCAAAAATCGGCCAATAGCTTTTCCGGCGGTTGGCGAATTCGCCTCAACCTGGCGCAAGCCCTGATGAGTCCATCCGACTTATTATTGCTCGATGAGCCTACTAACCACCTCGATTTAGATGCAGAGTTATGGCTGGAACAGTGGCTGCAACGCTATCAAGGCAGTTTGTTATTAATCTCCCACGACCGCGATTTTATCGACAGCGTCTGCGAGGGTATTGTCCACATTGAGCACAATCAACTTTTTACCTACCGCGGCAATTACTCCGCATTTGAACGGCAACGTGCTGAACGCCTGGCCCAGCAGCAAGCTAATTTCGAGAAGCAACAGCAGCGCAAAAGCGAGATTGAAAGTTTTGTTAGCCGCTTTCGCGCCAAAGCCACCAAGGCCAAACAAGCACAAAGCCGATTAAAAGAACTGGAGCGCATGGAAGACATCGCACCAGCACATATTGATTCGCCCTTTAATTTTAGCTTCCCAGAACCAGGCAGGTTCTCAGATCCGCTGCTCAACCTCAGCCACGCCGACCTTGGCTACAATACCCAGGCCATTTTAGAAAACGTCAACATCAGCATCCACCCAGGTAGCCGTATTGGTTTGCTGGGCGCCAACGGCGCGGGTAAGTCGACACTAATAAAGTCACTCGCCTCAGAAATAACGCTACTAAAAGGTTCATTCATTCAGGGTGAGAACCTGAAAATGGGTTACTTCAGCCAACACCAACTGGAAGCCCTCGATTTAGACGCCAGTCCCGCTTTACACCTGCAGCGTTTAAGCCCCACTGCACGCGAACAGGAGATTCGTAATTTTTTGGGCGGCTTTAATTTTCATGGTGATATGGCTGTTGGCAGCATTCGCAATTTTTCAGGTGGAGAAAAAGCGCGTCTAGCACTGGCTATTATTGTATGGCAAAAGCCCAACTTACTCTTACTCGACGAGCCCACCAACCATCTCGACCTGGAGATGTGTCACGCTCTCACCATGGCCCTGCAAACCTTTGCAGGCGCAGTCATTGTGGTTTCGCACGACCGGCATTTATTACGCAATACCGTCGACCAGTTCTTATTGGTGGCTAACGGTAAAGCCGATATCTTCGAGGGTGATTTAGACGACTATAGCCGCTGGTTGATGGCGCAACGCAAAGTCGACGCCAGTAATAATAGCCATTCCGACAAGCCAGGCAATAAAGCCGGCAACCAGAAACTACAACGGCAGCAAGCCGCTGATATACGCAAAAAACTCAACCCCATCAACAATGCCATTAAAAAAATAGAACAACAGATGGCTACAACCGACCAATCTCTTGAAAAAATAGAAAATGCCTTGGGTGATGGGGAGCTGTACGAAGCCGAAAACAAAGATAAACTGCAGGACCTGCTAAAACAGCAGGTAAAAGCTAAACAAGTGAAAGACCAGCAGGAAGAGCAATGGTTTGAGTTAAATGAGCAGCTAGAAACACTGCAAAACGAGCTGGAAAATTAAAACCCATACCGTATAAATTGTTACCAGAATAAATTTAAACGGTGGGTTTTTCTAACTCCTGAATTAAATAACTTAGCTCCTCAGTTTTCTCCAAAAATAAAGTATGAGCATCGGACAAGCCGCGATTATAAAAATAAGGGCCGACCTCTTTTGCAAAAAACTCAAGTAGGAACTCCGCTTCAAAACCGCCTATTTCTTGATCTAATTCACCATCAAAATAAGCTTTTATCTTATAGACAAGCCTATCCGTCTCTTCCTTTGAAAATTTAATCTCGCTCATAGCATATACACATAACAATATTCCTGAACAGGCTCATAGACCATAAAATAGAACCCTTAGAGTGGAGCTTATCCACCAGAGCCACTCGGGCCTATTAGCCAGATGCCAGCCTCAGTGGATCGAGATTAACCCTACAAAAATTATTCAACTCCTGCCAAAATAATCAGCGCTGCTTTATTAACGCAGCTTACTTACTTTAAATTTACGCCCTTTGATTTTGCCATTTTCCAACCGCTGCTTAGCCTGATTAGCAACGCCGCGCTCAACAGCGACATAGGCAGAATAATCCGTGATCGCAATCTTACCTACTGCCGAGCCATCAATACCAGCGTCGCCGGTTAAGGCTCCAAGTACATCCCCAGGGCGAACCTTATCTTTACGCCCACCGCCTATACACAAGGTAACCATCGCGGGGATGCATACCGGTTCTTTATGCGTATCCAAAGACTCTATTGCTTCAAAAGCAATTTTACTCTGCTGGTAGTCTTCTATGACTTCCAGCTTGTACTTTTCTGAGCTGGAAAATAAACCCAGCGCCAAGCCCTCTTTACCTGCACGGCCAGTACGCCCAATACGATGAATATAAATTTCAGGGTCGCGGGGCAAGTCATAATTGATCACTGCCGACAGGTCATCAATATCCAACCCTCTGGCGGCCACATCGGTAGCCACTAACAGACAACAGCTGCGATTGGAGAACTGCACTAACACCTGATCTCTATCGCGCTGTTCCAGGTCGCCATGCAAGGCTTTAGCGCTCAAGCCCTGAGCGTTTAAAAACTCGCAAACTTCTTTGACCACAATAATAGTGTTACAAAAAATAACTGCCGAATCCACTGGATGGTTGGCTAGCAGACATAGTAAAGCATCCAGTTTTTGATTTTTGTCGCAAATATACATGCGCTGTTCAATATGGGTGTGGCTATGCAACGACTCCACACTAATCTCAACCGGATCACGCTGAAAATTACTGCTTAATGATTTAATTTCTTTAGGGTATGTTGCGGAGAATAATAACGTCTGCCGCTGACTGGGCGTTTGCTGAATAATAGTTTCAATATCTTCGTAGAAGCCCATATCCAACATACGGTCGGCCTCATCAAGCACCAAGGTTTTAATACGCTCTAGCGACAGTGTTTGTTTGCGCAGATGATCTTTAAGTCGCCCAGGCGTACCCACGACAACATGAGCACCGTGTTCAAGCGAACCTATCTGCGGACCAATTGATTGTCCGCCACACAGTACTACCACTTTAATATTTTGCTGATAGCGGGCCAATCTGCGAATTTCAACCGCCACCTGCGTGCATAGTTCGCGGGTTGGGCAAATCACCAGACATTGCGCAGCAAAATCACGCGGGTTGATATGCGTCAGCATGCCTATACCAAAGGCAGCCGTTTTACCGCTACCGGTTTTAGCTTTAGCGATGACATCACGCCCATCGAGCACCAGAGGAAGGCTCTGCTGCTGAATCGGCGTCATTTGTGAATAACCTAGCTGCTCTAGATTGGTTAATTGAGCAGGAGATAAGTTTAACTTGGAAAATTGGGTATCGGTCACGAGGAGTACTGCCAGAAGTAAAAAAGAAATCAGTATAACAGCTCAAGCTTGAAGGATGCTTGCTTTGAGCGCTTTTTGTAATCATTGCCACGGCGTATGCCTGGCTACTCCCCCACCTTCTTACATCGAAGCGGGAATCAACGCTGCAAAACAGAAGTGCCTGTGCGCATTACCCTGGGTGCAACAACTGCCAAGCAATGCCTTCGCGCAAACCCGCCGAAGATAACCGCACCGATTGAAATTGAAACACCTCAAACAGCGCCAATACGATAGCCACACCCGTAGCAAAGATACTCCTACGCTCTTCACGCAAGCCCTGAAAACTAACTGCATCAATCGAATCAAAATTTAATAACGCCTGCTTAAGCCGCTCCAGGCCCTGCCGTGTAATACCGCCAACACTCCAGCGCTGCTGAGTCAGCACCTGCTCTACCGCCTGCAAGGTGCCAGAACAACCCACGGCAAACTGAGCACTCTCGCGCAAAGCTGGCCCAGCCGAACCGCTTTTCGCTAACACGGGTAGAATCCTGGCAAACTCCTCACTAGCCGCTTGTTGCGCACACGCCAGGCTATCCGCGCTGATCACACCTTGCTGAAAATACTGTAGCCACGAAACACAGCCTACCGCAACACTCAGGCCACTGATAAATTGAACTCCCCGCCCCAAACCAAACTCAGTACTACCGCCACCCACATCGATCACCAAGCGCATTGCTGAGCCCGTCAGCTCAGCCGCCACACCGGTATAAGCCAGGCACGCTTCCTCTTCGCCACTTACAATATTGATGGGCTGCCCCAGCATCTCACTGGCAGGCACAATAAAGTCCTGCTTATTAGTAGCCAAACGCAGCGCCTGGGTGCCAACCACCTTGACGCAGGCAGGATTACGCCCCTGAGTATAGCTAGAAAACTGCTGAATACAGGCCAAGCCACGCTGAATGGCTGAAGCGCTGAGCTGCCTATCAACCATATCCAGTCCCAGCTGCACCTTATGAGCCCGCGCATTGACAGCGTGTAATTTACCCGATGAACTCAGCTTAGCCTCCAGCAAATGGAAGCTATTAGAACCTAAATCAATAGCAACTACCGATCCCTCGCTGTCCTCAATTAACATAACGACCCTTGTGCACGTACCCTGACTTTATTAATAGATACCAACCAATATCTGTCCACTTTGATTGGCTACATATTTTGCCTTCGCTCTAGCGAGTGTTATGCTAACGCCCTGCTAACCGATATTTGTTATGCTTACGCTCTTGAAACTGTTGGCCAAGCCCAGCTTGCGCATGTACTACCAGCCTGTTTGTTTAGCTATTATTTAGACAGGCCGCTGTATAATAAGGTAGTAACAAAGATTTTACTCTATGAGCGATAACATACTAAATATTGTTATCAATTAACTACACTATCGAATTTATTATAACTGGGCTTGCCCCGTTAATCTTTGGAGAATCAACCATGAGCGACGATATCGTTCACGTTACTGATGCAAGTTTTGAAGCCGATGTACTGGGTGCCGACATTCCGGTACTGGTAGACTTTTGGGCAGAATGGTGCGGCCCTTGCAAAATGATCGCTCCTGTTATCGCCGACATTGCCACTGAATACAAAGGCAAACTTAAGGTGTGTAAAATGGATGTCGATGCTAACACTGAAACGGCACCTAAATTTGGTATTCGCGGCATTCCGACGCTGATGATCTTTAAAAACGGCAGTGCAGAAGCAACTAAAGTAGGTGCTTTATCTAAAACTCAGTTAAGCGAGTTTATTAACAGCGCCCTGTAAGCATTGTTAATAATAGATAGCCATCGAGTGCTGTTGGGAGGGCCATTTAAGCCCCCCCAACAGCTTGGCTTCAGCTGGTATTGCGTCAATTTAATAGTTTAAAAAGTCTAAATTAGGGCTAGACGCACACCAATATCAGTGTTACATTCCCTGCTTACTGTACCTGCTCACAGTATTTACAACATCAATTTCGATCCCTTTTTTCGTAGTCCATATTTTAAATACCAGAAATCTTCACGCGCTCGCGTCTATCACTTTGTGGCTTCCCCTTACCTAAATAAAATCCAATAATCTTATGAATCTTACTGACTTAAAAACAAAACCAACTCAAGAACTATTAGACATCGCCAAAGAAATTGGCCTTGACAACATCGCCCGTCAGCGCAAGCAAGACATTATATTTTCCATTTTAAAAAGGCACGCCAAGAGTGGTGAAGACATATCCGGTGACGGGGTGCTTGAAATTCTCCAAGACGGCTTTGGCTTCCTAAGAAGCGCCGACTGCTCATACCTCGCTGGCCCCGATGACATTTACGTATCTCCCAGCCAAATTCGCCGCTTCAACCTGCGTACCGGCGACACCATATCAGGCAAGATTCGACCACCCAAAGACGGCGAACGTTATTTTGCCCTGTTAAAAGTTAGTGAAGTTAATTACACCCAGCCTGAACAATCCAAAAACAAAGTCTTATTTGAAAACCTTACCCCACTGTTTCCCACTGAGCGCTGCATCCTGGAAGTGGGTAACGGTTCAACTGAAGATTTAACCGGTCGTATCATCGACCTAACAGCACCGATCGGCAAAGGGGTTCGCGGCCTGATAGTAGCGCCGCCCAAAGCCG
The DNA here is from genome assembly GCA_041677245.1 of Spongiibacteraceae bacterium. Lineage (GTDB taxonomy): Bacteria > Pseudomonadota > Gammaproteobacteria > Pseudomonadales > Dasaniaceae > Oceanicoccus. Next base: position 3,453 of record JBAYQJ010000029.1, on the reverse strand, counting down.
GTAAAACCTTAATGCTACAGCATATTGCTCAAAGCATGGTGCGCAACAACCCCGAGTGCTACATCATCGTTTTATTGATCGATGAACGCCCGGAAGAAGTTACCGAAATGCAGCGCTCAGTACGCGCTGAAGTAGTCGCATCAACCTTTGACGAACCACCAACACGGCACGTACAAGTTGCTGAGATGGTTATTGAAAAAGCCAAACGCTTAGTTGAACACAAAAAAGATGTGGTTATCTTATTAGACTCCATCACCCGCCTTGCTCGTGCCTACAACACCATTATCCCCTCCTCCGGCAAAGTATTAACCGGTGGTGTTGACGCTCATGCACTAGAGCGCCCAAAACGTTTCTTCGGTGCTGCACGTAATATTGAAGAAGGTGGCAGCTTATCGATAATCGCCACAGCGCTTATCGATACAGGCTCTAAAATGGACGAGGTTATCTACGAAGAGTTTAAAGGCACCGGCAACATGGAGCTGCACTTAGACAGGAAAATTGCTGAGAAGCGTGTTTACCCTGCGATCAATATTCGCCGCTCAGGCACCCGCCGTGAAGAGCGTCTGACTAACGAAGATGAATTACAGCGTATGTGGATTTTACGCAAGCTCTTACACGGCATGGAAGATACCCAAGCCATCGAGTTTTTGTTAGACAAGCTGAAAGACACCAAAACCAACGACGAATTCTTCATGTCGATGAAAAGGAAGTAAGTCACTTCTAAGTCCCCTGCCAAGCGCGCAAAGCACCCTTCGCTTTCGCGCTCGGCTCAGTGTTAGGCCTTCGCTACATGTCCAATAACGCCCCTTATAAATACAAAGATCTACGCGACTTTATTCAATTTCTTGAACAGCGTGGCGACTTGGTTCGCATCAAAGAAGCTGTTGACCCCAAGCTGGAAATGACCGAGATTTGCGACCGCGTTTTACGCAGTGGCGGTCCAGCCATTTTATTCGAAAACCCCATCGGCTTCTCTACTCCGGTACTCACTAATTTATTTGGCACCGAAGAGCGAGTAGCACTGGGCATGGGGCAAAGCAGTATCAGCAAGCTGCGCGAGATCGGCGAATTATTAGCGTATCTACGTCAACCTGATCCACCTAAAAGCTTAAAAGATGCTTGGGAAAAAGCGCCGATACTAAGACAAGTACTGAACATGGCGCCGAAGGTTGTTAAAAAAGCGCCTTGCCAAAAAAACATTATCAGCGATGATGACGTCGACCTCTATCAACTGCCCATTCAAACCTGTTGGCCTGACGATGCAGGGCCGTTAATTACCTGGCCACTGGTCATCACTCGCGGCCCCAACAAAGAGCGACAGAACCTCGGTATTTACCGGATGCAGCTTATCGGCAAAAACAAACTGATTATGCGCTGGCTATCTCACCGTGGCGGCGCGTTAGACTTTTTAGAGTTCCAGCAACAAAACCCCGGTAAACCCTATCCCGTTTCTGTCGCACTAGGCGCTGACCCCGCTACGATTTTAGGGGCTGTCACCCCTGTGCCCGACAGCCTGAGTGAGTATGCTTTTGCCGGACTGTTGCGCGGTAGTAAAACTGAGCTGATTAAATCCCTTAGCAACAATTTACAAGTGCCCGCCAGCGCCGAATATATTCTTGAGGGCTATCTTGCGCCCGGCGAAATGGCTGACGAAGGCCCCTTTGGCGACCACACCGGCTACTACAATGAAGTTGATAGATTTCCGGTGATGACGGTTACCCATATCAGTCATCGTGACGACCCGATTTATCACAGCACCTATACCGGCCGGCCACCCGACGAGCCCGCGGTTTTAGGCTTGGCGTTAAACGAAGTGTTTGTGCCCATCTTGCAAAAACAATTTCCAGAGATAAGTGATTTTTATTTGCCGCCCGAGGGCTGTTCATACCGCATTGCGGTGGTTACGATGAAAAAGCAATATGCCGGCCACGCCAAACGCGTGATGATGGGCGTGTGGTCTTTTTTACGTCAATTTATGTATACCAAATTTATTATCGTTACCGATGACGACATCAACGCCAGAGATTGGAAGGATGTTATTTGGGCAATGACCACCCGTATGGACCCACGCCGCGACTGCGTATTTATCGATAACTCGCCTATCGATTATTTAGATTTTGCTTCGCCGATTTCTGGACTGGGCTCTAAAATTGGCTTTGATGCCACCAATAAAATCGGCGGCGAAACCAACCGAGAATGGGGTAAAACCATTACTATGGACGAATCAGTCAAACAGCGCGTCGATCAGATTTGGGACCTGTTAGGCCTCGAACAATGATGACCCAGCATTGACTACCGCCATGCCATTTAATGCAATGCAACTCGGTGAATTACCTCCACTCGGTTTATACATTCATATCCCTTGGTGTGTGCGAAAATGTCCCTATTGTGATTTTAACTCGCACACCACGGCGGCCATCCCCGAACAAGAATATGTCAACGCGTTAATTGACGACCTTGAGCAAGAATTACAATTTGTACAGGGCCGTCCTCTGCAATCTATTTTTTTTGGCGGCGGCACTCCCAGCTTGTTTTCCGGCGCAGCGATTGCTCGTATTCTTACCGCTGTCGAGCAACGTATTCCCTTTGCCGTCGATATTGAAATCACCCTCGAAGCTAATCCGGGCACGGTCGAGCAAGGCAAATTTTCTGCCTACGCCGCCGCGGGGGTCAACCGACTATCCATCGGCGTGCAAAGCTTTAACGCCGACCATTTAAAAACTCTAGGGCGTATTCACAGCAACCAGGAGGCTATCAAAGCAGCGCACACTGCCATCAAAGCAGGGATTAATAATTTTAATATTGATCTAATGCACGGCCTGCCCAAGCAAACCGAGCAACAAGCACTGCAAGATATTGAACAAGCCATCGCGCTGAACCCTACGCACATCTCCTGGTATCAGCTCACCATAGAACCCAATACAGCTTTTTATAGTGCCCCGCCGACATTGCCCGACGATGATCGACTGGCCGACATTCAAGATGCTGGTGAGCATTTACTCAGCCAAGCCAACTTTCAACAATACGAAATTTCTGCTTATAGCCGCAATAAAGCCCAGTCACGTCACAATACCAACTACTGGCTGTTTGGTGACTACATCGGCATTGGCGCTGGCGCTCACGGCAAACTCACCCTGCTGCACGAACAGCAAATTATCCGTCGCTGGAAAACTCGCAGCCCCAAAGACTATCTAGCCAGCGATAAAGAATTTATTGCGGGTAGCAAAGTCCTGCAAGCCGAAGAACTACCGCTGGAGTTTTTTTTAAACAGCTTGCGACTAACCAACGGCTTTAGCTCAGCCCTGTTTCAAGCACGAACTGGCCTGAGCCTCAGCGCTGTACAAACCCAACTGGCTATGCTGAATAATAAAAAACTATTGTCCATCAGCGACCAATCTATCAACACCACACCCTTAGGGCGACGCTTTCTCAATTCAATACTTGCCGAGTTTT
>JBAYQJ010000028.1:0-54059 GCA_041677245.1 Spongiibacteraceae bacterium | reverse complement strand
GGCAGTACACCAGCGACCAGCAAAAAGCCCGGAAGAAATATAAAAACCAGCGCCGTTGCTGCCGATATATACGTGTTTTCTACAGGTGATAACATCGCCCCGAGATACGCCGCAAAGGCAAACATAGGGCCTGGAATGGCCTGAGACGCACCATAACCGGCCAGGAATTGATCAGGGGACACACCGCCTAAAACCACAACCGAGTCTTGAAGAAGAGGCAAGACAACATGGCCGCCACCAAAAACCAATGCGCCGGCCCGGTAAAATACCGCTGCTATACCAGGCAAACCATTAACGGATGCAGTAAGTATTGGTAACCCTACCAGAAGACTAACGAAGGCAACAATAAGTAGCCCGCCGGTACGTGCCCCAAAGGAAACCTGCAACGCGTTGGCATCATTATCCGCGACGCAGCCACGAAGGATAAACATGCCAACAATGGCCGCTAGCGCCACAACAACTAGCTGTGCCATGGGTGAAGCAACCAGGATTAAAGCCGCTGCAGATAACACCGCAATAGCTTGCCTCGGCACATCGGGACAAAGCTTCTTAGCCATACTTAGCACCGCATCTGCTACTACCACACAAGCCACCAACTTTAGACCATGAACAGCGGCCTGCCCAATAGGGCTGGATAGCAGAGGCAACACCGCCGCAAACATAATAAGCATGAGAGCTGAAGGAAGTGTAAAAGCAACAAAAGCGGCAAACGCCCCAAGCCAACCAGCGCGCAACAAACCAAGGCTAAACCCCAACTGGCTACTCGCCGGGCCAGGCAAAAATTGGCAGATGGCTAAAAGGTGCCCGAACTGATCATCGTTGATCCAACGGCGTCGCTCTACCAGCTCAGCCCTGAAATAGCCCAGATGAGCTATTGGACCACCGAATGAGGTCAACCCAAGTTTTAAAAAAACCATGAACACCTCATACGGGGTTCCTGAATTCACTAACTCTTTCTGACGTTCAATCATATCAAGAGAATACTCTTTTGCCGGCCAACCGTTTATTCCTGAATCTAGGGATTTATATCACCTTAACTCCTCTTTATGAAAATATGACTTTCTGAAATTGACAGATGTGACAGCAAACCCATCGCCAATATACTTCAATATTGTAGTATTTTATTATTGTGCTATAGTATTGAAGCAGATTAAGGAGATCTATCATGAGCAAACTTAGCAGCTTTACAGCGGATAAGAGGAAAACTGCAGCAGGTCCATTGATCAGCACTATGTTCCAAATTTTTAAGCGCTGGAGCCTAAGTAACTCTCAGCAACAAACCCTATTGGGTTTACATAATGAAGGCACATTCTACAACTGGAAAAAGAAACCAGAATCTGCACAACTGACAAATGACCTCTTAGAGCGTACCAGCTATATTTTGGGTATTTGGAGATCACTACAAATACTAATTCCTGAAGAGAGAATTTCTGATTCTTGGATTACTACCCCAAATACCAATGCGGCATTTAACGGCCAATCTCCTCTTGAAAGGATGCTTGGCGGTCAAATTATAGATTTAGCCCACGTGCGCCAATATTTAGATGCAGAGCGAGGCGGATGGTAATAGATATTAAGGACTTGGATGTCATTCAAATCAACGAGACAACTTACCGCCTCATCCCCAGTCGATTTCCTCCGATTGATCTCTTCGAACGGGTCTCAACTCCGGAAGAATTTGATCTCCTGCATGAAATTGAGTCGTTAACGAATGATCGCTTGCGCGACGAAGTCGGTGATATCAGTCTTGTAGCAAAAGAAGATCGCATTGCGGGTAACGGATCCGGCTACATCATGGCAGCATTTACTCATGCAAAGACTAAAGGAGGTGGCGGACGTTTTGATAAAGGGTACGGAATTTACTACTGTGCAAAGGATTTAGTTACCGCGTTTGAGGAAACTAAATATCACCGTGCACAATTTTTCAGGGATTTTAATAGTGGCCCAACGAGGATTGATATGCGATCTCTCGTTGCAGATCTAAATAAAGAGCTTCATACAATTTACGGCAAACAGGACGAATACCCTGATATCTATCACCCTGACGATTACACGGCTAGCCAATCTCTTGGGAAAGAATTAAAGAAATCAAATTCATGGGGTATTAAATACTCTAGTGTCCGTAACATTGCGGGGACATGCTACGGTGTGTTTCGCCCCCCAGCTTTATCAAATTGCCGGCAGTCGAAACACTATGAGTATCAATTTGATGGCCATGTAATATCACATGTCATCGAAAAGAAGTCAGCTGGATGAATAAGACTCTAATGCCATTCGTCAACCTTCCAGAATCATATGTAGTCCTTGATACAGAGACAACCGGCCTACCTGATAAAGAAGGTCCCCCGAGTATTGTCACACTTGGATTGACTCTTGTAAAAAATCATAAAATATTGAATTCTCTTGAGTTCAAGTTGAAGCCTCACAGAGAAATCAACGAAGAAGCTCTGCAAATACACGGAATATCAAACACAGAAGCAGCAAGATTCGACGACATATCGATAAAATGGCCTGAAATTAAGCGTTATTTAGATAATAATCATATTGTTATCCACAATGCCAGTTTTGACTGGCCCATAATTGAATTTCATATACAGAAATACAATTTAGATCCTATACGTAACGTCTCCATTTTCTGCTCACAAAAATCAGCCATTCCTTTTGCAGAGGAGAATAAAATCCCAATGAGTAATCGCGGACCATCACTAGATGCCCTCAGCGAGTTTCTAAATATATCATCTTTACGAAAAAAGGGGATACATGGAGCAGGTGTAGACACCAGACAAACCGCTCTCGTTGTGGAAGCTTTACGTAGATTAGGAACGGATACGTCTGATGTTAAAAGAAATAACTAAAAAGATATAAACTTAAAGTGCTTCGCTCACCTACCTCTCTTATTTTATTTATAGGTGCACGCTATCCACTCTACAGAACTTCCTTATTCACGAGAAAGGGGAGGGTAAATAAATCTACCCTCCCCTTAATCTGATCAACAAACAGCCAAAACAAAGTTTAGCTATCACTTAAGTTGTTGATTTTCCTTGCTTTATTTTCCATGAGAAAACTCATTTCCCATGGAAACCCACATCAACAAAGAAAAACTATACATCCAGGTTAGCTACCTTCAGAGCATTTTCTTCAATAAAGGCTCTACGAGGCTCTACATGATCACCCATCAAGGTGGTGAATATTTGATCAGCAGAAATGGCATCATCTATGGTGACACGCAGCATTCTGCGAACGTCTGGGTCCATAGTGGTTTCCCATAATTGATCTGGGTTCATCTCACCCAAACCTTTATAGCGCTGAACATTAAGGCCTTTCTCTGCCTGCTGCATTAACCAATCGAGACCTGCACCAAAATTACTGATGGGCTCAACTTTGTCACCACGCTGAATATAAGCACCTTCTTCTAATAAGCCCTCTAGCTCTGCACCTAACTCCACAATTAATCTGTAATCATTCGATGCAAAATAATCTTGGTTAAAGAGATACTCAGTGGCTATACCATGAGAAATTGAGTTAATTGATGGTAAAAAGTTACCACGCTCTTTATCTTCTTTGACGGTTACTTGATAAGCTTGGCCATTATCGCCTTCGCCTAGCTTTTCTTGCAGTTTATCTGCCCAGTACTGCACGGCAGCCTTATCTTTTAACTGCTCAACGGTCAGGATCGGCAGATAAACCATTTCCTTCATCGCGACATCTGGATAAACCCGTGATAAACGCAGAATAGTTGCCATCACTGTCCGATATTTCACCACCAGCTCTTCAAAGCCTGCACCGCTAATACCAGGAGCATCCGAATTGGTATGGAGGGAGGCGTTTTCCAACGCACTTTGGGTGAGGTACTGGTTCATACCTTCTTCATCTTTTATATATTGATGCTGTTTACCTTTATTGATCTTATATAAGGGAGGCTGAGCAATAAAAATATGGCCGCGCTCGATCAACTCAGGCATCTGCCGGAAGAAAAAAGTTAGCAATAGGGTACGAATATGCGATCCGTCGACATCAGCATCGGTCATGATAATGATGCTGTGATAACGCAGCTTGTCTGGGTTAAATTCTGATTTACCGATCCCGCAACCTAGCGCAGTTACGATGGTACCCACCTCAACAGAAGAAAGCATTTTATCGAAACGCGCTTTCTCTACGTTAAGAATTTTACCTTTCAATGGCAATATTGCCTGAGTGCGGCGATCACGGCCCTGTTTAGCTGAACCACCGGCTGAATCACCCTCCACCAAGTACACTTCTGATAGGGCAGGGTCTTTTTCTTGGCAATCGGCCAACTTACCGGGCAAACCTGCAATATCCAAAGCACCTTTACGACGTGTCATATCACGGGCTTTACGTGCTGCTTCACGGGCGCGGGCGGCATCAAGCATTTTGGTAACAACAAGCTTAGCTTCGGCGGGATTTTCCATCAAATAATCGCTAAAAGTCTTATTCATAGCCTGTTCTACAGCGGTTTTAACCTCAGAAGATACCAATTTATCTTTGGTTTGAGAGGAAAACTTGGGATCTGGTACTTTAACGGAAATCACAGCTGTTAAGCCTTCACGAGCATCGTCCCCGCTGGTTGATACCTTGGCTTTTTTAGCAAAACCCTCGCGCTCTATATAACCATTCAAGCTACGGGTTAAAGCCGCTCTAAAGCCTGCCAAATGCGTCCCACCATCACGTTGGGGGATGTTATTGGTATAGCAGAATATGTTTTCCTGGAAGCTATCATTCCACTGTAGAGCGACTTCTACACCGACACCAGCATCATCCATCACGTCAAAGTGAAACAATTTATTAATCGTGGTTTTGTTTTGGTTGAGATAACCCACAAAAGCACTAAGGCCACCATCATAAACAAACTCTTCTACCTTACCGCTGCGCTCATCCTTCAGTTCGATCAATATGCCAGAATTTAAGAACGCCAGTTCACGCAAGCGTTTTGCTAGCAATTCAAAATGAAACTCTATATTAGTAAAGGTATCCGCCGAGGGTTTAAATCTAATCATCGTCCCTGTAGTTTCTGAATTACCAACGATTTCAAGTGGGGCCTGCGGGACACCGTGTTTATAGATCTGTTCAAATAGCTTACCACCACGACGAATGGTCAATTTAAGCTCTTCTGATAGGGCATTAACAACAGAAACACCCACGCCATGCAGGCCACCAGACACCTTATAGGTATTATCATCAAACTTACCGCCAGCGTGTAGCACAGTCATAATAACCTCTGCCGCCGAAACACCTTCTTCATGCATTTCGGTAGGGATACCACGACCATCATCAGACACTGTTACTGACTCATCGGGATGAATCACTATTTTAATTTTGGAACAATGCCCAGCTAGTGCCTCGTCAATTGAGTTATCAACCACTTCAAACACCATGTGGTGTAAGCCTGTACCATCATCCGTATCACCGATATACATACCCGGGCGCTTGCGTACTGCATCCAGGCCTTTTAATACTTTGATACTGGAAGAGTCGTAGTTATGTTCGTTGCTCATATATAAACCTGAATAATATTATTTAGCTATTAATAGCGGTAATTATTCCATGTTCCACGTGGAACATCTTTGCTGCTGTTGCCGTTGACCAACAATCCTGTAGATCATGATGGTCAACACAGGTCATAAAAACCTGACAATTCAGCTCTTCTAATACTTCACAGAAGGCCCGGCGATGTTTTTTGTCGAGTTCTGCAGGTAAATCATCAATCAAATACACGCAGCTTCGACCGGTCATTTCTGATAATAAATAACCCTGAGCCAACCTCAGTGCGCAGACGACGAGTTTTTGTTGGCCTCTGGATAACATATCCGCCGCATTAGCTGACTGATAACGCAGCCTCAGATCGGCTCTATGGGGTCCAGAATTAGTATATCCAAGCTCAATTTCACGATGGCGGTTAGCATGATAAACATCCGCCAGGGTTTTTGTAGCATCCCAGCCTCTATAATAAGTCAGCTCAAGACCCTCTAACTGCACCAACCTGCCTAACACGCTCTCAAATATCGGAATTAATTTATTAAAATACTCACTCCGGTACTTATCTAACTGATCAGCAAACCGTACCAACTCAGCCGTCCACAGGGCTAACTGTTGTTCGTCCATTCTATCATGGCGTAACAAACTATTCCGTTGTTTTAAGCAACGCTGAGCGCTTTTCCAGCAGGAATGGAAATGGTGTTCCACGTGGAACACACCCCAATCCAGAAACTGCCTGCGAACCTGCGGAACCCCCTCCAGCAACTGAAAGGTATCCGAAGTAATAGTTTGCAAGGGTAGGTTAGCGGCAAGCAAAGACGCTGATTTGATGTTACTGCCTGCCACACGAATAATGCCTGGCATAGAGGCAGATTTAAAACGTTCAACGCCTACTGGCTGATAACCCGCGCCAGGGATGTTAATTTCGGCAAAGGAAACACAACTAGCCATTTCTGTGTTGATCAAAGGCTTTAACTTATGACTACGAAAAGATTTAGCAGAGGAGAGCAGGTGGATTGCCTCAAGCACACTGGTTTTCCCTGAGCCATTTTCGCCATAAAAGACATTAATAGCTGAGAGCTCTGGCAAACTGACATGGCACAGGTTCCTAACGCCGCTGATCTCAAGCCGTCGAATTATCACGCCGAGGGGAACCTGCTAAATAGAGAAGGAGTAATGAAAATGAAATTAAAGCCGCATAGGCATAACAACATACATGGAGTCACCTTTTTCTGACTCCTCTAATAAAACACTGCTATTAGAATCTGAGAGCGAAAGCTTTACTGTTTCACCACTTAACACACCCAGAACATCCAACAAATAACTAACATTAAAGCCGATCTCAAGTGATTCACCTTGATAATCGACGGAAACAATTTCTTCTGCTTCTTCCTGCTCAGGGTTGTTAGCTACGATCTGGATAGAGTTCTCAGAAAGCAACAAACGCACTCCGCGATATTTTTCATTCGAAAGGATAGCAGTCCGTGAAAAGGCGTGGCGCAGGTCATCCCGCGAACCAAATACAGTTTTTGTGCTGGATTTAGGTAACACGCGGTCATAATCAGGAAATTTTCCATCAACTAGTTTAGAGGTAAAAGTAAACTCAGTTGTAGTGGCACGAATATGGTTCGAGCCGATTACAATTCTCACATCATCGTTTTCATTCATTAATAGTCGTGCGAGCTCAATAACGCCCTTACGCGGCAAAATAACCTGCAGGTCACTGCTAGAGTCGATAACTGTTTCTAGTGTACACAGCGCCAAACGGTGGCCATCTGTAGCAACCAGCTTTAATTGCCCAGCCTGAACTTCCCACAACATACCGTTTAAATAATAACGAACATCTTGCTGAGCCATAGCAAAGCTGGTTCTATCTATTAAACGCTTCAGATCACCCTGCTTGACGGTGAAGTCTTGACTACCCTGACTATCTTCAACATTAGGGAAATCATTAGCAGAAAGGGTTGAAAGGGTAAATCGACTGCGACCAGAACGAACAATAACGCGCTGCTCATCAAGAGAAAATTCAATGTCACTGCCGTCAGGCAGAGATTTACAGATATCCGCCAATTTGCGTGCTGGCACAGTGATTTCACCGCCCGTAGCCGCCGCTTGGGCTAGCTGTACACGCCCGACTAACTCAACTTCCAGATCAGTACCGGTAATCGATAGCTCGTCACCATCCAGTACCAGCAACACATTAGACAAGATAGGTAAGGTTTGACGACGCTCAACAACGCCTGCTACAAGGTTTAAAGGTTTGAGCAATGCTTCGCGGGAAATCACAAATTTCATGTTGATCTCTATCCTTATCGATGAGGGCCTGATTTATTATGCCCGCCTGCCTATGCAGGTGTGGTTATAGGTTACGTATTATCTGTCTAGCTGCATAGTTAGCTACATTTATTAACTACGTAGTCAATAAACGTAGCAGGTTTTTACAATCTTCCCGAATATCGGCATCAATCTCTTCCAGCTCTTTTATCTTTCGACAAGCGTGCAATACCGTCGTATGATCCCGACCACCAAAGCTATCGCCTATTTCTGGTAAGCTGTGGTTGGTCAGCTCTTTGGCTAAAGACATTGCTACTTGGCGGGGGCGAGCAACAGAGCGGCTCCTGCGCTTGGACATCATATCCGATATTTTAATCTTATAATATTCAGCCACGGTGCGCTGAATATTTTCCATACTAATTTGCTTATCCTGCAGGGCTAATAAATCTTTTAAGGATTCGCGAATCAAGTCAATATCAATCGCACGACCAGTAAAGTGGGCACTAGCTATCACTCGCTTTAATGCACCTTCTAATTCCCTTACATTAGAGCGAATACGCTGGGCAATAAAAAAGGCGGCTTCATCAGGTAATACTATTTTCGCTTGCTCTGCCTTTTTCAATAGTATCGCTACGCGGGTTTCTAGTTCTGGAGGCTCGAGGGCAACTGTTAAACCCCAACCAAAACGAGACTTTAATCGTTCCTCTAAGCCATTGACTTCCTTAGGGTATTTATCACAAGTCAAGATCATTTGCTGCCCCCCCTCTAATAATGCATTAAAGGTGTGGAAAAACTCTTCCTGCGAACGTTCTTTACCAGCAAAAAACTGAATGTCATCAATTAACAAAGCGTCAACTGAACGATAGAAGCGCTTAAACTCATTAATAGCGTTAAGCTGCAAAGCCTTAACCATATCGGCCACAAAACGCTCAGAATGCAGGTAAACTATTTTTGCCTCGGGGTTTTTCTTTAATAAGGCGTTGCCAACCGCGTGCATTAAATGCGTCTTACCCAAACCTACGCCGCCGTAAAAAAATAACGGGTTATAAGCACCGCCAGGGTTTTCGGCGACCTGCATCGAAGCGGCTCTGGCTAACTGGTTAGACTTACCTTCAACAAATGTATCAAACGTATAGTTTTCAATCAAAAAACTCTGATGCTGAATACTACCCTCAACCTCAACCTTGCGAGAGGGCTGCTGAGGAGGCGGGGCCGATTGCTCCGCAGAAAATGAACGGGTTAATAAATCCGCCTGCTGCGGCATCGGATTCATAGCACGCTGACTGGTCGAAGCAGGGGCTTTTCTCTCGATCGGTGTATGCGTAGCAATCTCGAGACTAACATCAAGCCCCTGCCCAGGCGCCAACTCAGCAATGATTTCGAGAATTCGCTCAAGATACTTATTCTTCACCCAGTCTTTAACAAAACGGTTGGGCGCGAATAATTTAATTTGGCGATCCACCACTTCCGCCTGCAGCGGCCGTATCCAGGTATTAAATTGCTGTGAAGGCAATTCATCCTGCAAACAATGATTACACTGCTGCCACGTTGACTCAGACAAAATAAGTCACCGAGTTAAGGAAAACTAATCGAGTGGTTAAAATAACAGCTAGCACTAGCAATAAGCCTTTTACATTTTCATTGTTATGGTAGTTTCAAAGCTATTGGCAAAACAACAAGCCAAAGCGATTCAAATAACTGTGTATTGTACTCCTCAGATTTATAGTTATCCACACAAAACATCATCAATCTAAATTAAAAATAGCTTTTATTTATCAATAAGTTAAAACAACAAAAAGACCAGCGAAGGCAAAAAATATAAACATATGAACATGTGGATAACTACAGAAAAAAGCTGTGGATAAGTTATTAACAAGTTGTACAAACCCTGTGGCCAGACACAAACAAGCTACTTTTTTACTCTTGCTCCATCTATATGACTAATATCCCCGTATAATCTACGCATAAAGAAATTGATATTGGTTAAAAAACTCTCTAGAATGCGCGGTCCCTATTACAGCGGGGTATACAGCAAAACTATACACGCCGCCAAATTTACTTTTTCAGCTCGGAAAATCATTGCCATGAAAAGAACCTTCCAACCTAGCGTATTAAAGCGTAAACGTACTCACGGATTCCGCGCCCGTATGGCCACCAAAAACGGTCGTGCTTTGATCAATCGTCGTCGCGCTAAAGGCCGTAAAAGGTTAGCTGCGTAATATATAAGCATTTAAACCGGATCAAAGCGGGCTATATCTGTGCTGAATTACAGTTTTGGTAAGTCCCTGAGATTACTGGATGCAAATGCCTATAAATCTGTTTTTGACGATGCAAAGCTCAAGGTATCAAATCAACACGGCTTGTTCCTTGCTCGTCAAAACGGCTTAAACCATCCACGTCTTGGGTTGGTGATAGCCAAGAAAAATGTGCGTTTAGCTAAGAACCGCAATAGAATTAAGCGCATTATTCGAGAAAGTTTCAGGTTGCAACAACACCAGCTTGGCGGTGTTGATACTGTCGTGCTTGCTCGACGCGGCTTGGATAATCTGGATAACAACCAGTTACATGCTATGTTTAATCGGCTGTGGTCGCAACTTGAACAAAAAGCGAATCAAAAGCCTAAAGTTAAGCAACCCAAGACTGATTCCTGAAGGCGAACTATGCGCCGAATATTCATAAGCTGTATAAAGTGTTACCGCTATCTTATTAGCCCAATGATGGCTAACCATTGCCGTTTCCACCCCAGCTGCTCAAGTTACGCTATCCAGGCCATTGAACAACATGGTGCTATAAAGGGCGCTTGGCTAACCGCTAAACGGTTGTTACGATGCCAACCATTTCATCCCGGTGGTTACGATCCTGTACCGGAAAAACATTCAGATAACGATGGGCATACTGCACACTAAATTATGGACTATAAACGCTATTTATTAATTGGTTCTATCGCCGTTTTATCCTTCATGCTACTCACTGAATGGGTTCAGTTCAAAGAAAGAACTAACACTGCTAACGACGTATCTTCTTATCAACCTCCAACTACATCAACCGTCAGCAATAATACTGACGCGATGATTAATAATCTGCCCTCTGATATTAATGAAGAAACAGCAGATATTCCATCGTTAGACCAACCAGAGCCAAGCCACGATATAACCCCCGTAGCTGCAGGCAATAAAATCCGTATTTTTACCGATACTCTTGATGTCAGCATCAATAAATCCGGCGGTGATATTGTTCAAGCTGCGTTAACCCAATATTTTGCCAAAATTGATAACCCGGATATCCCCTTTACCCTGCTAGAAGACTCTAATCAGCGCACCTATGTAGCCCAAAGTGGATTAATCGGTGTTGATGGTATTGATACCAGTAAAGGCCGAGCACAATTTAGCACTCATGCTAATGAGTATAGAATGCAGGAAGGTCAGGATGAATTGATCGTAGATCTTATATTCTCTCAAAACACTGATGTTAATATTATTAAACGCTTTCGCTTCACTCGGGGTGAGTATTTAATCCACGTTGAATACCTGATCGACAACCAAAGTAATAAGCCATGGTCAGCCAGTATGTTTGGCCAGTTAAAACGCGATAATTCCCCCGATCCATCACAGAGCTCATCGGGCATGGGTTTATCTCCCTACTTGGGAGCTGCAATCAATCTACCGGATGAATCTTATAAGAAGGTAAGTTTTTCAGATATTGAAGAAAAAAAATTCGCTAAACAAAATATTGAGGGTGGTTGGGTAGCTATCGTCCAGCACTACTTTACCAGTGCATGGATTCCCGAAGTTGATAAAACTCACACCTACTCAATGCTTAAAGCGAAAGACCAGTCAAATATAGTTCGCTTTACCGGGCCACAGGTTACGATTAACCCTGGTCAGACCGGTAAGATCAGCGCGCAACTCTATACTGGCCCCAAAAACCAATATCGACTTGAAGAGATATCTCCAGGCCTTGAGCTAACTGTTGATTACGGTATTTTATGGTGGATAGCTCAACCTCTGTTTTGGTTGCTCACTAAACTACATGGCTATTTGGGTAACTGGGGATTTGCGATAATCGGCGTCACCATTCTGGTTAAGCTATTATTCTTCCAGCTCAATGCTAAAGCCTATACATCTATGGCAAATATGCGAAAAGTGCAGCCCAAACTTACCGCTTTGCGCGAACGTTATGCCGATGATAAGCAGAAACAATCACAAGAAATGATGGCCCTATATAAAAAGGAAAAAATTAATCCTTTAGGCGGCTGTTTACCTATACTCGTGCAAATGCCTGTGTTTATGGCTCTGTACTGGGTATTGATGGAAAGTGTCGAACTACGGCAAGCGCCTTTTATCGGCTATATCCGTGACTTGTCAGTAATGGACCCCTACTTTATTTTACCGCTGATCATGGGTGTATCCATGTTCATTCAGCAGAGCTTGAACCCACCACCACCAGACCCAATGCAAGCAAAAGTGATGAAGTTCATGCCAGTTATGTTTACCTTTTTCTTCCTGTTTTTCCCAGCAGGTCTAGTATTGTACTGGGTAGTTAACAACACACTGTCTATTATCCAGCAGTACATTATTACCAAACGCATTGAAAAAAGCTGATCGAAACACAAAGCAATAGACAAAAAGGGCTGCATTGCAGCCTTTTTTATTGAAGAACATTAGGATTATTGCGACGCTATGACTAATAACTCGCTGAATATCGATACCATTGCGGCAATAGCCACGCCTCCCGGTCGTGGTGGTGTTGGTATCATTCGTATATCTGGCCCTAATACTCAAGCTATTGCCAACACTATCACCGAAACAATACTCAAACCGAGATATGCACACTACGGACCTTTTTTTGAGCAGCAGGGCGACAACAAACAAGCTCTCGACCACGGTATTGCTTTATTTTTCCCCGGACCTAACTCCTTCACTGGTGAAGATGTATTAGAGTTACAAGCTCATGGTGGCCCAGTACTACTCGATTGCTTACTGAAAGAGGTCAATCGTTTAGGCGCAAGGCTGGCCAGACCAGGCGAGTTTTCCGAACGGGCATTCCTCAACAATAAAATCGATTTAACTCAGGCCGAGGCCATTGCTGACCTCATTAACAGCGCCTCTGAGCAAGCTGCAAGAAATGCATCCAGATCACTACAGGGTGAGTTCAGCCAGAAAATCGCTCAGCTAGTTAACTCGGTTATTCAATTGCGTATCTACGTAGAAGCCGCCATAGACTTTCCAGAAGAGGAAATTGATTTTCTCGCCGACGGCAAGGTATCAGCCGATTTACACACTATCATCGAACAACTACAGCACGTATTCAATCAAGCCAAGCAAGGCGCTTTGCTTCAAGAAGGCATGACTGTAGTCATTGCCGGTAAACCCAATGCTGGTAAATCCAGCTTACTCAACGCCTTATCTGGCCGAGAAAGTGCTATTGTTACTGAGATTGCCGGTACCACTCGCGATGTTTTACGCGAACATATTCAGATTGACGGTATGCCCTTACACATCATTGATACCGCAGGCCTACGTGAAAGCTCGGATATCGTCGAACAAGAAGGGGTACGCAGAGCATGGCTTGAGA
This sequence comes from Spongiibacteraceae bacterium, assembly GCA_041677245.1. GTDB lineage: Bacteria > Pseudomonadota > Gammaproteobacteria > Pseudomonadales > Dasaniaceae > Oceanicoccus. The sequence continues at coordinate 40,718 of JBAYQJ010000028.1, read as the reverse complement.
TTGAAAAAGCCGACCGGATATTACTGGTTGTTGACAGCACCACCAGCCAGGAAACAAACCCTAATGCCCTATGGCCCGATTTTGCCCACAAACTCCCCCACCAGCACAATATCACTGTCATTCATAACAAATGCGACCTGTCCGAGCAAAGCGCTACATTACAAGACGGTGAACCTACTGTTATAAAACTATCTGCCAAATCAAACGAAGGCATTGAGTTATTACGCCAGCACTTAAAAGCCTGCATGGGGTTTAGTGGAACTGCAGAGGGTGGTTTTATCGCCAGGCGCAGACACCTTGACGCGCTAGAACAAGCAGAACACGCACTAAAAGCCGGTCAACAACAGTTATTGAACTTTGGCGCCGGGGAATTATTAGCCGAAGATTTACGCCAATGCCAAAATTGCTTAAATGAAATTACCGGTGAATTTACCTCTGACGATTTATTAGGGAAGATTTTTTCCAGCTTCTGTATAGGTAAGTAAAACCAGCAAGCGCTTAAAAAGCATCGAGTCACACCCACTGGGGCCACGGCAAGTTTAATTGTCATCAGGTGCTCCCCACCTCCCTTCGCCATACCCAAGCCGATTCAACCTGTCCCTAAGTGTAACAAGGCATCCCGAAGCTTATATTCACCCACTACAAAAACTCCCTTAACAATATCTATCAGCTATCACCAAACAATGTCTAGTATCCCCATAAGCATACCCTGCTTTATTGCCTGTATATTTGTAAGAATGATGTTTTTTTGATCGCTAATAAGAACGAGAACTTCTCCGGTTTTTCAGTTTTAACATATATTCTCTGTAGTGAAGCGGTAAAAACTTACCTGAATTAAGACGCTTATGGGTGAAATTTTGCATTTCAAACGTGCTTTAGTAAAAAATATTATCGCTTAATTAATAAAAGTCTAAATCTGAATATCGGCAAATAGCGTTATCTTAATTATTGCTAATTTGACTCTCGGCTCACAAAACACTGTAGCAACGCACTACACACATCATTAGAACACCTTTACAACAAGATACCCACAGACTTACACACAAACAAACAAGTAAAGACAAAAGTGCACAACAGAAACCCAATGTCCAGCACCAGCCTGTGGATAACTCCCCCTGCCAGGCGGTTGATAACTTGCTGATAAGCACTGCACAGAAATCGGCTAAAAACCCAATCCTCTAACCGCTGTGGATAAAGCACCTATTTATCCACCGATCGTCCTCTGCTTAAACTCAGCTGACACATAGCTTGCTACGTAGTTGTAACACCATATAACCTATTGATTAATATGGTTTTTTATTCCTTATACACAGAAATACTGCTGCTTAATAGTAGTAACATCATTAAAAAACGTTATATATATACACATATATAAAAGATAAATATTTAAAACATTAAAAAAATGACCGTAGCGTTTTGAATAAATTAACTACCTAAAAACCATTGATTATTATTTCAGCATTGCTTTGCCTGTTTGCCGCTACTGTCTTATAATCCCCGCCCCCTTTTTGCTCAGTTACAAAATTGAGTACAAAGTTTTGTTTATGTGTCTTACCTGAGGTTGTCGTGGATTATCCTGAACATTTTGATGTCATTGTCATCGGCGGCGGTCACGCTGGTACCGAGGCTTGTCTTGCTGCAGCTAGGATGGGATGTAAAACGCTATTGCTAAGCCACAATATTGAAACGCTTGGGCAGATGTCCTGTAATCCAGCGATAGGGGGCATTGGTAAAAGTCATCTGGTGAAAGAAATTGATGCCATGGGTGGAGCAATGGCCAGAGCTACTGATTTTGGTGGTATACAATTTCGTACACTCAATTCCCGAAAAGGTCCCGCAGTCAGAGCTACCAGGGCACAAGCTGATCGGGTTTTGTACAAAGCTGCCATCAGAGAAATACTGGAAAATCAGCCAAACTTAAGTATTTTCCAACAAGGTGTTGATGACCTGATTGTTGTAGGTGAAACGGTTCGTGGTGTCGTTACACAAATGGGGCTCAAGTTTTATGCACCTACGGTGGTATTATGCAGTGGTACCTTTCTCGGTGGTAAAATCCATATAGGTCTAGAAAATCACAGCGGTGGTAGAGCTGGTGATCCCCCTTCCACTATTTTGGCTGAACGTCTTCGAGAATTGCCTTTCAATGTCGATCGGTTAAAAACTGGGACGCCACCACGCATTGATGCTCGCTCGGTTAATTTTGATGGCCTTGAAGCCCAGTGGGGCGATAAACCCGAACCGGTTATGTCTTTTTTAGGGTCTCAGGATCAACACCCAGAACAAACCTGTTGCTGGATTACTCATACCAATGAAAAAACGCACGATATTATTCGCGGCGGGCTTGATCGTTCACCGATGTATACTGGTGTTATTGAGGGGCTGGGGCCCAGGTATTGCCCCTCCATTGAAGATAAAATCCATCGTTTTTCCGATAAAAACTCACATCAGGTTTTTATTGAACCTGAAGGTTTAAAAACGCACGAACTTTATCCTAATGGCATTTCGACCAGCTTGCCTTTTGATGTACAACTTGAATTAGTTCGATCGATTAAAGGTTTTGAGAAAGCACATATTTCTCGACCCGGTTACGCCATTGAGTATGATTATTTTGATCCGAGAGAATTAAACTATTCATTAGAAACCAAATTTATCAGCGGATTATTTTTTGCAGGACAAATTAACGGCACCACTGGCTACGAAGAAGCTGCCGCCCAAGGTTTACTTGCCGGCTTAAATGCAGGCTTAAAAGTTCAGGGAAAAGAAGCTTGGTGTCCGCGTCGTGATGAAGCATATATCGGGGTAATGGTGGACGATTTAATCAGCATGGGGACAATGGAACCTTATCGCATGTTTACCTCGCGCGCTGAATACCGGTTATTACTACGGGAAGATAATGCCGATTTACGTTTGACTGAAACAGCACATAAACTCGGTTTGATTGATGAACAGCGCTGGCAGCTATTTAGTCAAAAAAGGCACAATATTGTTACAGAGACTCAACGACTACGGTCGACATGGGTGCAACCCAAAACAGCCGAAGGCGACAAAATTAATTTACTGGTCGATCAACCAATCAGCCGTGAGTATAGTTTGCTCGATTTATTAAAACGCCCTGGATTAAATTATCATGACGTTGCCAGCATTAAAGGTGAGGCCAGTAATGACCCTCAAGTTTCTGAACAAGTAGAAATACAAGCTAAATATTCTGGTTATATTGATCGTCAATCAGAAGAGATTGAGCGGATGCGTCGACATGAAAATACGCGATTCCCAGAGACATTTGATTACCAGGTGGTTGAAGGTCTTTCCAACGAGGTGAAGCAAAAACTATCGGCAGCCAGACCCGAGACTTTGGCCAGAGCATCAAGGGTCCCTGGGGTTACACCTGCGGCCGTTTCTTTATTGCTAATTTATTTGAAAAAGCACGGTGCACTCGATAAAAAAACCAAGCTGGCCTAAAACCATTTAAGTTCATTAGCCTCTTGGCAGACATCGGATATAGTTCTTTGGATAATCAATTTCGCAATATTCTCGAAGCAGGAATAAAAAAGCTATCACTCGCGTTAAGCGATCAAAAGATTGAATCTTTGTTGGCTTACCACCAATTATTAATAAAGTGGAATAAAGCTTACAATTTAACTGCTGTTCGCGACCCTGCTACGATGATTTCTCGGCATCTGCTTGATAGCTTAACCATCGTCCCTTTTTTAACTGGGCAGCGATTTATTGATGTGGGGGCAGGAGCGGGTTTACCCGGCATTGTATTGGCGATTGTTTTTCCTGAGTATGAATTTGATTTGCTCGATAGTAATGGTAAAAAGACACGGTTTTTGTTTCAGGTTAAAACCGAGCTGGGTCTTGAAAATGTTAATATCCATCATTGCCGAGTTGAACAACATCAGACAGCGCCACTTTATGATGGGGTAATATCGAGGGCATTTGCCACATTGGTGGATATGGTTAACGGCAGTAAACAACTTATCGGTGAAAATGGCTTTTTTTACGCAATGAAAGGAGTTTACCCTGAGAACGAATTGAGTCAGTTAGCTACGCTCTCGGATCATTACCAATTGGAAGCCTGCCATTCGCTGAAAGTTCCTGGTGATTCAGGCCAAAGACATCTGGTAGTATTGAGTAAGGTTTAAGTAACATCATTATAATTTTTTCATCGCAACAGCATTGACCTATAAAGGTAAATTTCATTGGGAAAGATTCTCGCAGTCACAAATCAAAAAGGTGGAGTTGGTAAAACGACAACCTGTGTGAATCTTGCCGCCTCACTGGTAGCTACCAGGAAAAAAGTTTTAGTAATCGACCTTGATCCGCAAGGCAATGCCACTATGGGCAGCGGTATTAATAAAAATACCGTAGAAAAAACTATCTATGACGTACTTGTTCTGGGTACGCCTATTGCTGAAGTTAGCCTTTACTCCGAAAGCTGCGGCTACGATATTATTTCCTCAAATGCGGATGCTACCGCTGCGGAAGTAGAACTATTGGAAATAGAAGCGAAAGAGTTTCGCTTGCGTGATGCGCTGACTATTGAGCGAGAAGAATATGATTTTATATTGATCGATTGCCCCCCTTCATTGAATATGTTGACGGTCAACGCTTTGGCAGCTGCCCAAGGTGTGATTATTCCTATGCAGTGTGAATATTATGCATTAGAAGGCTTATCAGCATTATTAGAAACGATTAATCAAATCCAGCAAGCTTTAAATCCTACGCTGGAAATCGAGGGGCTGCTCCGTACCATGTATGATCCACGCAGCAGCCTAACAACAGATGTATCGATGCAGTTAATTAATCATTTTGGTAGTAAGGTTTATCGCACTGTAATCCCTAGAAATATCCGTTTGGCAGAAGCACCCAGCCATGGTTTACCAGCACTGCATTATGATAAACAATCTAAGGGGGCTTTAGCTTATTTGGCGTTAGCAGGGGAAATATTACGCCGCAGTGATCAGGGTTAACCCTAGACTATCTTTTTTGTTGATTGGCGTTAAGATAATAACCCTGTGAAAATCACGCTTTGCTGGTTTATGGCATATTAAAATAAAGTAATTGGATAAGATAATGGCGGTTAAAAAGCGTGGTTTAGGTCGGGGTTTAGATGCTTTGTTAGGGGCTGGTCAGGTAAAAGCTCAAGCATCGGACGCAGATCAAATAACAGACAATAAAGCCAATGCTGATGGTGATTTACGCAATTTACCGGTTGATATGATTCAGAGGGGTAAATACCAGCCCCGCCGTGATATACAACCTGAAGCACTAGAAGAGCTTGCAGCCAGCATCAAAGCTCAGGGAGTGATGCAGCCTATTGTTGTTAGGTCTATCAGTGCTGATAAATATGAAATTGTTGCTGGTGAACGCCGGTGGCGAGCAACACAGTTGGCGGGTTTAGATACTATTCCGGTATTGGTTCGCCAGGTTTCTGATGAGGCTGCAATAGCCATGGCGCTGATTGAAAACATTCAGCGTGAAGACCTTAATCCTATGGAAGAGGCTTTGGCACTAGCACGGTTGCAAAAAGAGTTTGATTTAACCCATCAAGAAGTGGCTGACGCAGTAGGTAAATCCAGAACATCGGTAACCAACTTACTCCGCTTAATAAGCTTACGTGAAGATGTTCAGCGAATGCTGGAGTATGGTGATCTTGAAATGGGGCATGCCAAGGCATTACTGGGTCTACCTGCAGAGCTGCAGTCAAAAGCTGCTTCGGTAGTTGTTAGTAAGGGATACTCGGTTAGGCAAACAGAGGCGATGGTCAGATCTATGCTAGCCGCCAATGAGTCTCCCAAAACACAGCAAAAGCAGGCGGTAGATTCAGATATTAACCGCTTGCAGCAGCAGTTATCTGAAAAGGTAGGTGTGCCGGTATTAATTCAGCATGGGGCCAAAGGTAAAGGGAAGTTAGTATTAAAATATAAAGACCTCAAAGAGCTAGATGATATATTGAGCCACATAAAATAATAATAGCGGATGAGTCTTTTTTACACTATCTAGTAGTAGTAAGAACAACAACCACTAGATAGGGTATCGTTAGCTTGATTTATTTAAAAAATGCTTATCTCGTTGATAATAGCCTTTAAATATAAGCACTTATATAAATCAATATCGCTACCAATAAAGTTGAATAGCGTAGATATTATCCATATAATGCGCCCCGCTTTACAAAATGAGTCACCAGCGTAATACTTTTAAATACTTGGTATGAAAAATGCCATATTTTTGTATGCCGAGCTATAACGCATAAATGTAATACGTGGATACAGCGGCAATAATGTCTGAAAAGTGGATAGCCACAAAAGAGATTCAGGCGGTGGGATTGAAGCAAGCACCAATAAAACGGTTGATTTTTGCACAGGTTTCATTGTTGGCTGGTTTTTGGCTTGTACTTATGGCTGTTGATGCAACCGCCGCAAAGTCCGCCATGATTGGCGGTTTGATTGCAGTAATACCCAATGCCTATTTTATGCACTGGGCGTTTCGATACACTGAAGCAGTTGCGGCAACGCAGATTGTGCAGTCATTTTATCGGGGCGAAACAGGAAAGTTTTTATTGACAAGCCTATTATTTGCAGGGGCCTTCATATTGGTTGAGCCGCTCAATATTGTCGTAATCTTTTTTGTTTATATATTTATGATGGCGCTGAATTGGATTTTAGCGTTGTGCTTCTTGGGGAGATAACACCAGAAGTATGATACTTTAATGGATTGTTTACTAAATATTTAATATGAAGGTTTCAAACAGCATGGCTGGTGATACTTTAACAATAGAAGGTTATATCGAGCACCATCTTACCAATATGACTTATGGTAAGTTGCCCGCAGGCTATACCCGTACAGGTGCTAATGGTGAGCAACAGGTGTTGGAGCAGGATACCTGGACCTTGGCAAAAAATGGTACCGAGATGTCAGACATGGGGTTTATGGCGATCCATGTAGACTCGATGGCCTGGTCAATTGGTCTTGGTTTGATTTTTGCGTTCTTCTTCCGTCTGGTAGCAAAGAGAGCTCACTCTGGCGTGCCTACTGGGCTACAAAATGCTATTGAAATGGTTATCAGCTTTATCGATAGCAATGTTAAAGATATTTTTCACTATAAAAACCCTTATGTGGCACCGTTGGCGTTGACCATTTTCATGTGGGTCTTTTTGATGAACTTGATGGACTTGCTACCCGTTGATTGGATTCCTTCACTGATGATGTGGGTAGTAAATGATCCACACTTTTATTTCAAAATCGTACCCACTACAGATCCCAACGTAACGCTGGGGATGGCATTTACTGTTTTTGCTATGATTGTTTATTGGAGTATTAAAGAGAAGGGTATTATGGGCTTTGTGAAAGAGCTAACTTTGCACCCTTTTCACGCAGGTAAGTGGTATATCGATATCCTGTTAATCCCAATTAATTTTATTCTTGAAGCAATATCTTTAATATCAAAACCTGTGTCCTTGGGACTACGGCTATTCGGAAACATGTATGCAGGTGAGATGGTATTTATCCTGATTGCCGCCATGTTTGGTGCCGGTATGGTCCTTGGTTTGTTTGCAGGTGTGCTTCAGTTGGGGTGGGCGATATTTCATATACTCATCATAACACTACAAGCTTTCGTCTTTATGGTGCTGACTATTGTCTATATGGCGCAGGCGCATCACGTCGAAGAGGAAGATCAGTTTCACTGATGTTTTAACAGTTTAAATTATTATTAACTTTTTATTATTTTAGGAGAACGACTATGGGTATGGCTTTGATTGCGGTTGCATTATTAATTGGTTTTGGTGCTTTAGGTACCGCAATTGGTTTTGCTTTGTTGGGTGGCAAGATGCTAGAAGGTTCTGCACGTCAGCCTGAGTTAGCTCCAATGCTTCAGGGTAAAATGTTTCTAATTGCAGGTCTATTGGATGCGGTTCCTATGATCGGTGTTGGTATCGGCATGTATATCCTATTCGTTGTTGTACCGACTCTGGCGGCGTAAGTTTAAGACGTTAGAGTATTAACTCTTACTTACTATATAGCTGAGGTGTTGGCGTGAACATTAATCTGACTTTAATTGGCCAGTCCATCACATTTCTGGTTTTTGTGTGGTTCTGTAAAACCTTTGTCTGGGGGTTTATTCGCAATGCAATGGAAGAGCGCGAAAAACAGATGGCAGATGGGCTTGAGGCTGCCGATCGTGCTGGTAGGGATTTAGAGCTAGCACAGGAAAAAGCGTCTCATTATTTGAGAGAAGCTAAAGATAAAGCTGCAGATATTGTCGATGCAGCTAACAAGCGCGCTAATCAAATCGTGGATGAGGCTAAAGTCGCTGCACGTGAAGAAGGTGATCGTTTGAAAACAGCAGCACAGGCTGAAATCGAACAAGAAGTTAACCGTGCTAAAGAAGTCTTGCGTTCGCAAGTGGCTACTTTGGTATGGACTGGTGCAGAGCGTGTGCTGGAATCTTCTATCGATCAAAGCACTCACAACGAGCTGGTTGAAAAATTAGCAGCGGGTTTATAAGGGAGTTTTAGCATGGCTGAATTAAGCACCCTGGCTAGACCCTATGCTCGTGCAGCGTTTGAGTTTGCTTTAGCTGCAAATGAGTTGTCGGCATGGTCACAGCAGCTGGCCGTAGGCTCGGCTGTTGCGCAGGCAGGAAAAATGAAGAAGCTTTTATCTTCACCCTCGTTGACGACTGAGCAGCAAGCCACACAGTTTATGACGGTGTGTGGTGATGAATTAAACGGTAAAGTGAAAAACTTTATTAGCGTATTAGCAGAGTATAAACGTCTGCCGCTGTTGCCGGAAATCTCTGCACTGTATGACGAATTTAAAGCTAACCGTGAAAAGAGTGTTGAAGTAGAAGTGACCACTGCATATGAACTGGACGCTACTATTCAAGAAAAACTGGCTAAGGCCTTGAGTGCTAAGTTAGAGCGCGATGTTAGTATGCATACAGTTTTAGACAAATCATTAATCGGTGGTGTCGTTATACGTGCAGCCGATATTGTCATCGACGGTAGCATACGCGGACGACTAAACAAACTTGCCGAAGCTATGAATTCTTAAGCGATCGGGATTTGAGGAAACGAACATGCAACAGCTGAATCCATCCGAGATTAGCGAAATTATCAAAAGCCGCATCGATCAACTCGATGTGTCTAGCGAAGCCCAAAATGAAGGCACCGTCGTATCGGTAACAGACGGTATTATTCGTATCCACGGTCTTACCAATGTTATGTATGGTGAGATGATTGAGTTTGAAGGCGGCGTCTATGGTTTGGCGTTGAACTTGGAGCGCGATTCTGTTGGTGCGGTAATTTTAGGTGATTATCAAAGCTTGGCCGAAGGCCAGGTTTGTAAATGTACTGGTAAGGTACTTGAAGTACCTGTTGGTCCAGAGTTACAAGGTCGAGTAGTCGATGCACTGGGTAATCCAATTGACGGAAAAGGCCCGATAAAAACCAAACTAACTGATTTACTTGAAAAAGTAGCGCCAGGTGTTATCGAGCGTCAATCAGTAGACCAGCCAGTACAAATTGGTTTGAAAGCGGTTGACGCTATGGTGCCAATCGGTCGTGGTCAGCGCGAGTTGATCATTGGTGACCGTCAAATTGGTAAAACAGCTATTGCGATTGATGCGATTATTAACCAGAAAGATTCTGGTATTAAATGTATCTATGTTGCTATCGGTCAAAAAGCATCTTCGATTGCTGCAGTTGTGCGTAAGCTCGAAGAACACGGCGCAATGGACCACACCATCATTGTTGCAGCGACGGCTTCTGATCCAGCAGCGATGCAATACCTAGCACCTTTTGCTGGTTGTACCATGGGTGAGTATTACCGTGACCGCGGTGAAGATGCACTGATTATTTATGATGATTTAACCAAGCAAGCTTGGGCTTATCGTCAAATATCCTTGTTACTTCGTCGCCCGCCAGGTCGTGAAGCATATCCAGGTGACGTATTTTATTTGCACTCTCGCTTATTAGAGCGCGCTGCACGTGTAAATGCAGATTACGTAGAGAAGTTCACCAATGGTGAAGTAAAAGGTAAAACCGGTTCTTTGACTGCTCTGCCTATTATTGAAACACAAGCTGGTGACGTATCTGCGTTTGTACCAACTAACGTAATATCTATCACAGATGGTCAGATCTTCCTGGAAGCGGATATGTTTAACTCTGGTATTCGTCCTGCGATGAACGCTGGTATTTCTGTATCTCGTGTTGGTGGTGCCGCACAGACCAAGATTATCAAGAAACTGTCGGGTGGTATTCGTACAGCACTAGCTCAATACCGTGAATTGGCGGCATTCTCTCAGTTCGCTTCTGATCTTGATGATGCGACTAAAGCACAGTTGGATCATGGTGCGCGCGTAACTGAGCTGATGAAGCAAAAGCAATATGCACCTCAAAGTGTTGCTCAAATGGGGCTGGTTGTTTACTGCGCTAACGAAGGTCATTTTAATGATGTAGCTGTTGAGAAGATTGGTGATTTTGAATCTGCTCTACTGTCTTTTGCGAACAGTGAGTATGCAGACACTATGAAGGCAATAGCAGTTGCTGGTGATTGGAACAGTGATTTCGAAGCGAAGTTCAAAGAATTGATTGAGAAGTTTAAAACAACTCAAACTTATTAATTGATCGGCAATAAGTTGCTATTTTATAAGCAACTTATTGTTATTCGAAGGTACCTTTAGCGGGTAAGAATATGGCAAGCGGAAAAGAAATACGTACTCAAATATCGAGTATCCAAAGTACGCAAAAAATTACTAGCGCAATGGAAATGGTTGCAGCGAGTAAAATGCGCAAGGCACAAGACCGTATGCAGGTTGGTAAGCCTTATGCTAAGCGTATTCGCTCGGTAGTTGGACATATTGCTAATGCAAATCCAGAGTACCAGCACATGTATATGCTGGAGCGTGAAGTAAAGCGTGTTGGTTTTATTATCGTCTCTACGGACCGTGGTTTGTGTGGTGGTTTAAATACTAATTTATTTAAAGCTGCTATACGTTCTATGAAAGAGTTTGCCGATCAGCAAATAGAAATTGATCTCTGTTTGATTGGCGCGAAATCAGCAGCATTTTTTAATAACTATGGTGGCAACATTATTGCTGCAGTACGCGATTTAGGTGAAGACCCTTCAATCAATACTTTGATTGGTGGCGTTAAAACAATGTTAGACGCCTATAGCGATGGCAGGATTGATAAATTATTTATAGTTAGTAATAAATTTGTCAACACCATGACGCAAAACCCAGCGGTAGAGCAATTGTTACCGCTGCTGGCAGAAGAAAGCAAAGATCTGAAACATCACTGGGATTATTTATACGAACCCGATGCTCAGGAATTACTTGAAGGCTTATTGACGCGTTATGTTGAATCACAAGTTTACCAAGCAGTGGTAGAAAATACAGCCTGTGAACAAGCCGCACGTATGTTAGCAATGAAAAGTGCAACCGATAACGCCGGCGATCTAATCGATGACTTACAGTTGGTTTACAACAAAGCGCGTCAAGCCGCGATCACTCAGGAACTTTCTGAGATAGTCAGTGGTGCTGCGGCGATAGCCTAGTTACTTGGGGGTTAGATAAAACCCCCTCGGTATTAAGCTGAATAATTTTGCAAACAGAATTAAATTTTGACGAGAGTGTACAGTGTACAAACTCGAAAAATCCTAAAGAGGAACCGGAAATGAGTAGCGGACAAATCGTTCAGATCATTGGCGCGGTAATCGATGTGGAGTTTCCACGCGATGCAGTACCTAAGGTTTATGATGCACTAATAGTCACTGAAAAAGGTTTGACTCTGGAAGTTCAACAGCAGTTGGGCGACGGAGTTGTTCGTGCGATTGCTATGGGGGCTTCTGAAGGCGTAAGCCGTGGTTTGGCTGTAACCAATACCCAGGCACCAATTAATGTACCAGTGGGAGTTGAAACACTGGGTCGCATTATGGATGTATTGGGTAACCCAATCGATGAAAAAGGTCCAATTGGTGAAAAAGCTCGCGCATCAATTCACCGTAAAGCACCAGCTTACGATGAATTGGCAGCCTCTGAAGAACTGCTAGAAACAGGTATCAAGGTTATCGACCTGGTTTGTCCATTCGCCAAGGGTGGTAAAGTTGGTTTATTTGGTGGGGCGGGTGTTGGTAAAACCGTTAACATGATGGAGCTGATCAACAACATCGCTACTGAGCACTCAGGTTTGTCAGTGTTTGCGGGTGTTGGTGAGCGGACTCGTGAAGGTAACGATTTTTACTACGAAATGCAGGAAGCAGGCGTGGTAAATGTTGAGGACTTCTCGAAATCTAAAGTAGCCATGGTTTACGGTCAAATGAATGAGCCACCTGGAAACCGTTTGCGCGTTGCCCTGACTGGTTTGACCATGGCGGAAAAATTCCGTGACGAAGGTAAAGATGTATTGTTATTCATTGATAACATTTACCGTTATACCCTTGCTGGGACAGAGGTATCTGCACTGTTAGGTCGTATGCCTTCTGCGGTAGGTTACCAGCCTACACTGGCTCAGGAAATGGGTGAGTTACAAGAGCGTATTACGTCAACTAAAACTGGTTCTATCACTTCTATCCAAGCGGTATACGTACCTGCAGATGACTTGACTGATCCATCACCAGCAACCACGTTTGCTCACTTGGATTCTACTGTTGTATTGTCGCGTGATATTGCAGCGAAAGGTATTTATCCTGCGGTTGATCCCTTGGACTCTACGTCACGTCAGCTTGACCCGTTAATCATTGGTCAAGAACATTATAATGTTGCACGTGGTGTTCAGTCAGTACTACAACGCTATAAAGAATTGAAAGACATCATCGCTATTCTGGGTATGGATGAACTGTCTGAAGAAGATAAGCAGACGGTAAACCGCGCGCGTAAAATCGAGCGCTTTTTATCGCAGCCTTTCCACGTAGCTGAAATATTTACCGGTTCTCCTGGTAAGTATGTGTCGTTAAAAGATACGATTTCTGGCTTCACTGGAATTTTGGCTGGTGAGTACGATCATATCCCCGAGCAAGCATTTTACATGTGTGGTGGTATTGACGAAGTACTTGAAAAAGCGAAGAAAATGTAAAGCAGCGCATTAGCGTTTGCTTTACTTCTATTGGTAGATAGGCGAGAACATTTATGGCTATGACTACTCATTGCGATATCGTCAGTGCAGAGCAAGAAATATATTCCGGTCTGGTAGAGATGATCGTTGCCACTGGTGCCTTGGGTGATCTGGGTATAGGTTATGGTCACGCTCCATTGTTAACATCGCTGGTTCCTGGTCCAATTCGGATAATCAAACAAGATGGTGAGGAAGAAGTTTATTTCCTCTCCGGTGGTTATCTTGAAGTACAACCAGGAATAATCACTGTGTTAGCAGATACAGCTGTTCGGGCTCAGGACCTTGACGAGGCATCTGCCTTGGAAGCTCAAAAAGAGGCCGTACATACTTTGACCAATCAAAGTGGTGACTTTGATTATGGTCGTGCATCCGCGCAACTTGCTGCGGCTGCTGCTCAGTTACGTACTATACAGGCGATACGGAAAAAATTTGGTTAATAGAATATTGCTAATCAAATAACTTTAAAAAAAGGGTAGCTTTCGCTACCCTTTTTTATAGGGGCGATTAAACTGAGAGTTGTCAATGTAGTTAGTAATAACTGCTCCCCTAGAACAAAGACTGTAACCAACTAAAAGGAAATAAAGTGGCGACAGAAGTTGTAATCCTCGCTGCCGGTCAAGGCACCCGCATGCGTTCAAAATTACCCAAAGTGCTGCATTGTATAGCGGGTAAGCCAATGGTTGCGCATGTAATAGATACGGCCAAAAAAATAACCCCCCAAAAAATCCATGTCGTAGTAGGCCATGAAGCAGAGCAAGTAAAAAGTGCAATTGTTGACCCTGAAATTAATTGGGTGCAGCAAGACCAGCAGTTAGGTACAGGTCACGCTGTTGCTCAAGCTATGCCTTCTATAGAAAGCAGCAGTATCATTTTGGTTGCTTATGGTGATGTACCCCTAGTAACGCCTGAAACCTTATCTGCACTGATAAAAACGGCGGATAACAGAACACTTGCGCTGTTAACGGTAGAGCTAGCTCAACCTACAGGTTACGGACGCATCGTTAGGTCGGCAGGGGAAATCCAGGCGATTGTTGAACAAAAAGATGCCAGCGAAGAGCAATTAAAAATCAAGGAAGTAAATACGGGCATACTTGCAGTATCTGCAGCAAAGTTGAGTGAATGGTTACCCACATTATCGTCGGAAAATGCCCAAGGTGAATATTATCTCACTGATATCATTGCCCTAGCAGTCAAAGACGGCATGAAAGTTATTGCCCAACATCCGCAATCGGAGATGGAGGTAGAGGGCGCGAATAATCGAATTCAAGTAGCAGCTCTGGAAAGATATTATCAGTCTCAACAGGCCCAACGTCTAATGACAGAAGGTGCGAGCTTAGCTGATCCTGCACGAATCGATATTAGAGGTGATGTGCAAATAGGTCAGGATATATTTATTGATATCAATTGTCTTTTTATTGGTGATGTAATCATTGCTGATGATGTCATTATTGGTCCTAACTGTATTATCGAAAACAGTACTATAGGTCGCGGCTCAGTGATAAAAGCCAATAGCGTACTCGACAATACAATAGTGGCTGATAATTGTGAAGTCGGTCCCTATGCTCGATTAAGGCCGGGAACAGTATTAGCTAGCAAAGCTAAAATTGGTAACTTTGTTGAAACGAAAAAATCATATATTGGAGAAGGCAGCAAAGTAAATCATCTAAGTTACATCGGTGATACAACTGTTGGTAAACAGGCTAATATAGGTGCAGGCACAATAACCTGTAACTATGATGGCATTAACAAGTCAGCAACAGTTATTGGTGATGGCGCTTTTATTGGCTCCAATAGCTCATTGGTAGCACCGGTCACTATTGGCAACAATGCGACAGTTGGTGCAGGATCAACAATTACCTCAAATATAGGCGATCAGCAGTTGAGTGTTGCCCGCGGTAAACAAAGAAATATTGATAATTGGAATCGACCAACTAAAAAATAAGTTCATAACATTAGAGATAAATTATGTGTGGCATTGTTGGCGCTGTGGCGCGAAGGGAAGTTTCCGCAATTCTAATAGCAGGCTTAAAACGACTCGAATACCGTGGCTATGACTCTGCCGGGGTCGCAATAATTGACTCAAGCCAGAATATTGGTTGTATAAAAACCCTGGGCAAGGTAAGTGTATTAGACGAGGCCTTAAAAAACTCTCCGTTAGCAGGTTCAACTGGTATTGCTCATACCCGTTGGGCAACTCATGGTCGACCTTCAAAAGAAAATGCTCACCCGCATCTTTCAAACGAAAAAATTGCCTTAGTACATAATGGCATTATTGAAAACCATGAAGAGCTGCGTGCTGAACTTACGGCTAAAGGTTATGTGTTTAAATCACAAACCGATACCGAGACTATTGTTCATCTTATTCATTTAGCGATGGAGTCTGGCCTCGATGTATTAGCTGCTGTGCGTGACTCAGTAAAAAAATTAGAGGGCGCCTTTGGTTTAGCTGTTATCAGTAAAGATGAACCGGAAAAAATAATTTGTACTCGTAGTGGTAGCCCGTTAGTTATCGGTTTAGGGATTGGTGAAAACTTTATTGCCTCAGATCAGTTGGCTCTGCGCCAGGTTACCGATCGCTTCATTTACCTTGATGAAGGGGATTTGGCCGAGATAACACCAGATAGTTACACCATTTGGAATAAAGACAACGCTGAAGTCGAGAGAAAAATCCTGCATCTTACCGACAGTAGTAACGCGGCTGATAAAGGTGACTATCGACACTACATGCTAAAAGAAATTTTTGAGCAACCCGAGGTCGTAAAACAGACTTTGCAGGGCCGTATAGGTAAAGACCATATATTGGAGCAAGCTTTTGGGGTAGAAGCAAAAGCCATTTTAGATAAAGTACAAAACGTACAAATTATTGCCTGCGGTACCAGTTATCACGCTGGGATGGTTGCTCAATATTGGTTAGAAGGTATAGCTGGGATTCCATGTCGGGTAGAGGTTGCTAGCGAATTTCGTTATCGTAAATTCGTTGTGCAGCCAGATACTTTATTGTTAACCATTTCTCAATCGGGTGAGACTGCAGACTCACTGGCTGCGCTTCGTCTAGCTAAAACCTTGGGCTACGCTTCAACAATGACCATTTGTAATGTGGCGCAAAGTTCTTTGGTGCGTGAATCAGATTTGGCATTAATGACCGAAGCGGGGCCAGAAATTGGTGTGGCCTCGACTAAAGCATTTACTACGCAGCTCGTGGCTTTATTATTATTAACCGTTGCTATTGGTCGTCGTCGTAAACTTAGCAAAGAAACAGAAGCTAGTATTGTCAGAGCGTTACATTCCTTGCCTGAGATGATGCAAAAAACTTTGGCAATGGATGAACATATTAATGAAGTTTCTAAAGCCTTTGCAGAAAAACATCATGCGCTGTTTTTGGGTCGCGGTGCATTGTGGCCAATAGCGATGGAAGGTGCGCTTAAGCTAAAAGAGATTTCTTATATTCATGCCGAAAGTTATGCTGCTGGTGAGTTAAAGCACGGGCCACTTGCTCTGGTAGATGCCGATATGCCAGTCATTGCCGTAGCTCCTGATGATGAGTTATTGGAAAAATTAAAATCTAATTTAGAAGAAGTTCGGGCAAGAGGTGGAGAGTTATTTGTTTTTACCAACAAAATATCGGGCTTTTCTAACGAAGATATTCATTTGATTAATGTTCCTAGCGTACCGGATATTATTGCTCCAATTATTTATACCCTTCCACTGCAACTGCTTTCTTATCATGTGGCGGTATTAAAAGGTACTGATGTAGATCAGCCTCGAAATTTAGCCAAGTCAGTTACGGTGGAATAAAATTAAACTGCATGGCGAGTAAATTGAGCTAATAATGGAAGAGTTAATACAGAAAATTAGAGAGCACAACGAACCGGTGCCGGTGCCACTAGAGCTGCCGGACATGGATGATATTATAGATGCGGAAGAGCAGATATTGGTCTCTCTTGATATGGAGCATCGGCGTTTTTTATTAGAAGTTAGTGACGTTATTTATGGTAGCTTGGAGCCGGTTACGGTTGCTGATCCCAACTCTCATACCTATTTACCTGAGGTGGCCTCTGTTGCTTGGTCGCTAGGCTTATCCAGAGAGTTGATCCCATTATGCGAAGTTGCTGGCGGTTATTATTGTACTAATGAAGCTGGTGAAGTGGTACTTTGGAAAAATGGCCGAGTGGTTGATGAAGAACCTTGGGCTAATGTTTGGCAATGGGCCGAGTATGTTTGGCTGGAAAGTTAGGTTGCTGACAAAGTGTTAACGGTTAGTAATAAGCATCAACCAACGCCGGTTCTATATTCATTTCGTCGTTGCCCTTATGCGATGAGAGCACGTCTAGCGCTTTATTTTTGCCAGATAAAAGTAGAGATACGTGAAGTATTATTAAAAGATAAGCCGGCCAGTTTACTGATGCTCTCACCTAAAGCAACAGTTCCGGTGATGTTATTAAATGATGGTAGTGTTATCGAAGAAAGCTATGAAATTATGCAGTGGGCTGTTCAGCAACAGGATACGGGAAATCTTTTTAAGCGTTTAACTGAGCAACAAAAACTATCCGCTGAGCAATTAATTGCTTGCAACGATCAACAATTCAAAAAACATTTAGATAAGTATAAGTACGCAGATCGCTACCCGCAATTTAGCGCCGACAAATATCGTCAGGATGGAGAGGTGTTTATTGCAGAGTTAGAACGATGTTTAGGTCAAAAAAATTACCTGTTAGATAATCAACTTTCGATAGCAGATTTAGCTATTCTGCCATTTATTCGTCAATTCGCTAGCGTTGATAGAACTTGGTTTGATAATAGTGAGTACCGAGCAGTAAAGCGCTGGTTGGATAATTTCCTCAACTCTAAGCCCTTTATTGACTGTATGATGAAATTATCGCCATGGCAACATGGCGATACACCTCTGTACTTTCCCTAACAACATTAAACTTACTTTATTCAACAAAAGCCCGTTCGATAACGTAGTGGCCAGCATTGCCATGCCTGGCTTCTTTTAACCCCAGTTGATCCAAAATAGAGCAGGTGTCTTTCAGCATACTGGGGCTGCCACAAATCATAAAGCGGTCATCTTCAATATTGATCGGGGGCAAACCGATATCAGCAGATAATTTGCCATTTGCCATTAATTCAGTAATGCGGCCTCGGTTAGTTTTGCTATCACTGATTTCAGGTCCACGAGTAATCGTGGGGTAGTAAATTAGCTTTTCGCGAATTTGTTCACCGAAATATTCATTGTTTGGCAGACTGTGCAGAATTGTATCTTTATAAGCTAATTCTTCTTCATAGCGACAACCATGAGTCAGGATAACTTTATTGTATTGCTCATAAGTTTCTGGGTCTTTAATAATACTCATAAAAGGCGCCAGACCTGTACCAGTACTGATTAGGTAGAGATTTTTACCAGGTAGCAAATTATCCAGTAACAGCGTGCCGGTAGGTTTGCTACTAATTAAAATACTGTCACCGGTTTTAATCTGTTGCAGCTTAGAGGTTAGCGGTCCATCGGCGACCTTGATGCTGAAAAATTCTAGCTCCTCTTCATAGTTAGCACTGGCAATACTATAGGCACGAAGTAAAGGACGGCCTTCTTGCTCCAGCCCTATCATAGTGAAATGGCCGTTTTTAAAACGAAACCCTGAATTACGAGTGGTCTTAAAGCTGAACAGTGTATCGGTCCAGTGGTTAACATCAGTGACTTGTTCTACTAATAGATTGCTCATTATCCTCTCCAAAGCGATGTGCTTTTAATGCATCCATAATAGATAGGGTTTGTATATTAGTAAAATGGGTTGTTGTGATATATTAAATCGGTTTTATCAATATATATTGTCGGTGCAGATTTTTCCGAGATCTGGCTGACTTAGCCCAAACTCATTAGCCGTAGGAAAGTAATATGCGTTATACACTCAGACAGCTAGAGGTATTTTTAGCTACTGCCCATTTTGAGAATGTTACCCGTGCGGCACAGAGTTTGGCTATGTCGCAATCGGCTGCTAGCGGTGCGTTAAAAGAGTTAGAGCAACAGTTTGATGTGCAGTTATTTGATCGCGTTGGTAAGCGCTTACAAGCTAATGATCTCGCTAATGTACTGCGACCGCGTGC
Organism: Spongiibacteraceae bacterium; assembly: GCA_041677245.1. GTDB lineage: Bacteria > Pseudomonadota > Gammaproteobacteria > Pseudomonadales > Dasaniaceae > Oceanicoccus. Next base: position 21,498 of record JBAYQJ010000028.1, on the reverse strand, counting down.
TGAATCTCTGTTAGAGCAAGCCAGAGAAGTAGAGCGTGTGTTGGCGAACCATAAAGGTATAGGTTTGTTGAAGTTAGGTGCAACACTAACCATTGGTAATTATTTGGCGGTGGATTTAATGGCGCAATTTATGCTCGAGTCAGAGGGGTCCAAAGTGAGCTTAGAAGTTGCTAATACAGCAGATATCAGCAAGCGAGTGCTCAATTTTGACTTGGATATTGGCCTTATCGAGGGGGAGTTGCACCATCGAGAGTTAGAGGTTAGCCACTGGCGTGATGATGAACTTGTGGTATTTTGCTCCCCAAAGCATCCACTGGCCAGCAAGACTCAGCTAAGCGATAAAGATTTAGTGGAGGCAGAGTGGATTCTTAGGGAGCCGGGTTCAGGCACAAGGCAGGGTTTTGATCGTGCAATGCATGGTTTGTTGGCGAAACAAACTATTAAGTTGGAGTTGCAGCATACCGAAGCGATCAAAAGGGCGGTGGAAGCCGGACTTGGTATCTCGTGTTTATCGTTGATTACCTTGGAGCAAGCTTTTGAGCGAGGCGACCTTGTCCCGCTACGTGTGCCACATCGAGATTTTCATCGAGCATTTTATTTTATATTGCATAAAAATAAATATCGTAGCGAGGGTATAAGGCGATGGTTTGAGTTATGCCGTCGCACTGAGAACATTTATATGCGTAGTTTTAGTTAAAGTTGGCCCAGCTATTAAGTGCGGCTAAGCGGAATTGATTACCTTTGTAATCAAGTACGACACTATCTTTTAAGATAGCTATCACCCGTAAACCAGGTACTACCTCTGCACCAATTTTACGAATTGATCCATTTAGATTAACAAAACCGCCGGCGTTTTTTTCAGAGTAGACATGCATCGAGTAATCAATATTAGGTACGGTTTGTTGAAAGCGTGAAGAATATTCTGATAATAATGGAATTTTTTGTAGAACCTGTTGGGTGATATCAACTGGTTCTGGATGAGCTGGTTTTTTAACTACAGGTTCATCGACAAATGTAGTGGGTTTTTCGGTAACTGTAGTTTTAGAAGAAACTAATATATTTTTTTGATATAAATTTTTTATTGAGGAATTTTCTGGTTTTTTAGTTATCGGAAGCGGTTTAGTTTGGGTAACAATATTTAGTTCATTATTCTCAGTATCCATTACATTAGTAATGATAGCTATCGGTGTTGTAGTAGTTGTATCTATTTTAGCATTAATATCAGCGCTAAGCGGTTTGACTGTTGTAGTACGGATATTAGTTGCAATATCACTATCAATAGTTGGCTGATCTGATTGGATAGGAGTGTTTTGAGACCATTGACTATAAACCAATACTGCAACCACTAAAATAATAATAAGCGCTTCAAAAATCCATCGCCGAACAGGATTTGAAGCGCTTACAGACGGGCTATAGTTCTTGTGTAAAATGGGGGTATTATTTTCCTCATTACGCTCTTGGTCTGCGCGGTTTAGGGCATCAAGAATTAATGACATGGTTAGCCCTCTTCGCTTATGTTATAAGAGTTTTCTGTTACTTTGCTAATTAAGGTTTTTTCTAAACCTAGTTCTTGATTCAGCTTTAATAGCGTTTTTAAGCCGACTACGCCATCGTCTTTTAGATGATGATTACGTTGAAAAATCTTTACTCTTGTAAGCAAATCATCGTTAAAAACTTCGCTGCTCAGAGGCTCTGCTTGATGATCAAGTTCAGAAAATTTATCGGCTAACCATTTTACTATGGGGCCGCTGTGTTCTTGAGAAAAGGGTGTGATATAAAACTCAGATGGTTGCCAGATAAAAATAAAATCACCAGTCCAAAGTTTGGCTAAACTGGCTAGAGGCAATATCGATTTAACCCCATTGTTGCTAATAATTGCGTTGTTATCTCGAACCTCCACCAGAGTGATATAAGCCTGCATTTTTTCAGGTGTGATCAAGGATAAAACTACAGGTCGGTCGTATTCAAATAATGCCTGCCATGTTTTAGCAGTTAAACGTTCGCAGCGTGGAGTACTATTAATAACCTCGTAGCATAAAGATTCGGAAACCTTACCATCAAGGTTAATGGTTTTTAATAGTTCTTTAATAGCTTGCTGTTCGTTATCGATGAGCTGCGATGCCGTTGGTTTTGCTAGTGAATTATCACTGTTAGTTAGAGTTAGTTGAGAGTTAATCGGTGTATTATTTTGTCTGGCAGCAGGATTATCAGCTAGTAATTTTTTGGCGTTGATTTTCTGATCAATGGCTGGCCATTGCCACCAGGTCAGTATAGTAAACATTACGACTAGGAATGCTAATCCCCAAGGGATAATTTTTTTGGGTTCTATAAGCTTTATATCGTCGTTATCTCCCATTACTTCGTTAATTGCTTGTTTAAGCATGGAACGATCAACGACAGTTTTATTTTGTCCGTAAATACCGAGTAACATTCGATCGCATAGAACATTGATTAGCCGAGGTACGCCGCGACTTGCTTTAAACAAACCGTTTACTACAGTGTTAGGAAACAATTGTTGATTGGCCGGGAGCCCAGCGACGTGTAATCGATGCCGAATATAGGCTTTGGTTTCTTCAAGGTTGAGAGGTTTTAGTTGGTAACGTGCAGTAATACGCTGGGCTAATTGTCGTAATTCGGGTTTATTTAACAAGCTGCGTAGCTCGGGTTGCCCGACGAGGATTATTTGTAATAATTTTTTGGTATTGGTTTCCAGGTTGGTCAGTAGTCGAATTTGCTCTAGCACTGAAAACTGTAAATGCTGGGCTTCGTCGATCAGTAAAACGGTATTGCGACCCCTGGCGTGATTGGCCAATAAAAATTGGTGCAATTTATCGGTCAGTACTTTGAGGCTTTGTTCACCAGGGTTATAGGCAATCCCTAATTCATCGCAAGCGGTGGCCAGTAATTCAATTGCATTGAGGGCTGGGTTTAGAATCAGCGCTATGTCTGTTGTTTCAGGGAGTCGTTGTAGTAAACAGCGGTTAATAGTGGTTTTTCCGGTACCGACTTCTCCTGTCAGCAAAATAAAACCACCACCTGCGCCAACTCCAAATAGCAAGTGCGCGAGTGCATCTTGGTGTCGAGCACTCATAAACAAGTAGCGAGGGTTTACGGCAATGGAAAAAGGCGCTTCTTTTAAACCAAAGTAGCGGTAATACATAGGGTTAAACCGGTTTATTGTGTTATTGGCGGATGAAATAAACGCCATACATTATGCATAATCTTATAATTTAAAGCTATCATGGTTCTTTAGGTAAGATGATAGTCTGTGGGGCGGCAGTAGCAATAATTAAGGGTGGTATAAGTTTAAAAACTCGCTGATACTAGGCAGATATAGGTAATAGTTTTGGTGAGAGGTCTTTTATGACAACATCAGCAATAAGTTCTGTATTAACTGGTGATTCTAGTAGTAAAACGCCGCTGTTAAAAGCCGAGCCAGTGGCAACGGATAACAGTGGTAAGCAGCAATATAATTTAGCTATTTTAGAGTCGCAGCAACAGGTTAGTCTGGGTGTTAAGAATGAACCACTAGCATTGTTGTTTAAAGCTGCTATCGAGTCGATTAATGCTAAGCTTGAGCCTAGTTTGGGCAGTAATGCGATTGAGGTAGGTTATGAGGCTGGCGTTGATATTTCTCCTCAAGCAACAGCGGATCGAATAGTTAACCAGTCTACAAGTTTTTTTGCTGCATTCAGGCAGCAACATGGGGAACTTGATTTTGAGTCTGCATTGAATCAATTTACCGATGTTATCAAATCGGGGATAGATCGAGGTTTTGAAGAGGCTAGGGATATTCTGGATGGTTTAAAGGTTTTAGAGGGTGATATTGCAGCTAATATCGATCAGACCTTCGAGTTGGTGCAGTCAGGTCTGAGCAGCTTTCGTCAACAACAACTAGAAAGCAATCACTAAGCGCGACCATGATAGTTGTTAGAACCTTGAAAATACCTGTTTACCAAGACCGGGTCAGTTGAGCATGAAAAAGCTATTGTCTATAACACTGTTGCTATATTTGCTGGCAGCTTGCTCATCAGTTTCTCAGCCCGAAATGCTTTGCCCTGAGTCTCCCGCGCAAATGTGTACTATGGAGTATATGCCAGTATGCGCAAGGTTAAATCAAGAGGTAACTTGCGAAAGCGACTCTTGTGAAGAGCTAACAAACAAAACTTATAGCAATGGCTGTCGAGCTTGCCAAAATCCGCAGGTTTTGGGCTACGATTTAGGTGCTTGTGATGAGCCAGCTAAACCAGGTAAGAGTTCACTGCTCCTTTAAGCCCGTTATTTTTCAGCGAATATTTAAACCAAAAGTTATTATTTTGAATAAACCAGACACCATGACTGATGCCCTTTCCGTATCCTCACTTATTAGTTCTGAAGCTATACAGCCGATTTGTCCGGTTGGTGAGCCTCGGTGCGAGCGGATTGATGAGCTGCTTATTTTACAAGAGGAGGTGGCTGTATTATCTGAACAGGCGCGTACAGATCCGCTGACGGGGCTATTTAATTTTCGCCATTTTCGCGCTGCACTAGCCTTAGAAATGGAGCGCACCCAGCGTACTCAACAGACCACAGCGTTGCTTATGGTCGATCTTGATCACTTTAAAACGGTCAATGATAACTGGGGCCATGAGGCTGGGAACATGGCACTGCGATCGACCGCGAAGCTAATCCAAAAGATTATTCGTCGTCTAGATATTCCCTGCCGTTATGGCGGCGAAGAGTTCGCCATTATTTTGCCGGCAACTGACTTACTAACGGCAATTGCTGTCGCTGAGCGGATAAGAGTTGGGATAGCCTCAACCCCGGTGTTTATTGGTGAGAAAGAATTAACATTAACAGCTAGCCTAGGTGTTGAGGTCTATACGGCACAGCAATATATTGAGCGGCGACTGGCGAAACAACAGGATACATCAGAGCAGCTGGTACAGCGTGCTGACGCATGTCTGTATAGGGCTAAGCAACAAGGTCGCAATCAAGTTTGTCATAGTGATTTTTCTGGCGATAAAGGCAAAGCGACGGTGAGTAAAGCAGAGCGTCAGCTTATATCTGGATTTTTTGGCAAAGGCGAGAACAATATTTAAAGGGTAGGTTTTTTGGTTTTTAGCCGAATAAGTTTTATCGCCTTTGTGCATTATCTCCGTTAATATAATCCAGATACTATAAAAATGAGGTAGGTTGTTTATGGAGGGTAAGCCGATGCTAGCTTCAGTGAATATTAAAGATTATATGATTATAAATCCGGTCACTATTTTGCCGGGTGCGCAATTATCAGAGGCTGTGCAAAGCATCATCAAACATAAAATATCGGGGCTTTGTGTCGTTGATGACAACAAAATGCTGTTGGGTGTTTTGTCGGAAATGGATTGCCTAAAAGCGTTTATGGACGCCACTTATAATAGCAATAATGTGGGCATCGTTGAGGAATATATGTCGATCGATGTGGATGTTGTGCAAATGAATGACAATATCATTAATGTAGCTAATGACATGTTACTCAAGGGGCAGCGTCGTCGACCAGTAACTGATAAAGGTAAGCTGATAGGGCAAATTAGCTGTCGACAAATATTACAAATGGTTGAAGCGTTCTCACAGCGCGCGAGCTACGCGTAAAGCGGTTTTTAACGATGCGGGGTTACTTTTAACCTCGTTTTTTCCTTCTTTTTTGCCCTTTACTTATCCTTATCAAGCTGACGTAGTGGTTGTAATGCACGGTGTATTTTCAATAAGTGCTCACCAATAGCGGGTCCCTTTGCCTTGGAAACACCAACTGCCAATATATCCATGATAGCCATATGTGCCATACGTGATGGTAGCGGTGTATAGGTCTCGATTTGTTCTTTGACATCGATATGCAGAGGAATATCGCAGTTCATCGATACCGGTGTATTACTCGGTGCGAGGCCAATTAAGGTTGCTCCGGCCTCTCTTACTAATGCCATCGCATCGATCAGTGCTTGGGTACGGCCTGATTGCGAAATAGCCACAACCACATCGCCGGGTTGCAGCGACATTGCTGACATGGCTTGAATGTGGGGGTCGGAATAGGCGGCAGAGGGGATTTGCAGCCGGAAAAATTTGTGCTGAGCGTCCATTGCCACAGGGCTGGAAGCGCCAAAGCCATAAAACTCGACGCGCCGAGCTTTTTGCAGGACATCGACGGCAGCTTCGATACTGCGGGTATCGAGGCTATCACGAACCTTTTTCAAGGTATCCATTGCTGAATCAAATACCTTGATTGTGTATTCACGGGCCGAGTCGTGTTCGTGCAAGCTAAATTCTTCGTAACTTGGGCTGTGGGCAACATGCTGGGCCAGCAGTAACTTAAAGCCCTGGAAGCCGTCACAGCCTATCGCTCGGCAGAATCGTACCACCGTGGGTTCGCTGACATTGGCCTGTTGCGCTAGATCGACAATGCGCAAATGAATCACTTTCTCTGGTTGCTGCAGGATGTAATCCGCCACCTTGAGTTCGGATTTACGCAGCTCAGGGCGGCGTAATTCTATAGCATTGATAATATTGAGTGGTTTCACAAATACCTGCAAGGTGGTCAAGGGGTTGCCGAACTATGCGCAGAGCCATGTTATAGGCTATGGCTGACGAGTTAATAGTATAGCTCGATTATTCTAACCCATTTTTATAATTAGTCTCCTTGCTCATTGGCTCGGCATTTTTTGTGATGATTCTGGTAGAATGCCGGTTATGGATGTCTCACATATACTCAATGACTTAAATGACGCTCAACGCCAAGCCGTTGCAGCGCCCTCGTCCAATTTACTGGTGTTAGCCGGTGCTGGTAGCGGTAAAACCCGTGTGCTGGTGCACCGTATCGCCTGGTTGATTCAGGCGGAGGGGGCCTCGCCACACAGTATCCTGTCGGTAACTTTTACCAATAAGGCGGCGAAGGAAATGCGCGCTCGGATTGATGAGCTGATGGGCGCGAGCTCCGGTGCTGGTGCACCACGGGGTATGTGGGTCGGTACCTTCCACGGTATCGCGCACCGTTTACTGAAAGCTCACTGGAAAGAGGCGGGGCTACCCTCCAATTTTCAAATCCTCGATAGCGATGATCAGCTGCGGATGGTTAAACGTATTCACAAAGAGCTGGAGTTGGATGAAAGTCGCTGGCCGGCGAGACAGTCGCAGTGGTTTATCAACGGTCAAAAGGACGAGGGCCGCCGTGCGTCTCATGTTGATAACTATAGTAACGATATGCACCAAACGATGATGGTGCGGGTATATCTAGCCTATGAGCAAGCCTGTGACCGCCAAGGAGTGGTCGATTTTGCCGAGTTATTATTGCGTGCCCACGAATTATGGTTAAAGCAACCGGCGGTGTTGCAACATTATCAGCAGCGCTTTAAGCATATCTTGGTGGATGAGTTTCAAGATACCAATACCATTCAGTATGCCTGGTTGCGGGTATTATCGGGTAAAAAAATACCTGTGGTTGCGGTGGGTGATGATGATCAATCTATCTACGGCTGGCGCGGCGCTAAAATTGAGAATATTCAGCAGTACGCCAAAGATTTCCCTAATACCCAGATGATCAAGCTGGAACAAAATTATCGCTCTACAGCCACCATACTGAGTGCTGCCAATGCGGTGATCGAAAACAACACCGGCCGCTTGGGTAAAGAGCTGTGGACGGAAGATGGTGAGGGTGAGTTGATCTCTTTGTTCGCCGGTTTCAACGAACAGGATGAAGCCCGTTTTGTAGTAGAGCGTATCGAAGAGTGGGCGAGCGGCGGCAACCTTCGCGCCAACAGTGCTATTTTGTATCGCTCTAATGCCCAATCGCGGGTGTTAGAAGAAGCGCTAATTCGTAGTGGTGTTCCCTATCGTATTTATGGTGGTCAGCGTTTCTATGATCGATTGGAAATAAAAAATGTTCTCGCCTATATGCGTCTACTTAATAACCGTGATGATGATACTGCCGTTGAGCGAGTAATCAATACACCGACTCGAGGTATTGGTAGTAAAACGGTCGACACTCTTCGCGATTATGCCCGTGAGCACGGCATCTCAATGTGGCGATCAGCGGCGGCTATTATTGAGCAAAAATTATTACCTAATCGTGCCGCTAGTGCGGTGCAAAATTTTATCGATTTAATCGACACGCTGGATAACGACACCGACGGCTTAACTCTGGATGAGTTGGCTGATCACACGATGAACCGCTCGGGTCTAATTGAGTTTCATCAAAAAGAAAAAGGTGAGAAAGGTCAAGCGCGAATAGAGAACTTGCAGGAGCTGGTAGTTGCTACGCGTCAGTTCCAGCCGGAAGATGTAAATATCTCACCGCTACAGGCCTTTCTTGATACCGCAGCACTGGATGCCGGTGAGCAACAGGCTGATGAGTTTGAAGACAGCGTACAGCTGATGACATTGCACTCGGCTAAGGGTTTGGAGTTCCCTTTAGTGTTTTTGGTAGGTATGGAAGAAAATTTATTCCCACATAAAATGTCGATGGATGAGTCGGGTCGTTTAGAAGAAGAGCGTAGGCTGTGCTATGTGGGTATAACCCGGGCGATGGAAAAACTGTATATAACCTATGCTGAATCACGGCGTATGTACGGTAATGAAAATTTTAATTCGCCATCGCGTTTTATTCGAGAGATTCCGCAAGAATTGATGCAGGAGGTGCGTTTAAATACCGCCATTAGCCGTCCGGTTGGGTTTGCGCCGTCATATCAAAATCATGATATTCCAGATACTGGAATCAGCTTGGGGCAGCAGGTTTTTCATTCTATTTTTGGTGCGGGTACGGTGATTAATTTTGAGGGCCACGGCCCCTCGGCGCGAGTACAAGTGAATTTTGATGACGAAGGCAGTAAGTGGTTGGTGGTTCAATATGCTAACCTTGAAGCTATCTAGTTACTGACGGAGCAATCGTCAAATCAATTATTGCAAAAATGATTAATAATAAATAAATGGCAGATAGAACATGACAACACCCTATAACCGCTACAGCCCGGTGATTATTCTAGTGCTGGTCGCCGTTATTGTTACGTTAAGCTGGTTGCTGGTGATTGGCAAGGTCAATCAGTTGCAAGCAAGTAATGAGCAACCCCACAAAGATTATTTGTCGACAACAACAGAACAGAAAAAATACCAATGGAAGTTGGTTACCTCTTGGCCAAAAAACTTTCCCGGCCTAGGTAGTGCACCCGAAAAATTTGCTGAAATTATCCACGCTATGAGTGACGGTCGTTTGACCGTAAAAGTCTATGGTGGCGGCGAAATAGTTCCGGCGTTAGAGGTGTTCAGTGCAGTATCGCAGGGCACCGCCGAAATGGGGCATTCGGGTGCGTACTATTGGAAGGGTAAAATTCCCTCGGCACCATTTTTCTCGGCGGTACCCTTTGGCTTAAATGCTCAAGAGATGAACGGTTGGTTAAGCTATGGTGGTGGTAAAGAGTTGTGGCGAGAGGCCTATGCGCCGTTTAACCTAATCCCTTTTGCTGCGGGTAATACTGGCGTGCAAATGGCGGGTTGGTTTAATCGAGAGATCAATTCGCTTGCCGATATACAAGGTTTAAAAATGCGTATCCCCGGTTTGGGTGGCGAAGTATTTAGCCGCGTGGGAGGTACTGCGGTGACGCTATCTGGTGGTGAGTTGTACACCTCTTTGCAAACAGGGGTAATAGATGCGACAGAGTGGGTGGGGCCTTATAACGATATATCCTTAGGTTTGCAGGACGCGGCTAAATATTATTACTACCCTGGCTGGCATGAACCTGGTCCTACTTTGGAGCTCATCGTCAACAAGTCAGCCTATGAATCTTTACCAAAAGATTTACAGGTAATGGTTGAGGTGGCGGCGGGTTACGTCAATCAGGATATGCTGGATGAGTACACCGCGCATAATAATGCGGCGCTCATGGATTTACAGAGCAATTACCCTAAGGTCAAAATACGGCGCTTGCCTGATGATGTGCTACGTGAGCTACACACAGCAGCGACTGAATATTTAGCAGAAATGGCAGATAAAGACCCACTGACGGCCAAGGTCTATAAGTCCTGGAAGGCTTACAAGGATGGGGTGACAAACTACCACCATATTTCCGAGCAAGCCTATATCAACGCAAGAGATCTATAGCGTTAGCGAACGTTATTGGGCCTTCTGATTGAGCGAGTACGACCATTATCATCAATGGCGACAAATACAAATTCGCCTTCAGTGACTTTGATTGGCTCAAAGGTGGTTTTGTGATTAATCCACACCTCTACTGAAATGCGCGCCGAGCTGCGGCCAACTTCCATCACTGTGGTGTAGCAGCTTACTATCGCGCCTACATGTACAGATGATAAAAAACTCATACCGTTGATGGCGACAGTAGCTACACGACCTTTAGCTATTTTTAAGGCGGCAATGGATGCAGCTAAGTCCATCTGCGATACTAGCCAACCGGCGAAAATATCACCGCTGGGGTTGGTGTTGGCAGGCATAGCCAAGGTTTGAATGGCTAAATCACCTGTGGCAATTGGGTCGTCGTCGATCTCTTCTATATTCATGGTAAAAGGCTCATGATAAAGGCTTGGAGTATTCGAGTTATATAGGGCGCGTATTACCGATGTTATCAACAGCAACAAAGATAAATTCACCCTCGGTAACTTTGGTAGGCTCAAAGGTGCGTTTATGTTCAATCCATACTTCGACATTGATTTTTATTGAAGTTCTACCAATGTGTAAAACTTCCGAATAACAGCTAACCACAGCGCCGACATGAACAGGCGTTAAAAACACCATACTCTTGATAGCAGCCGTAACAACGCGACCATGAGCGATCTTCATTGCCGAGATGGAAGCGGCTAAATCCATTTGCGACACTAGCCAGCCACCAAAAATATCGCCGTTGGCGTTAGTATCGGCAGGCATAGCGATGGTTTGTAGAGTTAAGCCGCCACCAGGCGTTGGTATATCGTCGTCAAAATCATCGTCACCCATGAACTGCCCCAGTATATTTACGATAAAAAAGTTTGAAGCATACTGTAGCGCTAACTGGTTGAAAAGCAATGTTTAGCACTAATCAGAAATCACATAATCATCATTTTAATAGTGCGGGCAGACCGGTTACCAGCACTGGCCAATATGAAATAATCGCTAATAATAATAGCTGAATAGCGACAAAAGGAATGACGCCGCGATAGATATCAGCGGTTTTTACCGATGCAGGTGCTACGCTGCGTAAATAAAACAGTGCGAAGCCAAAGGGTGGGGTGAGGAAGGATGTTTGTAAATTAATCGCAATCATAATCCCTAGCCAAATTGGATCTAGCCCCATGGCTAATAAAATAGGACCAACAATGGGGACGACAACAAAGGTAATTTCAATAAAGTCGAGGATAAATCCCAGTAAGAAAACCACTACCATAACCACCACGGTAGCGCCGATTACACCGCCAGGCAGAGTTTCGAATAGGTGATGAATCAACTCTTCGCCACCAAGGCCGCGAAACACTAGCGAAAATAGTGCTGCGCCGATGAGGATCATAAATACCATGCAAGTTATCTCCATGGTAGAGCGACCGACATCGCGCAACCGCGGTATATCCAGCTCACCCTTGGCGGCGGCTAATAAAGTAGCACCTAAAGCACCGACGCCCGCGGCTTCGGTTGGAGTGGCAATACCTATTAAGATCGATCCCAGTACCGTAAAAATAAGCACCATAGGGGGGATTAGCCCCGACATCAGGGTGGTTAGAGAGGGTTTTTCGATATCATCCAGGATTGGCGCAGACTGCGGTTTTATACGGACGTACAAGAGTAAATACAGGATATACAGTGATACTAAAATAGCCCCTGGTATCAGTGCACCAATAAACAAATCGCCAACAGAAACAGTTTTGGGGTTATAAACTCCCATATTCAGCTGCGCCTGTTGGTAAGCGCTGGAAAGAATATCCCCCAGCAATACCAAAGCGATAGAAGGTGGGATAATTTGCCCCAGTGTACCGGTGGCGCAGATAACCCCGGTTGCGAGTTTGGGGTCGTAACCGCGTTTGAGCATAGTGGGTAGCGATAGCAAGCCCATAGTGACGACTGTCGCGCCGACAATGCCAGTGCTGGCGGCCAGTAAAGCCCCAACGATGACGACAGAGATGGCCAAGCCGCCACGCAACCGGCCAAATACCGCAGCCATACTGTCCAGCAGCTGCTCAGCGATGCGTGATCGTTCTAGCATGATACCCATCATTACAAACAAGGGTACGGCGATCAGTGTGGTGTTTTGGATCGTGCCAAATAAGCGACTGGGAAAAGCATGGAGAAATGAAGGGTCAAAATAGCCGCCTAGAATCCCGGTGCCAGCAAATACGAGTGCAGTCCCAGCCAAACTAAAGGCGACGGGGTAACCCAGCATAAGCACCAGGCACACAGTGGCAAACATCAATAGCGGGATAAATTCAAGCATCGTTATTCGTGGTCTTCTTGTTTTTGGCCATCGTGGTGGTCAGTAAGGCCAGTGAGAGTCATGGCGTTGTCAATAATATCGGCCAGCGCTTGTAGACCGAGGGTGAATGACATAAGTGGGATTAATGCTTTCAGCAGAAAAATCAAAGGAATACCGCCAGGCTCGGAAGATACTTCACCGATCTGCCAGGATTGTTCGACGAAACCCCAGCTCACAACAAAGGTAAAGATGCATAGTGGTAACAAAAAAATAATACCACCCAAACTATTCACCCAGGCTTTGCCCCGTGGTGAAAAGTTACGGTAAAAAATATCGACTCGCACATGACCATCATGTTTGAAGGTATATGCCAGCCCCAGCATAAAGATACTGGCATGAAAATAGGTAACCAGCTCCTGTAGAGCGGTGGCGCTGGTATGAAATACATAGCGCAATATCACTACCAGACAGAGCAGTAGCATCATCACTAAACTCATCCAGCCAAGTGTGCGGCCAGAAAAGTCCGAGAGCTGGTTAATGATGCGGCGAAGTGTGTTAAGAGCTTGCATAGAGAGTGCTATATATTATTATATGCGCCATATTATACCCGAGCATAAGCCCGCACGCACGTTGTTGCTTGCCAGCGCAGCTGGCCATTATATACAGGCATCTGTTAAGGTTAGTGGCTGAAATAATTCCCCTGAAGAACCTTGTGGCTACGGCAAATATTACCAGTTTGCGGTGTTGTCATTTTTAAGGCTGGGGGCCACTAATTCCGGTTATCACACTATGAGTAAGAGCTGCGCATCTATTCTTTCCCCATTGCTATTAAGCTCGGTGGTCTTGCTGAGCGCCTGTGAGAGCAAGTGGGAGGCTATGCCAGATTATGAATTGGCGGCAAAGCAATCTGATTGTCTGGCAATAGCAGATCCAGGGCCCGCGATGATTCAAGTGTGTAAAAATTACCAGCGTGAATGTGAGCGTCGCCGCGAGAAGGGTATTTATGCTTGTTAATTATCCATTAGAGCTGATGAGGCCATCATGATAGAAACTATGTCTGGGAGCCTGGGTGGTGAGCCTACCCTAGAACTTATAGCCGGTCGTCACCCCAACGGCGAATTGATCGTGGAGAGGGTGTTGGTTAACCCGCAAGCAGGGGCCAATAGTTACCAGCTATTAAAATCACCAATGTTTGTTCGCGGTATTGCCCGTGCAGATGTGATTGAGCCGATGACAGAGCCCAAGGGGGCGTTCAAAGTATTGGCCCATAGCGGAAACTTATGCGTTAGGGTGTATAGCAAGCAATCGTTTAACAACCAACCAATGGTAGCTCTGGAGCAGGAGTTGACATCAGCTATAGAAAAGCTGGGTGGTGATTTGGATATCAAAGAACCGAATGCTCTGGTCTATAGCATCCATGTCAGTTGTGGTTTTAACAATATAGAGCAAATGTTAAATGAAGCTACCGTAGCATTCCAGGATGTAGCTTGGTTTTATGGGAACGTTTATGACCCTGAAACTGGTGAGCCATTGGATTGGTGGCAGGAAATATTAGCTCCGGAATAAGGTGGCGTTTTTAAATTATGCGCCCCGGCTAAATTATTTTTTGGATTGTTTTATTAAAGCACTAGCAGTGTTGAGCGAATACTATGTTGATGGTTATCTCCCCAGCAAAGACCTTGGATTTTGAAACTCCAGCAACAACCAAGGTTGCCACTACCCCGGATTTTCTTGAGCAGTCGGCGCAGCTAATCGATGAGTTGCGTGAATTGTCGCCGGCGGATGTGTCGGAGCTAATGAGCATTAGTGAAAAATTGGGCGCACTAAATGTCGAGCGCTTTATGAACTGGCATACGCCGTTTGATAGCGATAATGCGAAGCAGGCAGTATTGGCGTTTAAGGGTGATGTTTATACTGGCCTCGATGCGGAAAGTTTTAATAGCAATGATTTTAAATTTGCACAAAAACATTTGCGCATCTTGTCGGGCTTGTATGGTTTACTGCGTCCGCTGGATTTAATCCAGCCTTATCGTTTAGAAATGGGTACCCGTTTTGCCAATAAAGGCGGCACCAATTTGTATCAGTTTTGGGGATCAAAAATAACAGATGCGATAAATGTTCAGTTGAAAAAAACTAACAGTAAGGTATTACTGAATTTAGCTTCCAATGAATATTTTAAATCAGTGCAGAGTAAAGCATTACATGCCGATATTATTACTCCAGTATTCAAAGATTTAAAAAATGGTCAGTACAAAATCATTAGTTTTTATGCCAAAAAAGCACGTGGTTTAATGAGCGCTTATATTATCAAAAATAAAATTATCGATGTTGAGACGATTAAGCAATTTGATATCGATGGCTATAGTTATAATACCGCTATGTCAACAGCAAGAGAATGGGTTTTTACCCGCGACAATACCCATTAATTCTACTGTGGTATTCGCTCATCCGCTAATTTTGGACTAAGCTGATGGATGTATTTTGCCGCCATCATTTAGGATGGCGTCATTAAAACAATAAGGGTTAGGCGGGTATGACAGTTTTGAAGTTTTTAGTGGTAGATGACGCCGCGTTTATTCGCGATATGCTGAAAAAAAACCTGCGTAACCATTTTCCCGGTTGCGAAATACTTGATGCCGCCAGTGCCAAAAAAGCCCAAGCACTATTAAAAACACATCGAGTTGATTTAATTCTCTGTGACTGGGAAATGCCCGAGATGACGGGCGAAGAGTTTTTACGCTGGGTTCGATCTCAGGATTCCTTTGCAAGCTTGCCTTTTATTATGGTCACTAGCCGAGGTGAGCGCGACTTTATTATCAAAGCTGCACAGGCGGGTGTTAGCGATTACTTAGGTAAACCGTTTACCCCGGAGGGTTTAGTCGGCAAAGTATCTAAAGCGTTGGCAAAAGCAGGTAAGAGCGTCACCGCAAAATTACCAGAGGCGACCAATAATAGCCTGGATGTGTTAACCGCAGGGACAGCCACTGCAGCAACACTAACAACTAAAGCAACCCCAACAAAACCTGTTGTTAGTGATTCGCTTAGCATTTTAACTGCTGCTCCGACTACAAATAGGGTGGTGGCAGACGTTAAGCCTAGCGGAAAATCGCTTAACACTAAGGCGCGTGGTCAAGCAATGCTAACCTTTGCCAATGCTAATACTCTATGTGTGATTAGTGGAATAACCCTGCAAACTTTAACTGGCGCGATTAAGCGTGAAGAGCTAGTCCCCAGCATTTTTGAAACTGTGGTTATCAGCATTGTACAAAACAATGGCGAAGATGTAGCGCGGCTGAATGGTTATGTACACAGCCTTCAAGCTGGGGAAAATAATATTAATGCGGGGGTGTTAAAGTTAGTCATTCGTTTTGTCGATGATGATCCACAAAAATTGGAGCAGCTGTCCCGGTATATAGCTACATTATAATAATATTCTTACTAATGCCTTCAGCTGCTAGTTTTAAATTGATCTTTTGGGTGAGCATCCATGCAACGTCCTTTTTCACAAGCCTGCGAAAATAACAAGACTGCTATATTAGCAGTGTTAAAAAATCACTTTATGCAGATTGATAGCGTGCTGGAAGTCGGCAGTGGTACTGGTCAGCACGCGGTTTTTTTTGCCCAGCAATTACCCCACCTACAGTGGCAGCCTGCCGATCAGGCCGAGTATCTTGACGGTATCAAGGCTTGGCATAGCTGGGCAAAATTACCCAATCTACAGGTGCCATTAACACTTAATGTAAACTTACCGTGGCCGGTGAGTGCTACCCCAGCGATTTTTTCGGCTAATACTGTGCATATTATGAGTTGGGCCGAAGTTGAAAAGTTTTTTGCTGCTATTAATAACGTACTCATGCCAGGGGGTGTGTTTTGCTTATATGGGCCGTTTAATTATGCTGGAGAATATACCAGTGCTAGCAATGCCAACTTTGATCAATGGTTAAAAAGTCGCAATCCTTTGAGTGGTATTAGAGATTTTGAAGCCATTCACAACTTAGCTTTGCAATCAGGGCTATCCTTGCTGGAAGATTACGCCATGCCAGCGAATAACCGCTGTTTGGTTTGGGCTAAAACCAGTTAATAATGGCCGTTACAAATGCTATCTGAGCAGCCTCTTGAAAATCGATTTCTTATTGTGGATCACTATCCCTTTGGTCGGGATATGTTGCGCCGTAATTTGTTGTTTATGGGAGCTGAAAAAGTAGATATTGCAGTTAGTGCTAGCATCGCCATTACCATGTGTAAGAAAGTAGATTATGACGTGGTAATTGCCGATTACAATTTAGGTGATGGAAAAAACGGACAACAATTATTAGAAGAGTTGCGTAGCCAAAAAATGCTTAGCAATGTTAGTGCCTTTATTATTATCACCTCAGAAACTCAGCGCGATGCGGTATTGAGTACCTTAGAATATCAGCCAGATGATTATGTCGCCAAACCCTATACGCAGGATTTATTACTGCGCCGAGTGAGTAAAATATTACGCTATAAATCCAGCCTGCATTCTGTGTTTCAATCCATCGACAATAAAAATTATCACTTAGCAATACAGGGCTGCCAGCATTACTTACAGAACTACGAAGAGTTTAGTAGTCGATGTTTAAGAATACTGGGAGAATTATATCAAAATATTAATGAGATGGATAAAGCGCAAGAAATATACGATGCCGAGTTGGTTGCCAATGATAGCGATTGGGCTAGATTAGGGTTGGCGCAAGTTTATATGAGCCATGAGTATTACAATGAAGCCGAGGCTTTGTTGTTAGAGTTGATGGACATTAATTATATGTATATTGATGTCTATGCAAAATTGGCAGATATATATATACAGGCCTCCCAATATGGGAAAGCTGAAGAGGTCATGGCTAAAGCGGTAACAGTATCGCCTTTATCCATTCGCTTTCAGCAAGATTACGCCAAGCTGTGTGAAAGAAATAATCACTATGAACCTGCCATTAGTGCATGGCGTAGTATTATAAAAATAAGCCGCAATACACAATATGAGAGTGCAGAAAATCATCTAAATTTAGCGCGTTGTTTAAATGATTTCTGTGAATATATTAACGGCTACGAAGATAAAAAAATAACCGATGAGATTATAAAAAATCTCGATATTATTAAAAATAAGTTTCACGCTGATGGTGATAATGAATTACAGTCATTATTTATAGAGGGGCGTGGATTCTTTGCACAAGGGCATAAAACAGCTGCTGCGGAGTGTATGCATAGTGCTAAAAAAATATATGGAAAAAATATAGATACGGTATCATCACAAAGCCAAATAGAATTTGCAAAAACTCTGGCTCGGTTTGGTGATAATCCTTATGCAGAAAAAGTCTTAGACGAATTAATTGAAAAAACTGATGATATAGAAACAATCGCTAAAGCGGATAAGGTACTAGAAGAGCCTGTCAGTAAAAGTGGAAAAGAACAAATAATTTTATTGAATCGGCAAGGGATTAAATATTTCAAAACCGGTGAATACAACAAAGCTGTAGTTTCATTTAGAGAAGCTCAAATGCAGTTTCCCAAAAACATAGAACTTAATTTAAACTTTGTACAGAGCTTGTTAAAACTGGTCAGTAAAACAAAAAATCCTAACAATAAAAACATGTGGCTACAGGAGTCTGAGCAGTGTTTAGCGCAAATTAAAGATCTAAAGAGTAGCCATAAAAAATTCCATAGTTATAGGCGGTTACACAAAGAACTGATGGACCTGGCTAGTAATAATACTACAGTAAACTCATGATTCTTAGTTGTCAGTATTTGTGATATTAGAAGCAGACTACTGATGCTATCGCCCCCACTGATGAGCTTAATCGTAACGAAGGAATTTTTATGCATCGGCAATTGAAGGGTGGCTATCAGCAGTCGAGTTGTTTTCCTCATCATCCGCTAACCATTTTTCTGCAACCGAGCATAATGCCACGTCACCGAGCACATTAACGGCTGTTCTACACATATCCAGAATTCTATCCACCCCAAGTAATAGTGCAATACCAGCAGCGGGAATGCCCACGCCTTCAAGTACCATGCTTAAAATAATAATACCCGCGCCCGGCGTTGCCGGTGAACCAATCGATGCTGCCACTGCCATGGTAATGATAAATGCGTAGCTGGTCAGGTCCAGGTCTACCTGAAACACCTGAGCTAAAAATACCGTCGCGGCACCTTGGTATAGTGCGGTGCCGGCCATATTAACTGTTGCCCCTAGGGGGATTAAAAAGCGCGCAATACCTGGCCGGATATTTAAATTGTTCTCAGTAATTTGCAGGCTTAGTGGCATTACCGCCGCCGAGCTACTGGTAGAAAAAGCCAGTAACAGTAACTCTTTGGTGTGATGAAGTAGGGTTTTGATCTGATGGCTGCCGGCCACTTTGACAATCAATAAATACAGCAGTGCCAGGCAAACCAAGCCTAAAACTACAGTTAGTACATAGATTGCCATGCCAGCTAAAACATTGATACCCACGGTTGCCACTAGCTTGGTGATTAAACCCAATACAGCTAAAGGCGCTAAGCGCATGGCCCAAGAGACAACCCGAATGCTGACATCCTGCAAAGCACCAAATAGATCAAACAAAGGCTGAGCCTGTTTTGCTGGAATAGACAGCATTGCCGCGCCTAACACGGCGGCAAATAAAATAACCTGTAACATTTCGCCCGATACCATCGAGGCCAGAGGATTTTTAGGCAGCAGCGAGATGGCTTTGTCGGGGATTTGTGCCAGTGAGGGAAATTGCGTGTTGTGCGCTTGCGTGGCCGCAGCGTGCCCCAGCTCGGTTATCCCCTCTGCAGGAATATAAGTGCCGGGGTGCAGAGTTTCAGCTAAGCCAATACCAATTGCAGTTGCAGCAACAGTGGTAAAAACCATAAATACCAGTGCGATCAAGCCGATCTTTTTCAGCGCTTCAGGGTTGTTGTTAGAAGCTAAACCTCTAACAATAGAAGCTATCACCAGTGGCACTACCACCATTTGAATTAAGGCCAAAAACAGTTGCCCTGGTAGTGCCAGCCAGGAGGTAATGGTTTCGACTACCGCTGGCTTAAATAAGCCAAGATCAGGTCCAAGCAATAAACCCAATACAATACCCAACCCCAAAGCAATAAGGACCTTTAACCACAGTCGCCCCTCAATCAAGCGATCTAGGCGAGAACTCAAAAATTTTAAGGGTTGTAAGTAGGGGTTTGGCCGCATACATGGCACCTGATAACAGTCATATAGTTATTGTATTATGCCTGAAGTAGATAGTAAGGATAGACATGATTCATTTAGGAAGCGCCAGCATTTGATGCTAGCATGGAAGGTCTGTACATAATGAATATGACTGAATTAACAAAAGATCATTATCGAATGGGCAATCTTAAATGGCCTGCTTTTGCTGAAGATAGAGCAAGAGTCGATTGGGTTATTATAAAAAATGTTCTGGTGTGTTTACCATTTGGGCATGAATGGGGTTGAGATTCACATAGGCTGCTAAAGTCTGTTCATCTATTAGCTAAATTACTACCGCCAGTTAGGTTTTTAAACCCCCAAACGTTTTTTCAAACGATAAAAATTACTTCTATCCATGCCTAGTTCTTGTGAGGCTTTAGCTTGATTGCCACGGTTCCTCTGAAGTGTGTCGGTGATCAGCTGCCGCTGAAAATTCTCGGTTGCTGTCTTCAAATCTATGGTTGCCGTGGCGGTTTCTGTTTCGTGGTTAACTGCATTGTTGGGTTTCGTTAGTGTTGCCGTGGATGTATTTAATCGTTGATTTAAGCCTAAGTCATCACAGTTAATTTGTAATACGGCTGGCGTTGTGAGGTGTTGGCTTTTTGCTTTGAGCAGTGCACGGCTGATGGTGTGCTCCAGTTCGCGGATATTACCTGGCCAGCGGTATTGCAGTAACTCTGTATGGGTATTTGGAGCTAGCCTCACTGATTGTAAACCGAGCCGGCGACGTTGTTGTTCGACAAAAAAACCGGCCAACAGTAATACATCACGCCCGCGTTCGCGCAGTGGTGGTACCTGAATGGGGTAGACACTGAGGCGATGATAGAGGTCGGCGCGAAAACGCCCGGCGGTGACTTCCTCGGCAAGGTTGCGATTGGTAGCGGTAATAATACGTACATCAACAGACAGCGCTTGATCATGGCCGATACGTTGAATCTCTCCGCTCTGTAAGGCGCGTAGTAGTTTTGCCTGTGCGGCAATGGGAATTTCACCCACTTCATCGAGGAATAGTGTGCCGCCGTTGGCCAGTTCAAATTTACCGGCACGCGATTGGATGGCACCCGAGAAAGCGCCTTTGACGTGACCAAACAGTTCACTTTCAATCAAGTTCTCTGGTAGTGCTGCACAGTTTACATAAACTAAGGCGGCGCTGGCTCGGCTGGAGTGCTGGTGAATTTGCTGTGCTACCAACTCTTTGCCTACACCGGTTTCGCCACAAATAAGCACAGATAGATTCGAGGCCGCGACAACGCCAATTTCGCGCTGTAATAATTGCATCGCTTCGCTATTGCCGACCATGGGTTGTTTGCTGCGTTCAGCTAGCACGGCTTGCACAACCTGGTGTTCGTGCTGCAACCGTGTTTCCAGGCTGCGAATCAATGTGGCTGCTTTTACCGTTGCCTCGGCCAGACGGATAAAGGCTTCCAGTTCAGCGGTTCTGATGCCATCAAAGGTACCAGTGGTAGCGGCATCAAGGGTTAGGACACCCCAAGGGCTGCCATCAATATAGAGTGATACTCCCATACAGTCGTGCACATGCAGGCCATCGATACCGACGTCAATCAAACCGTCATAGGGGTCAGGCAGGGGAGAATCTGCTCCAAAGCGCACTGGGTTACGGCTGAGTAAAATAGTAGATAGGCGCGGATGCTGGTCAACTTCAAACTGGCGACCCAGGGTATCTTCGCTGAGCCCATCCACGGCAAGGGGAATTAATTTGTTGTGTTCCAGTCGCAGCAGGGCAGTAGCATCACAGGGGAATACCTGTTTAACCGCGCGCAACAATCGTTGGTAGCGCTCGCTTTCAGAGAGCGGCTGCGAGAGGTCAGAGACAATATCGAGTAGCGAGCGGACAAATTGACTTGTTATCATATTGACATCTTTTGTTGT
>JBAYQJ010000027.1:0-54141 GCA_041677245.1 Spongiibacteraceae bacterium | reverse complement strand
CGGTAAACATGATGCGTATTTCTCTGTAACTCCATGAACGGGACACCTCACAATGGCTAATGCCATTGTACGCTATCCAGCTCGGGGGCAAGCCCCCGAGATTTACGCTACGCGGTTAAACGAGCCCTTATTCATTCATCCATTCAATTTAGCTGTTTTCTATAGCTGCAAGGTGTGACGCCTGTCCACTGCCTAAACGCCCTAGTGAAGGTGCAAGCTTCAGAAAATCCTAGTAAATAAGCAATTTTTTCAACGGGCTTGCTAGTTTTAGTAAGATATCGAATCGCAATATCTCGACGCAGCTGATTTTTTAGGTCGCCGTAGCTAATCCCTTCTTTACCTAATTCGCGGCGTAATTTTCTCGGATGCACAGACAATTTTAATGCTACATCAGTAATATTAGGACTATTGATCAGCTCCTCGCGCAGCACTGCACGGGTTTTAGCTGCCCAGGTTTTTTGGTTGTAGTCGTTAATGAGCATGTTCAAGAGTGGCTGACGCAGAAACTTTGACAGTGTTTCTGGTGTTTGTTGAATGGGAATTTCCATAATCTTACGATCAAATATCAACTCACAGCTTGGCTGCGCAAATAGACTGGGGCCACCAGGGAACATAACCAAATAGTCCGCATAGTGATCAGGTTTTGGATAAGGAAATCGGGCGCTTAAAACTAAAAGGTTATCGTTTATCAGCCAGCAAGCCAGTCGATGGAAGCCGAATATAAACAGCTCCATAGCATAAGGCTGTAACTGCTCATCGTCGTGCCAAGGACTAAAGCGGATACTCAATTGACCAGCGTTAGTAGATAAATCAGATTTCAATCCCCGCTGCATCAGCGAGTAAAAAAGACAAAAACGCTTAAGTGCTTGGCTTAATGTTCGCGAATGAATAAGCCAGTGACACAACGCAGACCAAGTACCTACCTTTAAGGGAAGTCGGCCATAACCCAGCATTTCATCATCCATTTCTCGCATTGTGATCGTCTGTAACGTGGCGTATTGCTCCGCCGTAACGCGAGCCCCTTCTTCGGCAAGTAATTTTATCGGAATCGAAGCCCTGCGCAACAAATCAGGTATAACCAGCCCAGCGGTTTGCGCCTGCCCCAGCACAGCCCTTAAAAAGTAGCTGGATATTGAAATCTCTTGCATCAACCCCTCCCAGTCTATCAGTACAGCCAACCATAATGGCCAATAATGCACATTAATGTCCTATTTTACCCTTGTTTAAGGATATTTTTGCAAACAATATAAGACATATTGCACATTACTTCACTTTTAATAGGATCTCGTGATGCCACATACCGCCTATATTTACGACGCTGTCAGAACACCAAGAAGTAAAGGGAAAAAGGATGGCTCCCTTTATGAAGTTAAACCCGTTGCCTTAGCTGCCGGTCTACTGAGAGAACTACAACAACGTCACGATCTAGACACCAGCTGCGTCGATGACGTCGTCATGGGCTGCGTATCGCCAGTTGGCGAGCAAGGTGGTGACATTGCTAAAACCATCGTTCAGTTTGCCGATTGGGACGAAAGTGTACCGGGCGTGCAACTGGACCGTTTTTGCGCTTCCGGCCTGGAAGCCGTCAATATCGCCGCCATGAAAATAGCATCCGGCTGGGAAGACCTCGTAGTCGCGGGTGGCGTTGAATCTATGTCACGTATTCCCATGGGGGTTGCCGGTGGCTCTTGGCTCAATGATCCTGAAATCAGTATCCACAACAACTCCGTTCCCCAAGGGGTCGGCGCCGACACGATAGCAACACTGGAAGGCTGGAGTCGTGAAGACGTCGATGCTTTTGCACTTAGCTCTCAACAGCGCGCTGCTGCCGCTCAGGCAAACGGCTACTTCGACCGTTCTATGGTGCCGGTAAAGGATTTAAATGGCGTCACCATTCTCGCCAAAGATGATTTCATTAAGCCCAACACCACGATGGAAATTCTCGGCGGCCTGCGGCCTTCTTTCCAATCTATGGGCGCTATAGGTTTTGATGAGCTAATGCTGCGTAAGTATCCACAGTTGCCAGCAGTCAATCACGTGCATACACCCGGCAACTCATCCGGCATCGTCGATGGCGCCTCTGCGGTGCTTATTGGCAGTGAGAAGATCGGTAAGGATTTAGGCTTGACGCCTCGCGGTCGTATTGTCGCCACCGCAGTGTTAGCAACCGATCCCGTCATTATGCTAACAGGACCTGGCCCCGCGGCGAAGAAAGTGCTGCAAAAGGCCGGTATGACCACCGCCGATATCGACTTGTTTGAAATTAATGAAGCCTTTGCCTCGGTTGTACTGCGCTTTATGAAGGATTTGGATATTTCACCCGATGTCACCAACGTCAACGGAGGTGCGATTGCCATGGGGCATCCACTGGGTGCTACTGGTGCAATGTTGGTAAGCATCATGCTCGACGAGCTAGAACGCCGCAACAAAAAACGCGGTTTATTGGCACTGTGTGTTGGCGGTGGGCAGGGCATCGCAACCATCATTGAGCGGGTTTAATCAGCATCCACTTCACACAGTTAACGCAGACAGAACATAGCAAGGTAAATAATCATGAGCGAAAATATCAACGGTTTTATATACGAAAAAGACGCTGACGGCATTGTCACCATTACTATGGATATGGACGGCCCAGTTAACGCTATGAATGATCAGTATCGGTTAGCAATGGCCGAGAACGTCACTAAATTAGAAGCCGAAACGGGACTAACAGGTGTTGTCTTTGCCTCCGCTAAAAGTACCTTTTTTGCTGGGGGCGATTTACGTGAGCTGTCCTCTGTGCCGCGTGGTGGTGAAGAAAATCAATTCAAGGTAATTGAAACCAGTATCAAAGCTCCCTTGCGTCGTTTAGAAAAACTGCAAGTGCCAGTGGTTGCTGCAATCAATGGTGCTGCACTGGGTGGCGGACTAGAAATTTGTCTGGCCTGTAATTATCGGGTTGCCGTGAATTCACCTAAAGTCCTGCTCGGTATGCCAGAAGTGACTCTAGGCCTTTTGCCCGGCGGTGGTGGCGTAATCCGCTCGATTCATATGCTAGGCTTAGAAAAAGCCTTACCTTTTTTACTAGAAGGCACCCGGATGAAGCCTGAACAAGCCCTTAGCGCCGGCTTCGTCAACGAGCTAGTCGACAATGCTGATACGCTTATCGACGCTGCGAAAAACTGGATTAAAGCCAATCCTGAAGCTTGGACACAGCCCTGGGACATCAAGGGTCACACTATCCCCGGTGGTGATATATGGAATCCGACCATCACGGGCATATTATCTACAGTACCTGCGATCACCTTCAAAAAAACACGCGGCTTGCTACCTGCGCCTGAGCGCATTCTTGCCGTCGCTGGCGACGCAATGGCCGTTGATTTCGATACGGCTCTGCGTATTGAATCTCGTGGGCTGGCTTATCTAATCACTACGCCGCAAGCAAAGAACATTATCACCGCCGGCTTCTTTCAGATAAACAGTATCAACAGCGGTATCAGTCGACCGAAAGACATAGCCCCGACCAAGGTCAAAAAAGTCGGTATTCTCGGTGCAGGTATGATGGGCCAAGGTATTGCTTACAGCTCCGCGACTGCGGGTATTGAAGTGGTTCTAAAAGACATCAGTGTTGAAGCTGCTGAAAAGGGCAAAGCTTACACCGCCCAGTTACTGAATAAACAAATCGCACGCGGTCGCAGCAGCGAAGACAACAAAACCCAAGTACTGAGCTTGATTAAAGCCACTGATGATTACGCTGATTTACAGGGTTGTGACTTAATCATTGAGGCCGTGTTTGAAAACATCGAGCTGAAAAATAAAGTCACTCAAGAAGCCGAGCGTTTCCTCGCAGATGGCGGTGTTTATGGCACTAACACCTCTACTCTGCCTATCAGCCAGCTGGCTGAAGCCAGTGCCAACCCTGCTAATTTTATCGGCATTCATTTCTTTTCTCCTGTCGATAAAATGCCACTGGTCGAAATTATTTGCGGCGATAAAACCAGTGATCAGGCGCTAGCCGTGGCGTTTGACTATGCGCGTCAAATTCGCAAAACGGCAATTGTGGTTAACGATTCTCTGGGTTTCTTCACCTCCCGTGTCTTCGGCACTTATTTGGATGAAGGCGCGCGTCTGTTGATCGAAGGCATCGACCCAATCCTGATTGATGCCATGGGCAAACAGCTAGGTATGCCTGTTGGTCCATTGACGGTACAAGATGAAGTCAGTCAAGAATTGAGCCGCAAAGCTGCAGAAACCCACCGCGAAATGGGCGTCTTCTGTAGCAAAGGGGACAATAGCGTCAACGCCGAAGTCTGTGAGCGTCTCATCAAAGACTTCGGTCGTGGTGGCCGCTACCATGGCGGTGGCTATTACGAGTACGGTACCGACGGCAGCAAAACCATATGGCCAAAACTCTATGAGCTCTACCACAAACCTGATGTCAGTCTTCCTAATCAAGACATCAAAGACCGCATTCTATTTCGCCAGGTAATTGAAAGTTTACAATGTTTGCAAGAGGGGGTACTACGCTCGGTGGCTGATGGTAATGTGGGCTCGCTGCTGGGTATTGGCGCTCCCACCTGGACGGGTGGTTTTTTGCAGTTCGTTAACACCTACGAATACAACGGCGAAACCGGACCCGCAGCATTTGTGACTCGTACTAATGAATTGGCTGCATTGTATGGCGAGCGTTTTGCTGCCCCCGCGATCGTCGTTGAAAAAACCAATAGTCATAGCCGTTTTGAATAAGTATCGGAGCTAACTATGTTTAAACGTGACTTCACTGAAGAACAAGGTATGTTTCGCAATGCCTACCGAAAATTTTTGCAACAAGAAATCATCCCGCACATGGAAAGTTGGCGGGATCAAGGTATTGTCGATCGCGAAGCTTTTGTTAAAGCCGGTGCCAATGGCTTTTTGTGTACATGGGCTAGCGAGGAGTTCGGCGGTTTAGGCGACACCGATTTTCGCTTAGAACAGATCATGATTGAGGAAACACAATACGCGCTGTGTTCAGATTGGTACGCCACACTGCACAGTCGCTTAGTCGCACCTTATATAAAACGATTTGGCACACCTGAACAGCAACAGCGCTTTCTACCCAAGTGTATCACCGGCGAAACCATTTTAGCCGTTGCCATGACCGAGCCGGATGCAGGTAGCGATCTGGCCGGTATACGCAGCACCGCCATTGACCAGGGTGATCACTACCTTCTCAATGGCAGCAAAACCTATATCTCCAATGGCATCAACGCAGATCTAGTGGTGGTCGCAGCTAAGAACGATCCGATCAACAACCCTCGTGCCGTCAGTCTATTTTTAGTAGAACGCGGCATGCCCGGTTTTGAGCGCGGCGCCAACCTGAAGAAGATGGGCAAAAAAGGCCAGGATACCGCTGAACTATTTTTCTCTAACGTCAAGGTTCCCAAAGAAAATTTACTCGGAGCTGAGGGTAAAGGCTTGTCCCAGCTGATGGAAGCCCTCGCAGAAGAACGTTTGATTTCAGCGGTGGAGGCCCTGGCCGCTGCTCAAAAAGCGTTTGATATTACGGTAGAGTTCACCCAAGAGCGCAAGTTATTTAAAAAACACTTGTCCGATTTTCAAAATACTCAATTCAAACTTGCTGAGCTTCGCGCCGAGCTGGATATGCAACAAGTGTATGTGGATCAATGTGTAAAAGCGGTAAACGCCGACCAGCTTTCGGCAACCGATGCCGCCAAAGCCAAATACTTAACCACGGAGCTTTTATGTCGTGTGGTTGACGAAGGTGTGCAGCTGCATGGTGGTGCCGGTTATATGGACGAATATCCTATTTCCCGTATGTACACCGATGCTCGCATTACCCGAATCTACGCCGGTACATCTGAAATCATGAAACTGCTGATCAGCCGTGACATCTACAGCGGTGATTATATTCAGTTTATTGATCGCGACTTGTAAATATCAATACTATTTAAATAGCTTATTAACTCGAACCTTAGATTTCAAATATTAACCCCAAAAAAAAATAGGAAAACACTATGGATATCGCAGGAAAAACAGCCATCATTACCGGAGGCGCTTCTGGCCTCGGCTTAGCCACGGTTGAACGCTACGTAGCTGACGGCGCTAACGTCGCCATTTTTGATTTAAACGAAGAAGCAGGACAAGCCATTGCACAACGTTTAGGCGATAAAGTAGCTTACTATAATGTTAACGTCGCAGACGAGGCCTCAGTCCAAACCGCCATCGACGCAGTTGTGGAAAAATTCGGTGCGCTACACATCGTTAATAACTACGCCGGTATTGGTCCCGCGTGTAAAACCTACGGCAAAAATGGCCCGCACCCACTCGATACTTATATGAAAGTCGTGATGGTCAATCAAGTGGGTACGTTTAACGTGGCGCGCCTCGCTGCTGAGAAAATGGCTCAAAACGAACCTATCAACGAAGACGGCGGTCGTGGTGTGATCATCAACACTGCGTCTGTAGCAGCTTATGAAGGTCAAATCGGACAAGTAGCTTACTCTGCAACTAAAGGAGCGATAGTGAGCATGACACTGCCCATGGCTCGCGAGCTGGCCCCTTACGGTATTCGGGTCAACACTATTGTCCCCGGCCTGATCCACACACCGCTGTTCGATACTATCGAAGAGTCTTATTACAAGGCATTAGAAGCCTCGACGGTTTATCCAAAACGTTTAGGTAAAACTAGTGAAATTGCCAAGTTGTCCGCCCACATTGTGGACAATGATTACATTAATGGTGAATGCATTCGTATGGACGCAGCAATTCGTATGCAACCTAAGTGATCATCTAGCGTACAGATCGCTGGCAACAAGGGTTACTTGCAATATTACAACTAACCCTTGCTGCCTATCCCCCCTTAAAAACCTTTTAAAGAATAACTTCTGAAATGCTGGCTTATTGATATTTCAGAGATTATTTATCCTACACTGGAGATCGATATGGGCGCACTCACAGGTTACCGAGTTATTGAATTAGCGGGATTAGGCCCCTGCCCTATGGCCGGAATGCTATTAGCAGATATGGGCGCCGAAGTCATTTGTATTGATCGCGGTAGCAACTCCGACCCGATGTATGCCAAAGATATGAGCCGGCGCGGCAAGAAATCTATCGTCGTCAACCTTAAGACTGCTGAAGGCCGTGAAATCCTACTCAAGCTCGTGGCGTCCGCCGATGTTTTAATAGAAGGGTATCGCCCTGGGATTGCAGAAAAGCTCGGTATCGGTCCAGAACAGTGCCATGCAGTAAACCCTGCGCTCGTCTATGGCCGCATGACAGGCTGGGGGCAAACTGGTCCACTATCCCAAAATGCAGGACACGACATCAATTACATCTCCATCACCGGCGCCTTACACGCAATTGGTGTACAGGGGCAAAAACCCGTCGTACCGATGAACCTTGTGGGTGATTTCGGTGGCGGCACCATGTTTTTAGTCAGTGGCGTATTAGCGGCCTTACTGGAAGCCAAAAACTCAGGCAAGGGCCAGGTTGTCGATGCCGCCATGGTCGACGGCGCTGCTAATTTAATGTGGATGTGCCACAGTTTTCACGCTGCCAATTACTGGGAATTTTCTGACCGCGGAGTCAACATGCTCGATGGTGGCGCATTTTTTTACGACACTTACGAAACCTCTGACGGCAAATACGTCGCTATCGGCGCCATCGAACCTCAATTTTTTACGACGCTAGTGGAAAAAGCTGCACTGGATAAAACAGTCTTCAATGTGGATACTCAGATGGATGCCAGTCAATGGCCAGATAAAAAACACGCCTTAGCTCAAGTCATCAAACAAAAAACACGCGATGAATGGTCTGCTCTACTGGAAAATACAGAAGCCTGCTTTTCGCCTGTGCTCAATGCTCAAGAGGCCCTGAGTCACCCTCACAACCAGGCCCGCGAAAGCTACATAGAGATCGATGGCTATTTACAACCAGCTCCCGCGCCACGCTTTAGCCGCACGCCATCGACGGTAAATCATGGCTTGCATACTCAGGGACAAGACACTCAACAAGTACTTGCAAGCCTTGGGCTCAACACCGACGACATTGAAGCTTTAATCACGCAAGGTGCGGTAAAATAAAACACGGCTAATAAACAACACCAAAAATTAGGCCGTCACAAATAACCCAAGAGCTGCTGTCAATGTTAAAATGACTCACGTTAAAAGATGTCAGACTGAAACCCCCAGACAATAGCCACGCACAAATTAAGGAAACTACCATGAGTCATTTTGAAACACTGACCTACGAATTGAAAGAACAGATTGCCATCATTACCATAAACCGCCCCGAAGTACGTAACTCGCTCAATCAGCAGTTGCGGCTTGAGTTAGTTACAGCCATGACACAAGCTGGGGATGATAACAACGTGCGTGTCATTATGATTGCCGGTGCTGGCAAAGGCTTCTGTGCCGGCGCTGATTTAGGTGAAAAACTACCCGGTGATAATGAAGATGGCTTCATTACTGAGTTACTGCACAATGAATATAACCCCATTATTCAAGCCATAACCAGCGTATCAAAGCCTGTAATCAGCGTGGTCAATGGTGCCGCAGCGGGTATCGGGGGCGCCATTGCGATGGCCTGCGATTTAATGGTAATGGCCGAAGACGCCTTCTTGTATTCGGCCTTTGGCGCTATTAGCCTTATTCCCGACGGCGGTAGCCACAAGTTTTTGCAATCCTACTTAGGGCCGAAAAAGGCCTATGAGATGATTGCTTTTTCACAGCGCTTAACTGCAACACAGTGCGCAGAAGTTGGCTTAGCCAATCGAGTATTTCCGGCGGACAGCTTATTACAAGATGCCTTGGCTTGGGCTTCGACCCTAACTCAGCAGGCCCCTTTAACCCTGGCTCTGTCGAAACAAATCTTAAAACAAGCCGCCACTGAAGATCTGGATTTCTGTTTAGAACAAGAAGCCCAATTACAAAACACCACATACCGCAGCGATGACTTCGCCGAAGGTGCCCAAGCCTTTTTTGAGAAGCGCAAACCCGTCTTCCAAGGCAAATAACAGCAGGAATGAATGTAGCATGTCTTCAATTGAAAATTTACTGTCGCTATCAGGCAAGACCGCTCTCATTTCCGGCGCCTCCAGCGGTTTAGGTGCACATTTCGCCAAGGTCATGGCGCAAGCTGGGGCCGAAGTGATTATTGCCGCCCGTCGCACCAATAAATTAACTGAAGTGGCCGAAGAGATTATCGCTGCCGGCGGTAAAGCTCAAACACTAGCAATGGATGTCACCTCAGCAAGCAGCGTTAACACCGCGTTCGCACAACTGGACGAAATAATCGATTCACTGGACATCCTCGTGAATAACGCCGGTATCAGCAGTACCCCAACCAAATTCACCGAAATGGAGGAAGAAGATTGGAGTTATCTGCTGGATGTCAATCTCAAAGGTGCTTGGCGAGTGGCCAAACAAGCGGCCATCCGCATGAAAGCAGCAGGCAAGGGATCGATCATCAATACCGGCTCCATATACAGCTTGTGCACCGGCCTACAAAAAACGGATTACAATGTTTCTAAAGTGGCTGTCGCCCAGCTCACCAAGAACATGGCCCTGGAACTCTCCCGATCAGGCATTCGCGTGAACTCGTTGTGCCCCGGCTACTTTGCCTCGGCCATCAACGAGGAAGAGTTCAATACCGAACGAGGCAAAGCCTATATCGCCCGCTTGGTGCCACAACGCTTAGGACAATACCATGAGCTCACCGGCCCTCTGCTCTTACTGGCCAGCGATGCAGGCTCCTATATCAATGGTTCCTCGTTGCTTGTAGATGGCGGTAGTTTGCTAAGCCCTATATGAACCATTCTTCACATAGGACTAAAGCTGACTACTAAATCACCCAAACTCAGCATGACTCAACTCAAGTCTGAAGACGTCAGAACTTCTTCTGCAACCGCCTTCAACTTACTTCTCATCCACCGAGAACCTGGGTCATCCTGAGCATTTTTATGCCAGAATAGACTCCAGGTCAGTGGCTCAACCGGAAACGGCGTAGATTGAACATGTAACTTGGTTTTTACGGTGAGAACTTGCGGTACTGTCCATAATAAATCTGTTTGCTCCGTAATCTCTGCTGCGACCAAGTAGCTTTGAACGCGCATTTTTACGTTGCGACGATAACCGAGGTTATGCAAAGCAATATCCACTTGCCCCCTCCCTTTACGCCGACTGGAGACGTGTAAGTGTTCACTGCTTAAATAATCTGCCGACGTTAGTCTCTGCCCTGCAAACGGATGCTGTGCCCGCATAGCCACTACATAGGGCAGTTGTCCCAAAGACACTTGCTTAAATCCTTTCGCATTGACTGCAGGTGTGTCCAGCAGCAAATCAAGACCACCCGATTTGAGATCTTCGGTAGCAGAGACCCTATCCACATAGTAGCTTTGAATGGTGATATGGGGCGCCTCGTCTTGAATCGCCAAGCGTAATTTCGGCAATAACATAGATTCAGCGAGATCATTCATTCCCAACCGAAAAACTTTCTCCGATTGAGCTGGGTTAAACCGCGCATTGGCTGTAATGCTTTTACCCAGCAACGCGAGGGCCTCGCGCACATCAGCAATAGCATTATCGGCCACTGGTGTGGGTAGCATTCCCTCAGGGGATCGTACGAATAACTGATCATCGAACATTTTTCGCAGTCGATTCAAGGCGTTACTGACAGCCGGCTGCGTTAAATTGAGCTGTACAGCGACTTTGGTAACACTTTGTTCTTGATAAATAGCGTCAAATACAACGAATAAGTTGAGGTCTAGCTTCCCCAGATACACCGCTTCACCACATTGATTTAATTAATGAATACCTATAACTTAAATAAATTAGAGTGATTGTAGAATACATTTTATACTCCGTCTATTGATAGAGGTCGATAAATAACAAGGAGTGCATATTCATGTCAGAAATTACTTTAATCAGGCATGGGCAGGCATCTTTTGGCTCCCAGAACTATGATCAGCTAAGCACTTTAGGTCAGCAACAGGCAATCTGGTTAGGCACCCACTGGCAACAGTTGAATGCGAACGTGGAGCGAATTGTCATAGGTTCTATGGTACGGCACCGCCAAACTGCAGAAGGTATTCTACAAGGCCTTGAACGCACGATTCCATTAGAGGTTCATGAAGGCCTTAATGAATACAATTTTCAAGGTCTACTGAACCCTTTGCGAGCCCAATACCCTCAATTATGGCAAGAAACAGGTCACGCCAAGCGCGATTACTATGTCAATATGAAACACGCCTTAGGCCTGTGGATGGATGGTACTATCGATAATGACGGCCAAGATAGCTGGAGCAGCTTCTGCCAACGTATTCGTGAAGGCTTTCAGTTTGCCTATCAAACTAAAGCCAAGCGTACCTTAGTAATCAGCTCCGGCGGACCTATTTCGGTAATTTTGGCGGATGTTCTCAAACACGATCATGACACCACACGCAACATTACCTTGCAGATCAAAAATAGCAGCTGCAGCAAGCTACTTTATAACGGGAAGAATTTTTCCCTCGACAGCTTTAATGATATTAGCCATTTATTAACCACGGACAAACAATCTTCCATAACTTTTTCATAACTTTTTACTCGTTTATCTACACCTCAAACTGGAGAACTCTATGTATCCGCACAGTGAAAAATCGCAGCAGCTCCTAGCCAAACTCAAAGCCTTTATGGACGAGAATATCTACCCTAACGAAACCGCTTACGCACAACAGTTACACGCCGCTGACAATCGTTTTGCCGCCTTGCCACTGATGGATGAATTAAAAACCAAAGCCAAAGCAGCTGGTCTGTGGAACCTATTTGTCCCTGAAGATCATGCAGAATATTGTGACCATGGCGGATTATCATTTTTTGATTACGCTCCACTAGCCGAAGAAATGGGTCGGGTAATTTGGTCACCGGAGGTGTTTAACTGTAACGCCCCAGACACAGGTAATATGGAAGTTTTCATGAATTACGCCACCAAAGAACAGCAGGATAAATGGCTTAAGCCCCTGCTGGCTGGTGAGATTCGCTCCTCCTACGCGATGACCGAACCGCAGGTTGCCTCAAGTGACGCCACCAATATTCAACTGGAAATTAAGAAAGACGGTAACGAATGGGTTCTCAATGGTCGCAAGTGGTTCATTACCGGTGCTATGTACGAGCGCACTAAAATCTTTATCGTGATGGGTAAATCTGATCCTGAAAACCCCAACCGTCACCTACAACAAACGCAAGTACTGGTCCCTAAAGATACCGCCGGAATCACTGTGGTTCGCCCATTAACTACTTTGGGTTATGATGATGCGCCTATCGGTCACGCCGAGATTACCTTTGACAACGTACGCGTTCCTCTTGAAAACGTTTTGCTCGGAGAAGGCCGCGGTTTTGAAATTGCGCAGGGGCGTCTTGGACCTGGCCGCATGCACCACTGCATGCGATTAATTGGCTCTGCACAACGTTCATTAGAACTAGCTTGCAAACGCGCTGCTAGCCGCACGACTTTCGGTCGCTCGCTGAGCAAGCATCAATCGATACGAGAAGAAATTTCGAAAAGTTTTTCAGAAATTGAAATGGCGCGTTTACTGGTTTTGAAAACCAGCCAGAAAATTGATACCCAAGGCGTTAACGAATCAGTAGATATGATATCTGCTTCCAAAACCACGGTACCCCTACTGGTACAAACGATAATTGATCGCTGTATGCAAATCCATGGTGCTGGCGGCCTTACCGAAGATTACTTTATGGCCGAAGCCTTTAACTACGCTCGCTGGTGCCGTCAAGCTGACGGTCCTGATCAAGTACACCAAATGGCACTAGGTAAAAAAATCATCGATCGTTATGCCGATCCATCATCTAACTGAGAAAAGGAGAGACCAGAATGAGTCAAGCCAACACCGATACCTTTTCCTTTGATACCGAAAAGCTATCTGCATATCTAGAACAGCATGTTGAGGATTTCAAGGGACCATTGACCGCTGACAAGTTTGCTGGAGGGCAGTCCAATCCGACGTTTATGATCACTGCAACCAGTGGCAAATATGTACTGCGCCGCAAACCATCCGGTGAATTATTGAAATCTGCTCACGCTGTCGATCGGGAATTTCGCGCAATTTCTGCGCTAGCCAACACCGATGTTCCTGTCGCCAAAGCTTATCACTTGTGCGAAGACGACAGTGTCATTGGCAGCATGTTCTATCTGATGGAGTTTATCAACGGACGTGTCATGTGGGATCCTTCCTTACCCGAAGAAACTCCTGAAAATCGTACCGCCATCTATGCAGAAATGAACCGAGTACTGGCTGCACTGCACTCGGTTGATATTGAGTCTGTAGGGCTCAGTGATTACGGTAAGCCTGGCAATTACTTTGAACGCCAAATTGGCCGTTGGAGTAAACAGTATCGCGCCTCAGAGACTGAAACCATTCCCGAAATGGAAGCGCTAATGGCCTGGCTGCCTACCAACATGCCTGCTGATGATGATGGACGAGTATCTCTAACGCACGGTGACTTTCGTCTTGACAACATGATGTTCCATCCCGAAAAACCACAAGTCTTAGCACTTGTAGACTGGGAATTGTCGACACTGGGACACCCGTTTGCTGACCTTGCTTACCAATGCATGCAATTGCGTATGGATAACTCTGGCATTATGTCTGGGTTAGGTAGTCTTGATCGCACAGCCTTGGGAATACCCACTGAAGAAGAATATGTTGCGCAATACTGCAAACGCATGGGCCTGGATACCATCGAGAACTGGAATTTCTACATCGTGTTCAGCTTTTTCCGCTTTGCCGCTATTTTACAGGGAGTAAAAAAACGCGCCCAAGAAGGCAACGCCTCCAGCGATAAAGCGTTACAAATGGGCGCATTGGTGGAGCCTTTAGCCAAACAAGCCGTTGCTTTGATTCAATAATTGCGAAGCACTACACTGAAACGATTAAGATAACGATTGCCTGTTATTTTAATCGTCTATGATAATAAAATGGCTCCTGCCCATACCTGAGGCCACTACAATAAAAAAACGCTAAAATCTAGCGTTTGCAGTGGCCTACAATTCGTTATTGCAAAGTAAAGTCGATCAGCGCCCTCGCCTAACGTCACCGAAACTCCCGACGGCGAAGCCACGATAGAAACGTACACCGTGTCATACCACAAAGGAATGCCAGCTTTCGGCATCATTATTGGTCGATTAACCGCAACTAATGAACGCTTTCTCGCTATGAACCGTAAAGAAGATACAGAAACGTTGAAAATGCTGTTGAGTGAAGACCCCATAGGAAAAACCATTTTTGTTAAATCCGCAGCAGACGCCAATCGGTTTAGCTTTAACAGAGTATAAAAGATGAAATTAAGGAGGCGTTAATTGAAAAACACCGCTCGTTCCTATTCTTTAACGGCTCCACTTTGTTTTGACAATTACATCTCAGTCTTCTACAAGTAAATAGATCAAGCATACGTGGACCGATAATACTTACCGCAGCGAAACCTAGAATGTGGCTTCAGTCTCTCAAAAATAAAATGACCCGCCCCATGAGGCTAACCTGCCAACGACAAATGCCACTCGATAAAATGAGATGGCTGTCCGATCATAGAATTACAGTCCTGCTTACATTAAATCAGTAATATCTAATATATTTTATATTAATTTTTTATTTTTAATACCTTGGCACTAATGACACACCATACCGCCGTCGATGATCTGTTCAGTCCCAGTAATAAACGATGATTCATCAGAGGCTAGAAACACAACAAGACTGGATACTTCACTGGGGTCTGCCATACGCGATAAAGGAATCATTGATATAGCTTCACCGCCACCTTCATCGGTAGCCGCTGCCATCATTGGCGTTTTAATAAATCCTGGGTGTACCGAGTTTGCCCGGATATTTTTAGACCCGTACTCAACTGCAATTTGTTTGGTCATGCCTCGTACCGCAAACTTACTGGCTACGTAGGCAATATTTGGCGCACCATAAACAGCAATAATTCCGGCAATGGACGACACGTTAATAACGGAACCCACTCCCGCCTTTTCCATAGAAGGCAAGACCGCTTGCATGCCTAGAAAAACCCCAAGCTGATTGATATCGCAAACTTTATTAAAAGCTTCCTCAGACAAGCCCGACATGCTTGAAACAGGGCCAAGAACACCGGCGTTATTAACCAACACATTAATAGTGCCGAAAGCCGCTTCACCCTGCTCTACCACTTTCTTCCAATCGGCAGCACTAGCTACATTCTGTTTGATAAACAGGGTATTTTCACCAAGCTCTGTCGCCAATGCTTGACCAGCGTCTTCATTGATATCGGTCATAATAACCTTGGCGCCTTCTGCCACCATCATTCGCGCGTGCGCCTCTCCCATACCCTGGGATGCACCGGTTACTATGGCCACCTTACCGATTAAACGATTCATAGTTATCTCCTATTATTATTGAATACAAAATTTAATTTTGACGCTTTAATACAATTATTTTTTTAAAAACTCTGAAAACCCTTCAAGGGCATCCTCTCGCTGGTAGCCTTCTTTGGTAAGCTCGGCCTCCCACGCAAATGCTTCTTCCAGAGGCATATTAAAACCTTCATAGATAAGCTGCTTGGTTTTTTGCACCGCCCAAGGACTGTAACCTGCAATAGTATTAGCCCACTCCATTGCCTGTTCTAATACCTTGTTATTTTCAACGCAGACTTGCGCCAAACCAATTTTTGCAGCTTCTTGACCATCGACATATTTAGACAGCAGCAACAATTCTGTCGCCTTACTCATACCAATCAAACGGGTTAACCGCTGAGATTGTTGAGCGCCCTGCACCGCACCACGGCGTAAACCGGAAGGACCAATTAGTGCGTTTTCGCCAACCACCCGTAAATCACAAGAAAGCGCCAGGGCAAAACCGCCACCTACCGCATAACCCTGAATTGCAGCGATAAATGGCTTCCAAATTGGCCAAGGCCGAGGAATAGGCGGCAAAGGATTAGCACCAGGACCAAATACGCCACCTTCGGAATAGGCGCTAATGTCCCCGCCAGAAGAAAACGCTTTATCGCCGGCACCAGTAATAACCGCTACCCGAATTTGATCATCGTTAATAACTTGCTGGTAGGCTTTTTCAAGACCTTCTCGCATAGGTGCATCAACTGCATTACGCTTTTTTTGATTATCGAGAACAATTAAAGCCACATGATCTTTTACTGAAAAATGAACTTCACCCATAATAACAATCTCTTTATTATTTATAGCAACCCAGCTCGCTGTAGCTTGCTAAACAAAGGTCGACCAATTACCTGCTCAGCCAAGGCACCAGCAGCAAGCAATTTATCGATATTAACCGCGGTTTCAAAACCCATTCTGTTAAGCGTGTATACCAAGTCCTCACTCACCACATTACCGCTATCTCCCACATCGCCTTGATCGACGGAGCTAGGTTCACCACCCAGACCACCAAGGCAACCATCGACAGCTCGCACTCCAGCATCGATTGCTGCAAGTGCATTAGCGATGCCACAGCCACGGTTATCATGGAAATGAGCAATAAAATGACTGTCTGGCCACTCCTTAATTAACGACTCAAACAAACTTTTCACCCGAGCTGGATCAGCAGCGCCGGTAGTGTCGCCTAACATAATAAATGTCACGCCAACACTGCGAAGCCAGGAAACATGTTCCATCACTACATCCGCAGAAATCGGCCCTGTTATCGGACAACCCCAAGCCGTAGCCACGCAAACCATCGGAGTAACACCAGACGTTCCAAGCAACTCAATAATGACTTTCAAGCGCTCTTTATGGGTAGCATGGTCACAACGTAAATTAGCTATATTGTGTTTTTCGCTGGCCGACAGCGGCATTCCGCAGGTGGTGATGGGCCGCACCCGCTGATGCAAATCAACCACCCGTTCAGCCCCTTTAATATTGACAGTTAACACACGAATGTCTGCACTGCCTTCAAAGCCCCCCAGCACCGCTTCGGCATCGGCAAACTGCGGCACAATATGGGCAGGAACCAACGATGTCAGATCAATTTCAGTAACACCGGAAGCATCAATGGCGTGAGCGAGTTGAAGTTTTTGAACGGTCGTAAGCACTTGGGGCCACCCCTGAATACCGTCTCTTAGCACCAGCTCACAAAATTTAACGTGCGGAGAACTCATAGTACGACCACCGGATTTACCGGGCTGCCCACGCCCGCTTTAATGCGTAAAGGAGAAACTATAAACAGAAATTCGGATCGGCCACATTCAGCCAAAGTTTCAAAATCGAGTAACTCCATGAACACTACACCTCGATTACGCATTAACTCCACATGCATGGGCGCGGCACTACAGGATATCTGAGAGGGACCAAACTCTACGGCAATATTATCGGCACCGATAAGGGCAAATCCCTGTTCATCAATCCATTGAGCACATTCGGGATCAAGGCCCGCCCATCGTTGCACCGTGGCGGTACCTTCGCGCCAACGCTTTAACCACCCAGTTCTAATGAGTAGCGCATCACCTTCTTCCGGCACCAATTGTTGGCGCTCAAACTCCGCCTGCAGCTCCGCCAGACTAATGGGCTGTTCATCCGTTTGACTAACCCCATTGGGGCCTGCAAAATCAACAAACAAACCACGCGTAACCACAGGATCTACTTTGTCGATGCCGCACTTTTTTGCACCTATGCTGGTCACGGTATTAGAAGAATAACCATTCCACATTTTGCCTTCAGACCAAACATGGGAGAGCGCATCCATATGACTGGTGCCATGAGTCGGCAATGTAATCACGTCGTCAGCATAGCCGAAACCGACTTCTTTAAGCCCTGCGGCATAATCGCCGCCATCACGGGTCATATAATGCTGAGGCTGGGAACGCATACCCGCTACCGGGCCTTTTGAATCAAGCGATATAGCTAATCCAAGCGCCTTGCCCGTCTGTACAGTAGCGATACCACGCAGTGTTGCAGCCGGCGTTATCCTGTTTAGAGCACCTTTTTCGTCGTCCTCACCCCACTTACCCCAATTGGCACCTACTGACTCACTCATGCTTCAATCTCCCAGCTAGGCTTGCGCTTCTCAGCGAAAGCAGTCATCCCCTCTTTAGCATCAGGAAAGCTTGAATTTACCGTCAATGCTGCTTCAAGCATTTTCAGTTTTGGTTCAACATCGGCATTGAGCACGGTATAAAAGGCAGTACGGCCGAAGGCCACCGACTGTGGCGCAGTAGTTTTAATCTGCCCAACAATTTCATTCACCCGATCATCCAATGCCTCATGTTTGACGAGGTCTGAGACAAAGCCTAACTCATAGCCTTTTTGTGCAGTAACCCGCTCGCCGGTCAACATTAACCGTAACGCAGTTTTAGGTGGCAACGCATGAAGAATAGGGATCGTAATCATATAAGGCCATAAGCCCACTTTGACCTCAGGAATACCAAACTGGGCCTTTTCACTGGCTACCACAAAATCACAAGCTAGAGCCACACCCATACCACCCGCCAAACAATATCCCTGTACCCTGGCGATTGTTGGCTTACCCAGCTCCCAAAGTCCCCGAAAGAGAGACGCCAACTTGGCCTTGCCATTATGAGATTCATAGGCGTCTATATCTTTGTTCATCCACTTTAAGTCACCACCAGCACAAAAAGCTTTATCTCCCGCTCCAGTTAGCACAACAGCACGAACTGCAGGATCAGCTTTAGCCTTAGCTAAACCATCAAGCAGACCATCGAAAACTTCACTGGTCATCGCATTGCGGTGCTCTTCACGGTTGATAGTGAGCCAAGCGGCTCCACTTTTAACTTCATACAGCACTTGACTCATGTATCGACCTCATTTTTTACCAAGCAGAATCAGTCCCTAGACTGAGTTCGTTCGACCAACCCACTAGTTACACGTTTAATGTAGAGTGCATTATAACCACCCCGCCACTTTTATCAACATTAGTGTTGTATTTTTATGTATTCTAAATTCTCTTCTTATTTAAACCATAAACCCTGTATTTAACATCCAAACCAATCGGACCTAAACATGACACCACTTCGTAAAACCTATAGAATCCATCTCTTATAACCTTCAAACATTTTTATACTTAATTGAGTTATAACAAAACAAACACAGCATTAAGCGCAATGCCAATAGGAATATTCTTTAGATGAGCAAACTTAAATCCAGACGCACTGCAAGGGCTGCAGCTGGCAATTCTCTATACACTGATAGAAAGGCTTTAATCCTCACAGCCGCTGCTAATGTATTTCTTAGAAAAGGATTTCTAGCAACCAAACTCAGCGACATTGCCGAGGAAGCCAACATGGACAGGGCCAGTCTTTATTACTATTTTGGCTCCAAACAAGTTCTCTTTGAAGAAATCTTCACATCCTCTGTCTATGAAAATGTTGAAGGAGCCAAAGCAGTAGCGAAGGAAAAAATATCTTCAGTTGACAAATTAACTAAGCTCATAGAAATGCTACTGGTCTCATTCGAACAAAAATACCCATTCTTTTATATCTTTGTTCAAGAAGACCTGAAAAAAATTGAACAGTTAAATGATCCAAAAAATGATAAATGGCTAGTTTCCAGCAAGAAACTTTCTAAAGAATACTTTGATATTATTAAAAAAATTATTAGCCAGGGCATTGAAAAAGGGGAAATAAAAACGTCACTACCTCCAAATTTAATAGCCCACAGCCTAATCGGTATGATGAATTCATCATCTAAATGGTTTGTACCCAACGGACCAATGAGCGCCAAAGAAATTGGCGCAGCTATGGCAAAGATGGTTCTCTATGGCCTAAACTGCCAAATAGCAACAATAGACCCCAAAACTGGGTAGCGGCCCGCCTGATAATAAGCCACTACCCCTTTATTGTTAAACAAAGGTCTCTTTAGGGACGATAATAGACTTAATCTCAACATAAGCATCAAGTCCCTCATCGCCACACTCTCTACCCACACCTGACATTTTCATACCTCCAAAGGGTGCCGCCATATCCAGTGTATGAATATTCACCCCGAGAGAACCCGCACGAATTTTCTGTGCTACTTTTAAACCCCGCTTAAGGTTTGACGTCCACACGCTCCCCGCCAAGCCGTATTCAGAATCATTGGCGATTGCCAGTGCTTCGGCTTCATCTTTATAACTTATCAAGCAAAATACCGGACCAAATATTTCCTCGCGAGCTATAGCCATAGTGTTTTTCACATGAGTAAAGATGGTTTTTTCCACATAAAAACCTTTATCAAAACCCTTTGGCTCACCTCCGCCCAATGCCACTGTAGCACCTTCTTCGACTCCAAGTTTTAAATAAGACATAACCCGATCTTTATGCCTCTTACCAGCCACAGGACCAACAAAGGTATTCATATCCAAAGGATCACCAAAAGGCAAGGCGTCAAAAGCGCTAATCATAGCTTGGCTTAATTCCTCATATCGGCTTTCAGGAATCAAAATACGCGTAGGCGCACTACAGGCCTGGCCATTTAAAAAGGCCATGGTGGGAACCAATGTCGCCAAACATGACGATAAATCCACGTCGTCCAGTAAAATAGCTGCCGACTTTCCACCAAGCTCAAGGGTACAACGGGTCATTGTATCTGCACAGATTTCACCCACTCTTCGCCCAGCCACAGTACTCCCCGTCAGTGATGCCTTATCAATACCTGGATGCTTTACCAGATACTCGCTCACCGCGCGATCGGCCGGGACAATATTCAGCACACCTTCCGGCAAGCCGGCTTGAATAAATGCCTCCGCCAAACCGCAAAAGGACAGCGCAGCATCTTCCGAAGGCTTAAGTACCGCAGTACAACCAGCCATTAATGCAGGGGCCAGCTTAAGAGCCGTGACGATTTGCGGGCCGTTCCAGGGCACAATAGCGGCAACAACCCCTATTGGCTCTTTTTCTACCAAAACTTCAAAATCAGCATTCAGTGCATCATAAGTGGCCCTACGCTCTGACCATGGATACGTACGCGCATTCTTGGCATAATATTCCCAAATATCGACAGCACGAGGAACCTGCACAGCTAACGATTGGGCGATGGTGCAACCCATCTCAAGAGTAATGGTGTAACCCATATCATTGGAGATTTTACGAAGATAATCCGTCGCCTTTAATATGATCGCAGCCCGTTCTTCTATGCTCATTTTCGGCCACGGGCCTTCGTCAAAAGCTTTTCTCGCAGCAGCAACGGCATCATCAATATCAGCCTCTACCGCGGCAGGCACCCTACCGACCTCTTCCTCGGTAGCCGGGTTAATACTAACAATCCATTCTTTACCATGGGAAGGAACCCACTGGCCCCCAATAAAAAGCTTATCCTTTAGCTCGATCATCTTGAGGCCATCAACGCCTTTGATATCGGTTTCAAATTTCATTGGTAATCTCCAAACACTTAGCTATTATTGTTGTGGTTTTTTCTCAAGGCTTATTTCTGCTTTTGATCGAATATAGTGCTGTAGCGCAACAATATCGTCATCGCTTAGCTCCCGGAAATTAGGCATGCCTCTTTGCCTTAGAAAACCGTCTTTGACAACACTGGTAAGCGCCTCTTTAGATAACACTATCGGGGATGC
Organism: Spongiibacteraceae bacterium; assembly: GCA_041677245.1. Lineage (GTDB taxonomy): Bacteria > Pseudomonadota > Gammaproteobacteria > Pseudomonadales > Dasaniaceae > Oceanicoccus. The sequence continues at coordinate 32,618 of JBAYQJ010000027.1, read as the reverse complement.
ACGCAAATCCGGTGCAGAACCACCAGAAACCGCTCCTGGCCCGTGACACAGGAAACAGTCTGAATTAAATAATACCAAGCCTTTAGCTGCTTTTTCCGGATCCACTTCAAACTGCTCTGCTGCAATAGGAGTAGATGGGATCAAACTACCAGCCGTTGGAACTTTAGCCTTGCCATCAAGTGCATACACCATCAATCGTTTAGGCTGCTCCCTGGCTGGCATCCGAATATGCCCGGCATTAGCGTTTGCCGGAGGTCCTGTCAAACCAAGAGTAACGGCAAAATACTGACGACCATTCGCCATAAAGGTAATCGGTGGCGCAATGCTCGGCCCACCAAGATCGGTCGACCAAACCTCTTTACCCGTCAATGCATCACGCGCCATAAATTTACCGTCCACCTGATTTTGAAAGACCAGATTAGAAGAGGTAGTAATTACGCCACCATTAACAACAGCTGGGGTTTTAGCAATCCAAGCAGCCTTCTGAGTGACCGGGTTCCAAGCAGTAAGACGGCTTTCGCCAAACTCATCGGTTGGCTCCATATCAAAGGCCGAAGTAACGCCTGTATTCATCTCAATATAAGGTGTCGATTTCCAATTTTTGCGGTCAATCCCCTGGTCATCATAATAGCCTGGTAATTCAACCACTGGCATATAGACCAACCCTGTTTTAGGGCTATAGGACATGGGTAACCACGAGTGCGCACCGAAACCACCTGGCCACATAAAGAAGCCTTCTTTCTCAAAACGAGCAGCGGGGATTTCAACCGGGCGGCCGGTTTCAATATCAATTTTTTCAGCCCAGTTCACTTTGGCAATAGCCTCAGCAGAAATAAGCTCGCCGGTGACACGGTCAATGACATAGAAAAATCCATTTTTAGGTGCCTGCATGACTACCTTGCGCATCTCACCGTCAATTTTCAAATCAGTAAGAACCATTTCATTGGCAGAGTTGTAATCCCAAGTTTCAGCTGGATTAATTTGATAATGCCAAATGTACTCTCCTGTATCAGCATCAAGAGCAACAATGGAGCAAAGGAACAGGTTGTCGCCACCGTCAGGGCTACGAATGCGATAATTCCATGGCGCTCCATTACCCGTACCTAAATAAATGCGATTAAGCTCGGCATCATAGGTCATGGCATTCCACACCGTGCCACCACCGCCGAACTTCCACCATTCACCAGTCCATGTTTTAGCAGCCATTTCCATAGCGGGGTTTTCGAAGCCGTCAGCAGGATTACCAGGCACTGTATAAAAACGCCAAAGCTGCTTACCGGTTTCAGCATCATAAGTTGTTACATAACCACGTACCGGACCATAGTCAGCCCCGCCATGACCAATAATGACCTTGCCGTTAAATACCCGAGGAGGCCCAGTAATAGATCGATGATCATCAGGCTCTACCGTCATCGTGCTCCAAACCAACATGCCGGTTTCAGCATTGACAGCCAATAAACGCCCATCAGTGGTCCCCCAAAATATTTTCCCATCGGCATAGGTAATGCCTCGAGAACCCCAGCCAAGGCGCATTTTATCGCCACCCACCTTAGCCACCTCCGGATCATACTTCCAAAGCAGCTTGCCGGTTTCTGCCTCTATGGCATGGACAACAGAAAGGCCAGCAGATAAGAATACGACACCATTCGCCGCAACAGGAGCTGATACAACATAGGGATAATCAGAAAGATCAAAACTTGAAACCAAACCTAGTCGATGGATATTATCAGCATTGACCTGATCCATCTCAACATAACGTTGCTCATCTGAATTAAAACCAATACCAGGCCAGTTAACCATGCCACCGGTTAATTTATCTGACTCAACGGTAACCTCGTTCGATAAGCTTACATTCTCCAATCTCGATGGATCATCAGAAGGCGAGCAGGCCGACACCAAAAACAAAACCAATAAACTTGGCAAACTACATAATTGCTTTAATGAATTAATTTTTCCCATTTTATCACCCGAACATATATTTTATTGTTATTAACAAAACCGCAATGAGATTACGATTAGAGCAACAACTATAGTCACAGTCATCTTGGTTTATTGCAATTTAATTCCTCTCAAATCAGCCACTAACTGTATAGCTAGATAGCGAGAAAACACTCTCGCATCGATAAGCGCACCGCCCATAATCCAAAAGTTTTCTTGAGCCGTTTCTTTATACATGTTCTTCATCATGAAATTTTCATCAAAACCCCAAATTGAACCTACTTTATCAGCAACTTCGTTTCCAATAATTTTTCGAACATTCTCTTGCATATTTTGAAATCCAGTAGCCATAACAACCAAATCAAAGGGTTCAACTTCTCCACTATTCAGCTTAAGGCCGTCCTCAACAAAATCCTTGCTATCCCTGGTATGGATTAAACCAATACGACCATCGATGATCATCTGTGAACAACCCACATCAATGTAGTAACCACCCTCTCCGCGCAAGTACATCATATGAAACCCAGTACCATCCTCTCCATAGTAAGTTTCAAAACCCGCAGCATTTAAACCATCTATTAACTCTTTGTCATTTACTGCCGCCCGCTTCATCATCCATTTGTAAGTTTCTTCCAACACAGGGTATGGCACTGCAGCAGCCATCAAATCAATATCATCAACACTCAACCCTTCATGGAAAATTCTATATACCGCTGTTGCTGTTGGCTCAAGACTGACTACACAGGTAGGACTACGCTGCAACATTGATACTTTTGCAGCTTGATTTACTACCAAATCCTGCGCCACATCATGGCCACTATTTCCCGTACCCACCACTAATACATTTTTCCCTTTATAGTCGGCACCAGTGGTGAACTCTGCAGAGTGCATCACTTCACCTTTAAAATTTTCTATCCCTGGCAATACTGGTATTTTCGGAATAGAACCACTCACACCCGTTGAAAAAACAACATGTGTACAGTGCACTTCGCGCTCAACACCGCTCGAAGTCTTTAATTTAACCGTCCATTTTTTGGTCGTTTCATCGAATGTCGCCGATACCACTTCCGTACCCGTCCACACATTAGTCTCCATCGACCTGGCATAACTTTCTAACCAGTCAGCCAGCTGATCCTTCGATAACCAAATCGGGAATGAGGGAGGGAAAGGAATGAATGGCATATGATTTGCAACCGATTCATTATGCAATGTCAATGAGTGGTAACGTTTACGCCAAGTGTCGCCCACGACCTCCTGTTTCTCAACAACAAGTACATCAGCACCCATCAAGCCCAACCGTGCAGCAAGAATAATACCGCAGTGCCCCGCCCCTACAACCAATATTTCAGGGTCACGATCTTCAAAACTCTGCTTGGCATCACGCACCTCTTTCCAATTTTCTTTGCGCTTGTAGTGGGCAAATTCATCACCGATAGGCCTACGGTCATTGATCGCCTCTTCGTAACCACTAAGCTCCTGCAAAGAAGTCAGAATTGACCACACCCTTGGGTTTGACAAATTCTCATCATCAACCATCAATCTGACAAATCCTGCGCCTTTACCCAATTTAGTGTCGAAGTCAAAATAACCTTCAACTACCGACTTCCCAGCACGACGACCATAACGTGGCGCTTGTCTACCTTCTGCCAAACGAACATTACTAGCTTGAACAATCGAAAGCGCATCAGTCAAACCCTGACGAATAGCATCTTTGCCTCTAAAAACAGGATAACTCCAAGTAAAAGACAACAGGTCCTTCCAATAACAGTCGACATCAAAGTCATTCAGCAAACTATCCATATCACGATTTTGCAGAGCACTACCAAAACTACTCATCCAGCTTGAAAAAACCTCATCAACCTTGCTCGCATTACGTTCATCTATGCCCTGACCATTTTTCATTTGAGGATTCGTCGACATAATTGTTTCCCTTCCATCTTTAAATATAAACTTGCTAAGCAGCCAATTAATCTTGCTATCTGAGCAAATTAAAAGCTCGTTAATAGTTTTAAAGTACCACTATCAAAAACATTCGTCAACACTAGTGTTGTATTTTGTGCCTCGGCTTGATTTTACCCTTCATTACCGACTAACCACTAAAGCTTGCTATCAAACAACAAGGCGACTAACATCCAACACCAATGTTGTACTTTGATATCGTCAGCAACTTACAAGATGTAATTATGACTAAACCCAAGCGCATTCTAATCGGTGAAGGCTCCGCAGAACCAACACAGGGATTTGAGCTGGTTAGGCAGCACTTTGCCCCTCACCCTGTTGAATTTTACTTCGGCGTAAGACGATCAACCGAAGGGCTTGATATGATTGACTCGTCAGATATAAGCATCGTTGCCAACTTCCCGGGTAGAGGTATGGCAAAACTCAACAACCCGCCCAAGCTCTGTAATCTTTCGGCTTATAGCATTACCAGAGCACTCGATAGCCACCGACTACAACCCGATGCCTTGCTAGTTGTAGCAACTCCTCCCGATAAAAATGGCGATCGATCACTCGGTACAGCCAATGGCCCTCTGCAGAGCGCCATTGATAATGCCCCGATCATATTTGTAGAAGAATACCCCGAGCTATCCTGCATCCCTGGTGCCGCTATCATCCCGGCAAGTAAAACCATCAAAGTTCTGGCCCACAAACCCGCTGCGTTTACTGCGCTTTCACGCCCTCCCACAGACATGGATTATGCCTGCGCAGAAAATATTGCATCACTTTTAGGTAATAATTTACCCATGCAGATTGGGGTCGGCGGTATTATCGAAGCACTAACAGGTTTTTTGACAAAAAAATCTGGCCTTAGAATTATTACCGGTGCAGTAGGTGAAACCATAAGACAATTGGATCAAGCGGGGGCGCTGGATAAAAATCAGAATATTCTAGGTACCGCGCTGGTAGGTAATGAAGAGCTAATCGAATGGGCTACCCAGAGCAAAAACCTGCAACTGATGTCATCACGGCTCATACACAACCCTAAATGGCTCGCAAAAATAGCTAATTTTCATTCCATTAATATAGCGCTTTCTATAGATCTGGAAGGCAACGTCAATGCCGAATCAGTAAAAGACAAACGTGTCTCTGGCAAAGGTGGATCTCCAGATTTTGCTAAGGGCGCACATCTCAGCCCAGGAGGCCAAGCTATTGTGGCTTTGCGAAGTGATCGAGGAAATTGCTTAGTGAATAAAATCTCTAGGCCAACCATCCCCGGCAATCAGATCAGCCATGTTGTCACTGAAAAAGGCATTGCGGACCTAAGAAATCTGACAGCATCAAAAAGAGCAGCTGCTCTAGAGAATTTAATGGGGCTTTCTTGATGCCGTAAATGGATTATTTCAAACAAAGAAACCAGCCATGAATTCGAAACCTAAAAATAAAAATATCAAAGAAGATAATTTAGGTATATTTCAAACCTATTTAAATCATATATTACCTCTCAAGCGATTTGTTACGAGGCTATTAAGCAACCCAAAAGATGTTGAGGATGTACTCCAGGAAACATTTTTAAGAGCTTATGCCGCAGAGAAGAAAAAAAACATTCAACAACCAAAATCTTACCTGTTTCGAGTCTCTAGAAATGTTGTTCTTTCGCATTTAAGGGAAAAAACGCGAAAACCCACAGATTATTTAGAGGACTTTCAAGACTCAAGCGTCATAATGACAAGCTGCTCTACAGAAGATGAGGCCAGCGCCCTTCAAATTGTGGGTATTCATTGCGAAGCTGTTGCCAGCTTGGCACCAAAGTGTAGAAAAATTTACCTGATGCGTAAAGCCTACGGAATGAGTTACAAAGATATTGCCAGAGCACTGAATATAACCGTCAGCACTGTAGAGACACACTTAGAAAGAGGGCTTGCCCAATGCGATGCTTACATTCTGCATCGTAACAAGGAACACACCACCCCATGCCGGACTGCAAAGAAAGTGGCTGAATGATGACTGATAACAACGTTTATCCGTTCCTCAAAGAGGAGGACATCCGTAATCAGGCCAGAGGCTGGATAATTCGCTTTAATCGCGATAATGAGCCATCTCCCTCGGATATCGAGGCATTCCGTCACTGGGTTGCTATCAGCCCGACGCATCTCAAAGAAATAAAAAGAGCAGAAGCTATTTGGGCTCAAGCCGATTGTTTATCGGAGCTAGCAGCCTATGGCCTTCCCCCAGTAAAATCGAACACTACAAATAGAGGCTTTATTGATAAATTTTCTTTGTCATGGCCACAAAATCAATTTATAGCAAGCGGACTTTTCCTCTTATTGGTATTGACACCAATCCTCTTGGTAACCAACAACTATTTTCCTACAGCCACCCTAAAAAATGGTAGCTATGCAACGGCCATTGGTCAGCAATCTGAGCTTATTTTGGAAGACCGCTCAACCATTCTTCTCGACACAGATAGCCAAATCAAAGTCGAGTATGACAACGCTCATCGAAAAATTTCACTGCTAAAGGGTAAAGCCTATTTCAAGGTAGCAAAAAACCTGAAGCGCCCCTTTGAGGTTTATACAGAATCCGGGGTAATACGTGCAGTCGGAACGGCCTTTTCAGTGTCTTTATCACAGCAAGACAGCTACGTATTAGTGAATGAAGGCAAAGTTGATGTCGCCAGAATCGTTGCTAAAAACACGCCTTATTCAACCAGTCAGCTATTAAAAGAACCCGCTTCGGCAACGACCACAACATCGGTTTTTGCTCAATTAAAACAAGGGGAATCCCTAGTATTTGATCATCAACATGAGCAAGTTTCCAGCCTCAACTCGGCTCAACTGTTAGAAAAATCATCCTGGCAAACAGGGACCCTCATTTTCAATGGCGAACCTCTACAAGAAGTCATCGATGAAATTAGCCGATATACGCCGATGAAAATTGAAATATCTGACCCCTTTATCAGCCAACGCCCTATAGGCGGCCGATTCAAGGTAGGTGAAATACATGCGCTACTTGAAAGCTTAGAAGCCGGGTTTGGCATCAAAGTCACTTATATTAACAATAATCACATCATTCTAAATCCCATAGAAAACATCAATTAACGCTCGATCAAGATATGCCAACACCCTCCACTTTCATCACAGATGAAAAAATAATATACAAAAAATAAAAATAACTTTAGGGGATAACCCATGACTATGCGTTGTAATGCTTGTAACACGTCTAAACGGCCTTTTGCCATTTTGTATGGCCAGAGGAGTAGTGGGAAACATGCTTAAAAATACGGCCTTCCGGATCCTCATTCTGGCAAGCCAGTTTTTTTACGCTACGGTTATTTATTCAGCTGAGGAGCTGCGTTTTGATCTGGACATCCCCTCAACAAATTGTGCAGATGCTCTTATAGAACTCTCTAAACAGACATCTGTACTTTTGTTATTCCCCTACGATGTTGCCAAGGAGATACAAAGCAAACCGATTAAAGGGTCATACCTAGTAACTGACGCCTTAAAAGCAATGCTGGAGGGAACGGGATTTTCGGGTCGTGTTACAAAAAATGGTGTGCTGATGATAAGTAATAATAAATCACATAACACAGCTAAAAAAAATACCCACGGAGAATCTAAAATGATATCTAATAAAACCATCATTGCCGGTCTATTAAGTCTATTTACGGCAGCTGCCGGCGCTCAACAAACAGACGCCACACCAGCAAAGAGTAAAAGTAAAGGCGTACGCAGCCTTATTGAAGAGGTCTTAGTAACCGCACAGAAAAAAGCTGTCTCTGAAAGCGTACAGGATGTACCCATCGCAATCTCTGCTTACTCTGGTGACAAGGTTGAAGCCATGTTCGCAACAGACATTTCAGATGTCGGTCTCACTGCGCCGAACGTCAGCCTTACCCCGCTATTCCCCGGCGTGGGGAACTTCTCTATCCGTGGCATGGGTACCGGCGGTCAATCAATCCCCTCTTCCGACCCCGCGGTAGGCATTGTGGTTGATGGCATCAGCTACGGAACAATTTATGGTGTCCTTTTCGATGTCTTTGACCTTGAGTCTATAGAAATCCTTAGAGGCCCTCAGGGCACATTGTTTGGCCGAAACGTAACGGGCGGAGCCGTGTCACTGCGCACAGCAAGACCTACTGACGAATTTCAGGGTAAAGTCAAAGCGACTATCGGTTCGCATGATACTAGAAACATTATGGCGGCGGTGAGCGGCCCCATCAATGATCAGTGGAGTGCAAAACTTGCTGTTTTATCCAAGGATCATGGTGACTACTGGGACAATGAATTCATCGGTGGTGGCCAAGGGCAATCTGAAAGTCTGGTAATCAGGCCTGCCATTCGCTACAGCAATGACTCCTTCGATATTACTGCAATCGCCGAATATGGTGATCTTGACTCGGATGGGACAGCCCTGAGAAATTTCTGGGACTCTGGTGTTGAAAGAGCCCCCTATGCAAAAGCAGAATCCACTCAGGATGAAGATGGACTACTGGATCAGGAATGGAAAAGTCTGACTATTGAAGCCAATAAAGACATTTGGGGCGGGGTATTTACTACCGTTGCAGGCTACAGAGAACTTAAACAATACCAGGACTTCGATATCGACGGTGTTGCAGGTTCCGACCGGTTTCACTTTGCCCCGGGTACCGTTCTGGATCAGGATCAGTTCAGCATCGAAAGTCGCTGGGCTGGGAACATCACCGATACTATTAATTTGACCACCGGTGTCTACTATTTTGAGCAGGAATACCAGTACAACGAGCGGCGTTTTGTCGCAAATGCTTTGGACATGAAGGGCATCAACAATATTCAGCATCAAACCGCTGCGGTATTTGGTCAGGTAAACATTGATCTCTCGGACACAATAACCCTGACGCTTGGCGGTCGTTATTCCACAGAAGAAAAAGATGCAAAGATTGGCGTGATTGGCGACCCTACAGCAACCGGCGATTGTGCTACCGTGACCACCCTCCCCTTCGATCGCACGCCAGCCAAGTTTAAAGATTGTAAATACGCCTTTAGCGATAGCGAGAGTTGGCAAAACTTTACCCCCAAAGTAGCGCTGGATTGGCAACTTGCCGACGACCTGCTGCTCTATGCAAGTTACACTCGAGGATTCAGAAGTGGCGGTTACAATACCCGATTTACCGATAGAACCCTGGTTACCACCCCCGACAACCCAAACTCAACCCCTGGTCCCTATGATGAAGAAGTTGTAGATGCCTACGAAGCCGGCATCAAATCTGACTGGCTGGATAACAATTTACGGTTAAATGCGGCAGTTTTCTATAATGAATTTGAAGACCTGCAACGCACGGCACTAAGCCCGAATGGCGCGCAGGCAACCTTGAATGCGGCAGGTGCCAATATACAAGGTATTGAGATTGAGATCGTCGCACTACTGACAGAAAATCTGGTTTTGGAAGGCGGCTTCGGTTATCTGGACACCGAGTATACGGAGTTTGATTATCTGGAGGCAGCAACAGGAAAGGACGCGGAAAATTTCGACTTCACCATGGTTCCGAAAAAAACCAGCAGCCTCGCTTTGACCTACGATATGAGTATTGGTGATCTCGGCAGCCTGATGACCAGGTTATCCTATGTTTACGCCGACGACACTTTTGGAGACGATTTTAACCGCGCAGAGATTAGCCAATACGAGCTGTATGATGCAAGCATTTCTTTTACCAATGCCAGCGAGAATCTGAAGGTATCACTCTATGGACGCAATCTGAAAGATGAAGTCTATGCAAACTATGCTAATGACCTTTCGGGAACCAGTATCGCGACCAAATCAATATTTCTGGCTCCACCCCGTACCTACGGTGTTGAGGTGACGTATCAATTCTAGTCGCTAATAACACCGTTAAGCTGAACCACGCTACGAGAGTATTCTACTTTAGACTCTCATAGCGTGGGCACATTTACATTCAGACAATTTAACTTAAGTCTTTGAATTTTTTCTTCCAAAATTGAGTGAACATTCAAACATAAACAGTGATCGAGCATCATGAGTAAAATACTAGAAGCCACAGATTATTTGGGTAATATAGCGGCTGAAAATTGTATGTTCAGCTTACTACTTGAAAAAAGAGCTACTGATTGTACCGATAAGGTATTCTTTAGCTTTGGCAGCACTAGCTATACCTTTGATGAATTCAATAAAAACGTCAACAGCATGGCCAGACGGCTTTTAGAAGAAGGCCTATCCCAAGGAAGCGTCGTTGCAATATTAATGGATGGCTCACCTGAGTACCTAACGCTGTGGTTTGCACTAGCTAAAATCGGTGCGGTGGAGGTACCTATCAATACAGCCTATCGCGGTGAGATATTATTGCATCAACTTCGTACCTGTGGCGCAACTGTCTGTGCAATTGATGATGCGTATTTTCCATCCATCCATTCAATTATTAATGATTCTTCAGTGGAGACATGCTTTGTCAACAACCCCGCTCAGTCCGCAGTAGCGCTTGATTCAGCCCCAACGACTTACCGTAATTTCTGTGATCTGTTACAGGCCAGGAAAAATGACAATTTAAATATACCTATTGCACACAGCGCCATCGGGGGAATAATTTTCACCTCAGGAACCACTGGGCCATCCAAAGGGGTACAGCTATCTTACCGCTACTTAACCGCCTGCGGTGTTATCTATGCCGATATTAATGAGCTGCGTGACGATGACGTAGTCATGAACTTCCTACCCTTTTTTCACGTAGCCGCAAAAAATTTAACCATCGGAACACTGGTTGGCGGAGGCAGCATGCGCCTGCTGCCACGTCTCAGCATCAGTAGCTTCTGGGATGAAGTACGTCATTACGGTATTACCCATTTTATGGGCGTAGGCGGTATTTGTAACATGTTATTGTCCAAGCCACCCCAAGTTAGTGATGCTGAAACAACGCTGCGCACTATCTATGCAGTGCCAGATCCCGATGAGACTCACCATGAGCTTGAAAAAAGATTTAACTGTAGCGTAAACACCGTATTTGGCTCCACAGAAATTGGACTTCCCCTATCAAGAAATGCCCGCGATGAATATCGACCAGGGTCCTGTGGAAAGTTGAGTAGGTTCTATGAAGTAAAAATTGTTGATGAATTTGATAATGAGCTACCGGCGGGGGTAACCGGTGAAATTGTAGTCCGTCCCAAACAACCTTTTTTAGTGGCTTCTGGCTATATCGGCATGCCTGAAAAAACGGTAACGGCTTGGCGCAATTTATGGCTTCACTCTGGGGACAGTGGTCGGGTTGATGCCGATGGCTGGTTTTATTTTGAAGACAGAGTCAGCGACTCGATGCGCCGCCGAGGAGAGAATATTTCATCATTTGAAGTCGAAACATTGGTTAGCACGCATGAGGCAATATCGGAGGTAGCCGCAGTCGCCTACCCTTCCGAAATTGGCGAAGACGAAGTACGTATCTTTGTCATTGCTCGAGCGGGACGAGTATTAACACCAGAAACCGTATTTATCCACTGCGGTGAAAATATGCCCTACTTTATGGTGCCAAGGTATATTGATATTGTTGAGCGTTTTCCTCGTACACCAACAGAAAAAGTCGAAAAGTATAAACTTCGCAAAACCCCGAAACTTGACACCACGTGGGATTATTTAGATCACGGCTGGACATTGTCTAGATCAGGCATAGCTAAACAATAAGACATTAAAACTAATATTGCCGTTCTCAAATATCCTTAATGAAATCTAATACTGCCTGATTAAACGCATTATTTTTATCTCCCGCAACCATATGGCCAGCATCCGCAACATTAACAACCTTACCCTTTGGCATCACTTTTTTGAAATCGGCAACACTCTGATCATCAACCACTTCGCTTAACATGCCTCGCACCAGCAAGGTGGGTATTTGAATTTTTGCGGCAGCAGCTTCAAGAATAGGCCGAGAGGAAGGCTCATGGAAATCCTGCTCTTTCATCATAAAATCGGGGTCCCAGTGCCAGTAATACCGACCATCCTTACCGGTCCGAAGGTTCTTGATTAAACCGTCACTATTTTTTGGCCTTGGTCGATGCGGTAAATACCGAGCTACCGCATCAGCAACTTCATCAACCGAGGCAAACCCCTCAGGGTTGGCACGCATGAAATCCGCAATTTTATTCTTACCGGCTTGATTCATACTGGGAACCACGTCCACCAGCACCAAGCCACTGGCAATGGCTTTATCAGCATTACCTACGGCTACCAGGCTCATTATGCCACCGAGCGATGCACCTACCAGTATTGGCAAAAGTGCTTTATCGGTTTTTGGTAATTGATCCAATATTTGATAAATATCATTCACAAAGTTTTCAATTCTGTAAGATCCTGTCTCGGACCAACCACTGCTGCCATGGCCACGCATATCCAGTGTTACCGTGTAAAAGCCCTCACCAGCAAAACGTGCTGCAGCATCACCCCAGGCATGCCGGGTTTGCCCGCCCCCATGCATAAACACTACGGGCCGATTAGCCGGGTCACCCTGTACATCCGCGGCTAACACAACGGCATCTGAACCCATAAATTGCACTGTTTTTTTTGAATACATCAGAACTCCTGAAGCGTTGGCTCGATACCTTGATCAACGTATAGATTAAACTTGCATCACTCAATACTGTGTGGCTTTGAAATACAGCAGTGTATAAATATTAGCTGTTAAAACACAGCACTGGCTTACCCTGAATTTGCTGATAAACAAGATTAACGGAATGATCAAGTTGCAACGATAGAGGATTTTCACCCATAAACCTGGCTGGAACGCGAGCCCCAGGTACGCCATCAAGGTTAATCAATGCGACGGTATAGGGCATTGGCCCCATATCTTGGCCCGTAAAATTGCGGTGTACTCTGGTCCAGCTAAACAAGGTGCCTGATAAGGGTATTTCTGTCCAGATGAAGTCTGTTTTTCCACACCCTCTGCATACAGGTAATGGATACCAATTCCATTGTTTGCAAGCGCCACATTGCGGCAAACGCAGCACACCCTCTTCAAGATTTTTTTGCCATTGCACTTCAAAATTGCTCACTTATCTCTCCACACGCCGGAAAATCAAGGATGAATATTGGCGACCAGGACCCGCACCCACAAACACTGTTTGTGCATTTTCAACCTGTCGCCCTATAGCCTCGTGCCGTAGCTGCCTGATAGCTTCGACCACATGGCCCGCACCTAGCAAATAACCATGACCCAACAAACCTCCGTGCGTATTGACCGGCACACTACCGTTAAAATGCAGCGCACCGCTTGCACACAACTCGCGCCCCTGACCTGGCACACACACACCAAGAGCCTCCAGCTGCATAATCACAGCAATCGAAAAACAATCGTAAAGTTGATACGCGTCGATATCCTCTGGCCTTAACCCTGCTGCGGCAAAGGCTTTACCTGAAGACCTTCGCGCTGCTGGCAAATCTGGTAACCAAGGGCTTTGCGTATAAAAATCCATATCAGGCAAAGGCTCATAATCATATGCCCAACCCGCTAACTCAACCGGGCAGCACTGACCTTTACTCAAGTCAGACCGAGATATTACTATGGCCACCGCACCATCACTCAATAAAGAGCAATCCACTGAGCGCAATGGCTCGGCTATCATCGGTTTGTCCAGATACGCCTCTTTGCTCAATCCATCTTGTTTCTGGGCGTGGGGGTTGTGTTGAGCATTAAACCGCATCGCCTCAACTACATGCCACAACATATCCTGCAACTGCAGCTCAGTAAGCCCATGTAAATGCTGGTAACGCCTCGCGGCTATACCAAAATAAAGTGGCGGCCCGGCAAATCCGGCCGGCGCTTCCACAATTTTTTTGGCTTCCATGCCGGCGTGATAACCGGTAGGGCCATTAGGGGTTGTTCCCCAATCCACACCAAAATAGACCAGTGCGTGATTCACTTTGCCCGAGCCAACCAAATCAAAAGCCGTAGCCACAGCACCTAGAATACCGGCACCTACCGGCGTCGTTTGCAGTGTCAGCTGCACTCGGTTTAACCCCGCCATGGGTGCAATACGATCAAACGGCGCCATCTGCGATGTGAGGCTGCTTTCAGTAATGACAGCGCCTATATCGTCACCGCCAAGATTGGCCTCCGAGAGCGCCGCCGAAATCGCATGCGTAATCAGCGCTTCAGCAGATTGACCACTTTTGCGCACTGGATGAAATTCACCGACACCACTAACAATAGCTTTTGGCATGTAAAATACCTTTTATTCTCTGAATGATGCCAAATAGGCCGCAAGTAATAATGAATGGTAGCGCGTTTCTTCGGTGTCGCCACGGGAGGGAAAAGCCACAGGAATCGAGCCGCCAACCACCACGCCCATTGCATCACCATCGACACCAATCAGCCCCTTGGTAGTACTGTTAGCTGCTTCGATATTATCCAAAATTAACACATTGGCATTACCGGCAACAGGCCCAGACAATTTTTTTGCCTGAGCCGCAGAAGGAATCATCGCCGCATCCATCGCCATAGGGCCATCGATATCAGCAACGCCGAATACACCTCGTTCACCCATGGCTTTTAGCTGAGCCGCATCCACTGTACTCTGGATATGCGGGTTAATCGATTCAACCGCGCAGACGATGGCGACCCGAGGGCGCTCAATACCCAATTTATGCGCAACGTCTACCGTATTTTGAATAATCAAACCTTTGGTCGCACAATCCGGTTTGATATTAACCCCCGCGTCGGCCACCAATATAGTTTGTCCAGGAAACGCTTTACTTTGTATCACATACACATGACTGGCGATGGGTTTAGGCCCGGCCTCAGAAGAGGCTGAACCAGAAAGCGCTGCCCGCAACAATGTGCCACTGGAAATACTGCCCTTGATCAAAAGGCCAGCATTCTCTTTAGCTCTTTTTGCCGCAAAAGAAGCAATTTCTTGAGGGTCAACGATAGGCTCCACATCAAAATGGCTACCACTATCGGGGATCTGTGCCTTGTCACCCACCAACAGCACTTGCCCAATAAAGCCATTATCAACAGCTTGTTGTAGAGAGCTGAGTATCGCTGAGCTATAGGGGGCAGCCACCACAGCGCAGGGCTTATTGCCCTGCACTAATCGCCTGGTAATTGTGTCTAGAATATCTGCATACTGCATGCTACGGTCTCTTTTATCGGCTAGCTATAAAAAGTTTCACCGCTTTCATTAAGACACCACTACATTGGTATTCACTTTACCATCCAGCAGCTCCCTGGGCACAAGACAAGACCATTGTCTCAACAGGCTACCCACATGGGATGTGCCCCGCAGACCGCCCACAAATGGGAAGGTGTTGATATACAATGGGGGGAATAACTTGCGAAAGGTCACCGCATCGGTTTGCTCTTTGCAAGACATAGCAAAACGTAAGATAACTTCATTGATCATATCCTCAGGCGGAATTGGCGCAGTGGGGCCACCAATAGAGTTCACCCCGAGGTATTCAATGACCAAATCATCGGTTTGAATATTTTCTGTCTCCATTCGCCGTTTAATAATCTCGGCGGTTTTCTGTGCTTTTTCCAACGCATAAGGCCATGAAAAAGACACTTGGGCTGACGACATCCAGCCATCCTCAAGCCCCATGATTAACTTCAAACTTGGTGGCGCAGGCTTACCTTTAACGCCAGTCAAAGCCACCTGATTCTCACCGATATCCTCTAGCTGGACGTCACTTAAGTCGACAACGACATCCGGCACGATATAACAAGAAGGGTCATGAATCTCATACAGCAATTGCTCCTTTAGCACATCTCTGCTGATGCGCCCACCGGTTCCCTCGGGTTTGGAGATAATGACGCGGCCATCAGCAAACATTTTTGCCGTGGGGTAGCCTATGTCGTGCAGATTTTCCACATTCCACCAGTCGCCACTGAAGTTACCGCCTGCACCCTGACCACCGCATTCCAATAGATGACCCACAGTGATAGCAGTCGCCACTTTATTCCAATCGTCAGCGGCGAACCCCAAGGCGGCCATTGCGGGTGCCAAGTAAGCTGCGGTATCGGTGGTGCGTCCTGTCACCACAATATCGGGCTGATATTGCATTGCATCCAGAATCGAGTCGGCACCCAAATAGACATTGGCAAACACCGGTGCTGTCGCTAAATCGGCAAAGGATTCACCCGAGTCATAATCATCAATATTGACACCTTGCTGCTGCCACGCACCGAGATCCGCTAGTACATCATCGCCTTCTACATAGGCAACACGCAGGCCTTCAATGCCATTCTCTTTAGCTGCTGCAACAATTGCCTCGGCAGCACAGGATGGGTTAAGCCCACCACCGTTAGTGATAATGACGGTGCCATTCTTTTTCGCCAGTGGCACCAACTCCATCATCATACTGGGCAAATCTTTGGTGTAACCCATTTTAGGGTCGCGAGCCCGGTCTTTGGCTAAAATGGCCAGTGTTAATTCAGCCAGCGCATCAAAACACAGGTAATCGATACCGCCCACTTCAAGAGCACGTAAAGCAGGACGTAAAGAATCCCCATAAAAGCCCTGACCACAAGCCAAGGTAACTGATTTATCTTGCATAATTACGCCCCTTTACGATTAAACAGAATAGATTCCGAGGCTGCTTCAAGCGGCAACTTCACTTTCATTCGCAACAAATTTGCTGACATCGATTTACCCAAATTATCACTGCGCAGGCTGCCTGAGCCACCACCGCCAAGGGCATCTTTCAATACATATTTCAATGCCAACAAGTTTGGAATTTCATAACGCGATACATCGCCTTTTACATAATCAGCAAAATGCGCTTTTACTTTTTCGCAGGTTAATTCAGTTTTTAGCGCCTCAAAGATGGCTTCATTTGGCGCAAAAACGCTGATATCTACTGCATCACCTTTATCGCCAGAACGGGACTGAACAACACGGTATAAAGGTATTTCTTCCCAGCTTTTTTGATCACTCATAATTACTTTCTCCACCTGTTAAGCAGGATTTTCAAAACATTAATAGGGGTGCAACAAGACTTCACGTCCCACCCACCATGCGTAATGGATTTAAGGAAACATGGCCTTCACAAACACGACCATTGGCCAATGCACGATCAAATAACTGCAGCAAGCACTAACTGCCACCTAAAGAAGAATGACCTTGCCAAAACTCACTCCTGATTTCATTGCGCTTAATTTTACCCACAGGGGTGCGAGGTAAGGGCTCAGTACGAAACACTACTTTGGAAGGCCGTTTCAGTTTACCCAAACGATCATGGCATGTTTGCATAACCACCTCGGCGCTCAGTGTTTCTCCTGGGTTGAGAACAATCACCGCCACTGGGGTTTCACCAAAGCGCTCATGTGGTGCCCGCACCACCGCTACCTCCCGCACTTGAGGCAAATCGCCGATGACCAACTCAAGTTCAGCAGGCCAAATATTAAAACCACCAGAAATAATCAGATCGTCTTTACGATCAGAGAGATATAAATAACCATTCTCATCGATGCGACCAACATCACCTGTACGCATCCAGCCATCAACAAACTTGGAAGCGGTCAGTTCAGGGGCATTCCAGTACTCATGGATCATCCCATCTGACAGCAAAACTAATTCACCAACCTCACCTGGAGCGACCTCATTATCCTCATCATCAATAATACGAATGCGCGCAAAGGGCATCACGCGTCCTGCTGCAACCAGTGGTTCGGAACCTTCTACCGCACCAAACCACTCTTTCGATGTCATCCATACAACAGGTGTGGCTTCAGACGCACCATACATTTGATTAAGCGTATCACCGAATGTCTCATAAGCTTTGAGCGCCGTTTGCGGTAGCATTGGGGAGCCACCAATAATGATCGCCTTGAGTTTCTCGAAGGAACGCCCCTTGGTTTCACCGAGAGCAACCAGATCACTAATGATAGTCGGCACAGCAAACATATAACCGCCATGCTCAGAAAGCAGATTCCAACAACGCTCAGCTTCAAAACCGGGCTCTAGAACGTTGTAACCGCCCAAGATAAACATAGGCACAAACAGAAAACCGGAACCATGGGATATAGGTGCCACATGTATAGCACAATCCCCCGCTTCGATAGGCGGGCAACGATAGGTCCAGTCGCGATTCATATTCATCCACGCACCATGACTGAAGGCTATGCCCTTCGGTACACCGGTTGTTCCACCGGAGTGGCGAATGATAAATAAATCCTCCAAATTAACCTCGGGGTTTGGATCTGAATTATCATGGGTGGCTAGCCACGCGTCATAATTTTCATCACGAACAATCAAGTGTTCAAGGGCAGGCACTATTTGTTGAATGCCGTCCAGTTCGTAAAGATGCTCCTTATCGACAATTAACGCTTTACACCCCGTATTACGTATCATATGCGCATGAGCTTCCGGGGCACTCTTCTTGTACAAGGGCACTCGTACAAAATTACCAATTGCGCAAGCCAAAACAAAATCAGAAGCTTCAAGGCAATTTAGCTCTAGCACCGCAATTTTATCCTGCGGCTGCAAGCCCATCGCCAAAAAGGCATTAGCCAAACGCAAGCCCCTGTCCCAGGCCTCGCCAAAAGTAAGTTCTCTATCGCCACTGACTATAGCTAATTTTGTTTTGTGCCAATTTGCCGCCTGGCGCATAGCATCCCGAACATTAATCATTCTGCCGCCTTATATTATTTTTTAACAAGGTTAGAAGCTTTATCGCTTTCGGTTATATCCGCCTGAGATGATTTCTCCCTCAGAGCCGACCTTTCAACCATCTATTTTTATAGCCTTCCGAGATCATAAAATAGATACACCTGTCACGTCAACACTGGTGTTGTATTTTTGTGGTTTTTATGTGAATATGAGTAACCATTGAGCTAATAACAGACTAAACCCCCTATGAAAAATAAAGATAATGTCTGCGAAATGAGTGTGAAGCGCCTCATCGACGCAAGAGAGCGTCGCTGTGAATACTCTTTTCAACGCTATCTGGAGGATATTCGCGAAAGGCTGGAAATCATTGACGACCCAAAAATGTGGGCAACATACAGCAAATTTTTAGAAGAAAAATTTGAACAAGATACCAACTAACCCCCTCCCCTCCATCAATATCAATATCAATATTTGTTATTATCCGCACTATAAAACGCTTCATCAGGTGGGATTTTTTATAAATGGGTGATACTTTCAGAAAATCAATGACATCACCCTACAGATACAATTTAATTCAATAATATTTTTTTGGAGACAACCTATGTCCGGCTTTGACAAAGTAGTAACCAGTTATGAAGAAGCTCTAGATGGTTTACAAGATAATATGACGATCACCGCAGGAGGCTTTGGTCTTTGTGGTATACCGGAAAACCTTATTAAAGAAATTCGCCGCAGAGGCACTAAAGGCTTAACCATTGCGTCCAATAATTGTGGCAGCCAGGAAATGGGGCTTGGCATGCTCTTGATTGATAAACAGATCAAAAAAATGATTGCATCTTATGTGGGATTTAATGATTTATTTGAAGCACAGATGATGAACGGCGAAGTAGAGGTGGAGCTAACCCCTCAGGGAACGCTTGCTGAAAAAATGCGCGCCGGCGGCGCAGGTATCCCCGCATTTTATACGGCAGCAGGATATGGAACACTGGTCGGAGAAGGTAAGGAAGTGAGAGAATTTAACGGCAAAAAATATATTCTTGAAGAGTCCATAATAGCCGACTTTGCTATTGCCAAGGCATGGAAAGGTGATCGTTACGGGAATTTAGTCTTTCGAAAATCCGCACGAAACTTTAATCCAGCCGCTATTACTGCGGGAAAAGTATCAGTTGTGGAAGTAGAAGAAATCGTTGAAGTTGGAACTTTGGATCCGGACGAAATTCATCTCTCTGGAATATACGTAGACCGACTGATTCAAGGTACCTTTGAGAAGGTGGTTGAAGTCCGAACCGTACGCAACGCCTAATCAATTAACAATTCCGGAGAATAAAACAATGGCCTTAACAAGAGAACAGCTAGCACAACGAGTTGCACTAGAATTTAAAGATGGTTACTACATTAACCTTGGCATTGGCATACCGACATTAGCCGCAAACTACATCCCTAATGATATTGAAGTCATGCTGCAATCAGAAAATGGCATATTGGGAATGGGACCATATCCCTTAAGTGATGAGGTAGATGCCGACTTGATCAATGCAGGAAAAGAAACCGTTAGCCTAATCAAAGGAGCTTCATTATTTTCATCTGAAGACTCCTTCGCCATGATACGAGGAGGTCACGTCGACTTAACGGTATTGGGTGCATTTGAAGTTGACTGCCAAGGCAATATTGCTTCATACATGATTCCAGGAAAGCTTATCAAGGGTATGGGCGGCGCGATGGACCTGGTAGCAGGCGCAGAAAATATTATTGTAACAATGACTCACGCCTCCAAGCACGGGGACTCTAAACTACTAAAAGAATGCACCCTCCCCCTTACCGGCCGAGGCTGTATTAAACGCGTATTAACCGACCTAGCACTACTAGATATTGAAGACGGGAACTTTATTCTTCGTGAACGGGCACCCGGGGTAACTGTAGAGGAAATCGTAAAACTGACAGCAGGATCAATCATTGTTCCTGATGATGTTCCAGAGATGAAATTCAAATAAAAACCTTTGCTTGCGTTATTACTTGCCCAACTAAAACAACAACCTCTTTTATATTGCGACGGTAATGATCATACCTACCCTGACTTCTGGATACTTGCATAGTGTTCAGAAGTCAGCTGCCATACCTATATTCGATAGCACGACATTGATCAAACCATCACACCTCTTGCTTAAAGTTATCCGAGCGATTTACTTTACCGTCACTGCAGCTTAAATTCTGGATAGCATATAAACTTCATCCGCTGATAAGACTTTTCAAGGTCACAGCGGACTCTCTCGCCAACTCGGCCTATGTATTAGCCTCTAGCAAATAGTTTTCACAATACGTCAATTTTGCTAATACCGGTTCGGCTGACCTTCCATCCAGAGGCTTCACTGTCCCAGGTAATATCGGTATTAGGTGTTTTACGCAATTTATATTTTTCAACTTTTGCCGTTGGCGTGCGCGGAAAATCACTCACAATATCAATATACCTTGGCACCATAAAATAGGGCATGGTCTCACCACAATGATGAAATAGCTGTTCCGCTGAGACTTGGCTATCCGGCAATAAAATTACAAATATACGCACCTCATCCTCACCCACCTCGGAAGGATAAGCCACTGCTGCAACCTCAGAAACTGCAGGATGCTTCGCCACCAGCATCTCCACCTCAAAGGATGAAATATTTTCACCACGACGACGCAAAGAGTCGGTAACCCGATCTTCAAAATAAAACCAGCCGTCCTCATCCCGGCTACCAGAATCTCCTGAATGCAACCATAAATTACGCCATGCCTCCACGGTCTTTTCAGCCATCCCCACATACCCGGAAGCGATCAGGTAAGGTAGCTTTGGCCGCACAACAATTTCCCCGGTCTCACCCATCGCCACTTCATTATCCTGCTCATCAACAATTTTCACCTCGTAATAAGGACTTTGCTTACCACAGGTATTAGCGCGATAACCGTTATCCAAAGACCGAAACAGCGGTAAGCCTACCTCAGTGGAACCAAACACGGTTGTCAGCCGACAGTTGAACCGCTGCTCAATTTTATGATGGGTCACATCCGGATCAGGCACTGCATAAATAGTCCGAATGGTATTATCTCTATCCTCAGGGGATTCGGGGCGAGACAGCAACATATTACAGACACCACCCACACCCATGAAATGGGTAATACCCTGCACTTTTACTTCGTCTAAAAACCCACTAATACTTAACTTGGAAAGCAAGCGCATACGGCCTCCGCAAACCAGTGTGGCGATAGTGATGAATTTTCCACTGAGATGGAAAAAAGGTAAAAAATTCATTAATACATCATCATCGTGAAAACCATTAATGTCGGCATACATCACACCGTAAGCCGTTAGATAACGATAAGACAGCAATACGCCTTTGGACGGCCCCGTCGTACCCGAAGTGAAAATAATTCCGCAGTTATCGGCATATGAAATATCAACATTCAGATTACTATCATCCTGCACTTGTTGAAGCTGCTGAAAAGGCTGGTAAACCCCTGAAAGTTGAGCCGGCTCTGAGTCTTTTACAAAGCAGGCCTTCACCGCCGACTGATCAAGCACGCCATGAATATTGTCATAAAACACGCTATCAATAACACAATGGGTCGCCTCACTGGTATTCAGTTGATGCAGCAAAATATCCCCTTTATAGGCACTATTGAGGGGCACTTCTATCGCCCCAATCTTTCCCAGCGCAAACCACAGGCTCAGATACTCAGGAGACGTTGTCATCACCACGGCCACAACCGAACCTTTAGATATACCTTGCGCTATTAGGCAACGAGCCACCTGATTGACGCGACGATTAAAACTATCAAAGCTAAAGCTTTGCTCCTCAAAGGTAAAAAATACGTGATCCGATTGTTCGGCCGCCCTTTTTTCTAACAACTGACTAAATACAAAATCACCTATCTGCAAGCTATCAAAGTAATTACTTTTTTCATTGGATATATTCATTATTTACGCCCTAAATAACAGGTTATTTTTTATTTTGTAGCAACGAGGGATAATCCCCGCCTTCCATTTCGTTCAAAGTCTGGCACAAACCAGACCCCGTGCAATAACAGAACCAGTCCATACAGATTGACCGTCTATCACATCGAACTTATTTCGCCATAAAAAGCTCTAGCTGAGCCATGATTTCATCACGATCAGCATCGGGTTCTGGCGGTAGCCGTGGCTCTAACAATGGTGTTCTCGACAACCGTGGACCAGGTGCAGGTTGTGATATGCCCGCAACATTGATATAGGTATTGCGGGCTTTATGATGGGGATGTTCCATCGCTTCGGTGAAGTTCAATACCGGTGTCACACACGCGTCAGTGTGCTCAAACAGCTGCTGCCATTCATCCCTTGTGCGGGTTTTAAAAACTCGTTCGAATTCGGCTTTCAAACGCGGTTGAATATCCGCTGTATCGCGCCGCCAAGCATCCGGATTCATACCCAAAACGCTCAGCAATTGCTGATAAAATGCCTCTTCAATGGCACCGACCGCTACATATTTTTTATCGTGAGTTTCGTAAACAGCATACCAAGGGCAGCTACCATCGAAGAGATTTGTACCTCGTTCACCCCAACGCCCTACTCCCAGCATACCTAAGGTCGTTGCACTCAACGAAGCCACACCATCGACAATAGCACCATCCACTACCTGCCCCAGGCCTGAAACAAAGCGCTCAACCAAGGCAGTCAGTATACCAACCACCAGGTACAAGCCACCGCCACCATAGTCACCGAGCAGATTTAACGGTAAAGGGGGGGGCGTGCCAGGCTCACCGAGAGATTCCAGCACACCACTCAGTGCAATATAATTAATATCGTGCCCAGCAGTATTAGCCAGAGGGCCTGTTTGTCCCCAGCCGGTCATCCGAGCATAAATAAGGCGAGGGTTTAATGCCTGCATAGGCTCTGGACCAATACCCAGGCGCTCAGCGGCACCGGGGCGCATACCCTCAATAAAAATATCAGTCTCGGCCAGCAATGCATGGAACAGCTTCAGGTCATCCGGGTTTTTAATATCAAGGGCAATACTTTTCTGGCTACGCCGACGAGGGTCCTGATGCGCTGGCACCGTGGTTATCATCGCAGAACGACGATCAACAACGGTTACCTCACATCCCATATCCGCCAATAGCATGGTAGCGTACGGCCCCGGACCCCAGCCTGCCAGATGGACTACCTTGATACCCGCTAATGGCCCTTGCTCACCCACAGATTGCTCCCCTTATTTGCTAACTACAGTGAAAATATTAGCTTATTAGCCGCTCTAACGAAGCGATTTCGCTACTACAAAAATTCAATCTAACTTTGTCACAAATTAATGTCAACACACATGTTGTATTTTGCACCAGCTTGGGTAAAATGACTGGCCTATGAGTTAAAAAAATAACGCCGAAGACGAACTAGAAAAGCTACCTGAATAAATAATAGCGATGATGAACGTCTCGCACACAATACACCAATCCCTCATTGTTACCGTGGAGTAAAACATGTTTGATCTAGATCTTACCGACACCCAGTCCGCCCTGATCGATAGCGTCAGCAAAGCCTGCTCAAAATTTGACGATCAATATTGGACCAAACACGACCAGGAAAAACTGTTTCCTTATGATTTTTTCGACGCCATGGTCGAGCTGGGTATTGTGGGCATGCTCGCCCCTACTGAATATGGTGGCAGTGAATGCTCGCTAGAAGATGCATCATTAGTACTACAAACCATTGCCGAAAGCGGCGCCGGCATTAACGGCTGTTCTGCCGTGCATTTATCTATGTTTGGCTTTCACCCGGTTGCCGTGCACGGCACCGAAGCTTTAAAGCAAAAATATCTGCCTAAAATTGCCTCCGGAGAAATTCACGTCTCTTTTAGCGTCACTGAGCCCGATGCTGGTAGCGACACCACCCGCATTACCACCAAAGCCACCAAAACTGCCGACGGCTGGGTATTGAATGGCCGTAAAGTCTGGATGACCAAAGGACACATATCCAAAGCAGCACTGGTGTTGGCAAGAACTTCTGCCATTGGTGAAACCAAGCGCCCCGTTGATGGCCTCTCGTTATTCGTTGTGGATTTAGACCCCAACCACTGTACTATTTCAAAAATACCCAAAATGGGCAGAAACTGTGTCGGTAGCTGTGAAGTCGTTTTTGACGACATGCCCATTCCCGAGGAAAACCTGGTGGGGGAAATTGGTAAAGGTTTCTATCATTTGCTGGATGGACTCAACCCTGAACGTATTATGGTTGCCGCCGAAGGTGTGGGTTTAGGCAAAGTTGCCTTGGCCCGCGGTGTTCGCTACGCCAATGAGCGTGAAGTCTTTGGCCGCATGATCGGCCAAAACCAAGCTATTCAACACCCGCTGGCCGATGCACACATGCAACTGATGGCTGCACATTCTATGTACCGTGTTGCTGCCCGCCTTTATGACCAAGGCAGACCCTGCGCTGAAGAAGCCAATTCTGCCAAGTTTTTATCCGGACGAGCCGCCTGGTTCGCCTGCGACCGTGCCTTCCAAACCCACGGTGGTATGGCAATGGCTGTAGAATATCAGATCGAACGCTGGTTTCGGGAATGCAGGATGATACGGATTACCCCGGTTTCTGAAGAGCAAATCATGAATTACATTGCTGAGCGCGCGCTGGGACTACCTAAGTCTTATTAAAACCCATAACAGCAGAAGACCGTAAACATGGAAAAAGACCTTTTCAAGCTTCAGGGTAAAGTGGCATTAGTAACCGGCGCCTCAAGCGGACTGGGCATTCACTTTGCCCAAGTGCTTGCTGACGCTGGCGCAACCGTCATTCTGGCTGCCAGAAGCACTGACAAGCTTAATGCCGAAGTACAGACCATTGTGAACAGGGGCGGCCGAGCCTTTGCAATCGCCATGGATGTAACCGACGCGGCCAGTGTCAGTGCTGCATTTGAACACGTTTCCGCTGAGCATCAAGCACTGGATATTTTGATCAACAATGCCGGGGTGGCGGGCGACCCTAAGAAGTTTCTCGACACCACCGAAGAAGACTGGAGCTGGATTATCAATACCAACTTGACTGGCGCCTGGCGTGTAGCCAAAGCAGCCACCGAGCTGATGATAAAAAACGGCACCCAGGGCAGCATTGTCAATACCGCCTCTATTTACGGGGTAAATACCGGTGTGCTAAAAGTGGCCTATAACGCCTCTAAAACCGGCGTAGTACAATTAACCAAATCCATGGCTATGGAACTCTGCCGGCACAGCATTCGTGTCAATGCGCTCTGCCCCGGCTGGTTCCTAACTTCGCTCAATAGCGACTATTTTCATTCAGAAAACGGTAAACGCTATACCCAAACCATTCCTATGAAACGACTGGGAACCTATGACGACTTGACCGCTCCTTTATTACTGTTGGCTAGCAATAGTGCCGGAGCCTATATGACAGGGAGCTGCCTGGTGGTTGATGGCGGTATAAGCGAGAGCCCGATTTGATATAGCAGAGCGCTCTATAACTCTGGCTACAAAGGAAAAAATATGAAAGACGCAGTGATTGTTTCTACCGCAAGAACCCCCATCGGCAAAGCTTTTCGGGGTGCCTTCAACAATACACAATCCCCTAGCTTAATGGGGCATGCTATTCATCATGCCGTGGATAGAGCAGCCATCGCACCCGAGGAAATTGACGACGTGGTCATAGGAACCACATTGTGTGCCGGTAGCGCCAGCTCCAATATTGGCCGCCTTAGCCTACTGGCCGCAGGCCTTCCAAATACGGTACCGGGACAAACCATCGATCGACAATGCTCCTCCGGATTAATGGCTATAGCTACCGCTGCAAAACAAGTCATGTATGACGGCATGGATATTGTAGTCGCCGGGGGGCAGGAGAATATTTCTGAAATCCAGCAGCGTTATTTTGATTGGGCCAATCAATGCCACGATGCGCAAGTGATAGCCAATGCTCCCCACGCTTATATGCCCATGCTGCAAACCGCTGAGTATGTGATTAAAAAATATAACATCAGCCGTGAATCCCAAGATCAATTTGCCCTACTCTCCCAGCAAAGAACGGTAGCAGCACAGCTGGCGGGACACTTTGATGATGAGATTGTGGCTATAACCACTCAAAAAAAAGTGACCGACAAAACCACTGGAGAGACCTCCCTGCAACAAGTCACCCTAAGCCAGGATGAAAGTAATCGCCCCTCTACTACCCTCGAGAGCCTATCAACGCTCAACCCCGTGATTGAAGGCGGTGCAGTAACTGCGGGGAATGCCAGCCAATTATCCGATGGTGCATCAGCCTGTGTAATCATGAACGGAAAACTGGCTGAACAGCGTAATATTGAACCCCTTGGCATTTATAGAGGTATGATGGTATGCGGTAACTCACCGGAAGAAATGGGTATAGGCCCCGTTTATGCCATCCCCAAACTACTTAAAAAACAGGGTCTATCTATTAATGATATCGGCCTGTGGGAACTCAATGAGGCCTTTGCCTGCCAAGCGCTCTACTGTCGAGACCAACTAGGCATTGACCCTGATATTTATAACGTGAATGGCGGCAGTATTTCTATTGGCCACCCCTATGGCATGACTGGTTCACGTATGGTGGGCCATGCCTTAATCGAAGGTAAGCGGCGCGGCGTCAAATACGTCGTCATCAGTATGTGTGTCGGCGGAGGCATGGGGGCTGCGGGCCTATTTGAAGTAACTTAGGATAAACATCGATGTCGGCTACCAGCTATCAATTACCCAATCCAAGAGGGCACAGCCCTCTAAGGAAGCCAAACTCATTTCGGCGTACCACCTCAATCGATGTCACTTGGCCGACAGGCCGCACTGGTGGCGTCGAAATACAAGGCCTCGGACGAGATAGCATCACCCCAGACAAAAGCAACACCCCGATTGAACTCAGCTTCGATGAACTCTATCTTGAACTAGATCACCAAAAAAATATCCAGCGTATTCGTAGCACTCCCGCACTGGCAATACTGCAAAAACTAGCAGGGGTTAACGCCCTAGGAGAGTTGCGCAGCATGCTTAACACGCTACTATTCGATCAGAGAACTGCTGGCGCCCCCCTTTACCAGATACTAAATGATGTTACCGGCTGTATGGTAGCTGCCGATTGGGCCTGGGCTTCACGCAAAGAAAGCTTTGAGCCAGAGGCAAGAGCCCAGCGCATTGAGAGCCTGTCGAAAATGGAGGGCGTATGCACCGGATTTAGCCCCAACTCCAGCGCTCTACATACCGATGGTACCTATCAAGCCATCATGGCTGCGGATGTCATCCCTTTGGCCCATCCACAAGATCCAGAAGGCTGGCATGCGCTACCGCCGAATCAAGAAGGCGATAAGGCCTCCTTCCGCCGAGCCAGAAGGATCGATCTATGGCTGGACAGCAGCGACATTTATGTCGAAAGCACGTTTCAGGACAGCGCATCGACAGAAGCAGGAGGCCGCAAAGCCGTCCATGAATACACTGTCGTTGCCACCTTTGACCGCAACGAGCACAAACTACAATCGATTAAAGCCATACCACATATTCTTCCATTCCCAGAATGTCCGGCGGCCGTCGCCAACCTGCAACGACTGGTGGGAGTTTCAGCCGTAGAATTACGAGAAGAAGTCTCAAGAAATTTACGCAAAGTTCATGGGTGTACTCACTTAAATGATGCTGCGCGTGCCTTGGCAGAAACACCTACACTGTTTAAAAAATTGCTATCCGGTCTGGATATCCCATCTAACCACTAAAGAGGTAAGCTTATGATTGGTATAGGATCAGGTGGTGAAGACTGCCCTTTTCAATTTAATTTTGATGCCAGCACATTTAAGGTCGGCGACATTATCAGCTACCGTGTTCCAGACGCCTTTGGAGAAACACCGTTTGTCGGTGAGATCACATCCGTAGCCGAAGATCATATTTTTCTGCGTCACTACGGCGAACCAGCCGAAACAGCCACGCTCATGCGGGGCACTCTTGAAGATCGGCCTGTTGTTAGCCAACAAGATGCGCTAGGCGAACAAAGTAAAGCTTAAAATCATAAAGCTGTTAGCAAACATACGCCTAGATCCCAACGCTAAAACCGGCAACTATTAAGCTG
The DNA here is from genome assembly GCA_041677245.1 of Spongiibacteraceae bacterium. Lineage (GTDB taxonomy): Bacteria > Pseudomonadota > Gammaproteobacteria > Pseudomonadales > Dasaniaceae > Oceanicoccus. The sequence goes on along the minus strand of JBAYQJ010000027.1, from coordinate 4,085 downwards.
CCGGTTTTAGATTAACGATGCTCTTACAGATGACGCTAAGCAGCAGAAGGCTCGATTGACGTAGTAGCCTTCGGATCCCACACCAAATAAAGATCCTCCATACTCCCTACCGTCCCCGCCTTGTAGTTTGGCGTTGCACCTTGCTTAACTTCAAAATCGGGTATTCTTGCAAGCCAAGCCTGCAGAGCAGCAATAATTTCAACTCGAGCTAAAGGCGCACCTGCACAGCGATGGGGGCCTGCACCAAAAGTCGTGTGCTCAACGTTCGACCTATCAAAATCAACCGTCATTGGGTCGGGGTTGATGCGCTCATCTAACGCAGGCAAAAAAGTTGCATTAATAACCATTTCACCGGCCTTCATATCCACGCCATGGAACGACACATCCTGCTCCACGTAGCGTCCCACTACCACCAAGCCATAACGGCGAACAAATTCATCTGTTGCGGCGGGAATCAGCTCAGGGTTTTGAGTAAGTAACTTACGCTGCTCGGGGTGCTCAGCCAAATATAACATAGCGAAGTTCATAAAATTCACAATCGTATCGAGCCCCGCAACAATCACCTCGACACATAACTGATAAGCATGATCATCTGGCAACGGCTCGCCATTGATAGTGCCATTCACCAAACAACTGATCATATCGTCCCGAGGGGTTTCACGGCGATCCTTGATCACAGGCGTTAAGTATTCCAAAATTTTAGCTTCCGCTTCCTTAACCGTCATCGTTCCATCAGGCCGCATTACCTGATCAGCATACTCCTTTAAATAAGGGCCATCTTCAGGTGGCAAACCCAAAATCAACATAATGATACGGGTAGGAAATGGCGCGGCGATTTCGGAGGTAAAACAGCACTCACCACGCTCACGAACACCCTCAATCAAACCAGCAATAGTCCGCTCTATTTCGGGTTTCATTGCGTTAATTTTTTTCGGGGACAAACCCGAATTAAGCAAGGCTCGGTAAGGACGGTGCTCTGGCGGACTGAGGTGAGTGGGTAAAATATGGTACTCGTCGCCCCTCTCTTTAGGAACCAGAATAATTCTTGAGGAAAAGGTCTCATACTGACTCAATACATCCTCCATCACTTTAAATCGACAGGTTAACCAGTGACCGCCATTGTAAGGCGTCCAAACTATGTCAGGTACACCTTGCGCATGCAGTGTTTTCCAAGCCTGATGAAAACCCTGCTGGAGATTGGGCGGGTTGTATATATCAAAATCAACAACCAACTCATCAGGTACATGTGAAGGCTGAATACATTTGGGGTTTAAGTGAGTTGTGGCCTGAGTAGATACAGTCATCTTGGCATACCTCTTTATCAATATTTATATTTATTAGATGTATAAAAATACAACATTAGTGTTGAAAAAATATTGTACTGACGATCTACTTAATAAAGATTGATTTGTATCAATAATATTTGATGTTCAATTGTGCGGGAGCTATAACTTATGAGGAAGGCTAGAAAATAATTGAAAAAAAGCCCTACCCGGGAGGATAGAGCTAAGAGTACCTAGAAAGAAAAAGTTAAGCGGGTATCGCAGTCGTCGAACCAACATCCCAAGTCAAATACAAGTTTTCCATACTACCAACCGTGCCCGCTTTAAAAGTGGGCTTGGTGCCAACTTTAACCTCGAAATCAGGAATGCGTGACAACCAGGCTTGCATGGCTGCAATCAATTCAACTCGGGCCAAAGGGGCACCCGCACATCTATGAGGACCAGCACCAAAAGTGGTATGAGACACATTATCTCGATCAAATTCAACCCGCATTGGATCCGGGTTAATCTGCTCATCAATACCAGAAATAAACGTAGGACAGATAATCATCTCTCCCTCTTTTATATCAATACCATGAAATTTAATATCATGTTCAACATACCGGCCAACCACTACCAAACCGTAGCGGCGGACAAATTCATCAGCAGCAGCAGGAATTAACGAAGGATCATCAACCAAGCGTCGGCGCTGTTCAGGGTACTCAGCCAAAAATAACATGATAAAATTCAAGAAATTAACTACAGTATCGAGACCAGCAATCACCACTTCAACACACAACTGAAATGCCTCGTCATCAGGTAGTGATTCGCCATTTATTTTCCCATTAACCAAACCACTGATCATGTCATCCACGGGATTATCTCGCCGCGCTTCAATAAAAGGTCGTAAATATTCAATAATTTTTCCTTCTGCCTCAGGGAGTGTCATTGAGCCATCTGGACGCATAATTTGATCAGCGAATTTCTTTAAATATGGCCCATCCTCAACAGGCAAGCCCAAAATTAACATGATGATAGCTGTAGGAAAAGGCTCAGCTATTTCCGTAGTAAAACAACATTCACCCTTGGCACGCACCCCCTCAACCAACTTATTAATTAAACTTTCTATTTCACCTTTAAGACTCTGAATACGTTTAGGTGATAGACCGGTGTTTAATAGTAAGCGATAAGGACGGTGTTCTGGCGGACTTAAATGCGTAGGTAAAATATGGTAATTTTCACCTACCTCCTTGGGAACAATAATTACACGCGATGAAAATGTTTCAAATTGATTGAGTACTTCTGTCATTTCTGAGGTACGAGAAACAATCCAATGGCCACCGTTATAAGGTGTCCATAAAATTTCCGGCATACCTTCATCATGTAAGGTTTTCCATGCTTCGTGAAAACCATTTTCAAGATTTGGCGGGTTATAAATATCAAAATCAACCACCAAATTTTGAGGTATATGTCCAGGCTTTTCGACCAATGGGTAAAGCGGTTGTTGTTTTTTCATCTCGATAACCTCACTAGATTTATTTTTACTCTTTATTCACTACTTCAAACACTAATTATTTAGTCTTTAAATACTAGAAATTCATCTTAACACCCCTCTTGAAACTCAGGGGTTGTGACCACTAAACCATCTAGCTCATCAGACATTTTAATTTGGCAGGAAAGTCTTGAGCATTCATTTGAGCCAGCGATTACTTCCAACATAGAGGCCTCAAGACTATTCGGCAAACCTACCTTTTCTCGCCACTCTTCTGCAACAAAAACATGACAAGTACCACAAGAGCAACCGCCGCCGCAATCCGCATTAATACCATCCACATCATTTTGAATAGCCGCATCCTGAACAGAAACCCCCCCCTTTACCTCAATAACACGCTGTTCATTTTGCGCTGAAATAAATGTAAGTTTAGCCATCACCAAGCTCCTAGTGGGTTTGTTTTCTTAATTTAGAGCATTACCGTTATTATTAACTTTGCCTGCACATAACATCCTGGCACAAAGTTTTATTGGTAGATAGAATACCACTCCACGCCAAAAATACAACACCAACGTTGTATTTTTGGCGTGGAGTGGTATTCTTTCATACATCTGCTAATTCTTCCCTGTATTACCTACCGAATAAAAGGCATCAATGGTCAATCACCATTAACAGATTACAAAGATGTTCCTGCGAAAGCAGGCCGTATTTGAGACTACACTCAGAAAGGGCTACAGATCGCCTCATCAAAAGTATGATTATCTAAAATGAAACTACACATTCAGATAAAAAGTAACGCGCGGCCCTAGTGACCTTATGATTTTATAAAAATAACTATATGCCTAGAATACATAAGTTGTATTTATATTACTTCTGCCAATTATTTGTAAGCCAACAGATTGCAGCCTCGATATTAAAATAATCGACTGGTCGGTCTTTCAATAGTTATTTTTACGAGAGCACACTAATGCATCCTTCAAACTCTATTCTTCCTAGAGATTTACTCATTATTATCGTTGTTATAGTTTTTTGGGGACTGAATTTTGTTCCGATGATCTATGCACTGCAAGATTTAACTCCCATTCAGCTAGGAGCTGGACGTTTTTTGTTCTCAAGTTTACCGTTTGTATGGTTTGTACCTAGGCCCCAATTTCCACTCCGTTGGTTGTTGCTTTATGCCGTTACCCAAGGATTCGGCCAATTCATGTGTAAGCGCCGAACCACCCACAGGCTGTACAACACCGCGCACATAATGAACAATCAACCGTTGCAATTCACAACAACGCTTTTATAGTGTTAATGGGTTCAGGATGAACCTATAGCATGGAAGG
>JBAYQJ010000026.1:0-55844 GCA_041677245.1 Spongiibacteraceae bacterium | reverse complement strand
GTCAATATTGGTCAGGCTGGTGATATCCAGCGCTTTATTGGCCAAAGCCGAGTAGTTGATCTCATCAGCAGCACCGGCGACGCCATCAATAAGGCCGGATAATGTGCCCGTCGCATCGAAGGTAAAACTGTCACTAGCAGTACTACCTGTCAAATTGGCCCAATCAGTGAAAGCAATGCCATCGACCGTACCCGTATTCGCCCCAGTGATGGTATAGGCTGTGCCCCCGGCCAAGGTAAAACCACTACCCCCACCCGTCAGGCTTTGTATATTGTTGATGTTGGCTAAATTCGCTGTAGCGGAAGCCAGCGCGGAATAATCTGCACGATTATCCGTACCACCCGCACCATCAATCACCCCGGATAAGCTTCCTGTCGCAACAAATACAAAAGCATCGTCATTAATCGTGCCGGTAAGATTTTCAATATTACTGAACGCGCCACCGATTGACTCGCTACTACCACCACCAGGAGTATTAATAAGATAGGCTGCTTGACCACTGATAGTATCGCCATTAATTTCTACACCCTCACCGCCATCGATGTTGCCCGACAATGCGCCGCCACCACTGAATACAAAACTATCGTCTGAATTTTCAGCTCCAATTAAATTACCCCAATCAGTAAAGGTCACCCCATCCACCATACCGTCATTGGCACCGGTGATGGCAAAGCTATTACCTCCGATCAAACTGAAATCACTGCTCGCAGCTAAATCTCCGCCCGTCACTGTATCAATATTTGCTAACTGGCTGAGGGTGATACTTTTACTGCCTGTTGTAACTGCCGAATAATCTGCTGTATCAATACCACTTACACCATCGATCACGCCGGTCAACTCACCCGCGCCACTGAAGGTAAAACTGTCACTACTACCCGCTAACCCCGTTAAATTTTCAACCTTGGTAAAACCAAACCCATCAACGCTACCACTGTTAGCACCTGTTACCTGATAATTTGAACCACCTATGATGGTATCGTTTCCAACATCCCCTGCCACTATTACGACCGAAATATCTGTAAAACTTGCTCCCGCAAAATTTAAAGCGCCAGCTGTACTTTGACCAAAGTTTAAAGCAAGCGAACCACCCGCATTATTATTAGTAATCGATACGCTCGCATCGAAGATAATGTCTGCCCCTGCCGTTAGGGTTAATGAGTTTGCAGTACTCCAATCAATAGAAACATCAGGATTAAATACTATGTCCTCATCTCCAGAGGTAGCACTACTCGTCAAAATCTCAACATTACCACTCGACAACTGCGTATTAATCCAACTATCACTAAAAACATCCACGCCACCGACAGTATTTGTATCATCACGCGTAATCGTGACGGTACCGGGGTCGATTAATAATGTTCCTGCAATACCATTAGCTGACCTTAAATCAGGATGACCCTGGATAAGCACATGCTGCTTACCAGATATCTCGATAAAGCCACCATTACCACTACGCTCTCCCCCTCTGGCACTTACCTGACCTCTCGACTCAGTTGTTCCATCAGACCAGATAATAACTTTACCGCCATCACCTTGATCGGTAGCATTCGCATTAATTACGGCACCAGCGTCAATATTTGTCGTTTGAGACGTAAGAGTATCACCCCCCCCCTGGTAATCGCCTCCAACCAAAATATCCCCACCGCCAGTAGCACCCGCAGCATCTATTAATGCATTTCCTGTCAAAGCAATTCGATCGCCCTCAACAACAACACGACCGCCTTTACCCTGCTCCGAACCAACATCCAAGGTACCGCTATGAAAAGTATCACCACCTCGACCGGACAAACGAATAACACCGCCAGAAGTATCAATCCCTGCCGCTTGAATTAATCCAGTATTATTAACAGCCTTTTCAAACAAGCCTGCAGCAACATCCGCTTCAACTAAAACATTGCCCGCAATAATGCTACCGCTATTAGAAACTGCTGACTCCATGCCCAAACTGTTTTGCATCACTTCTTTATTAACTTTAACGCCTAACAGCCCGCCCGTATCGAAGGTTAATAACGCCTCAGACGCAGCATTTATCAAAACCAACTCGGCCTGAATCAATGCACTGGAACCTTCGTTATTCACGGTATTACCTAGTAATGACACACCGGTAGCAGCACTAATCAATCCTCGGTTAATAACCGAACCCGACAGACCGTCAACAGACTTAAATAATAAATTGCCCGCCATAAAATCAGCTGCTGCTATATCTAAGCCGCTGGCAACCAAGGCATTAACATTCACACGGGACGATTCAGTAAATAAGATACCGGAGGGGTTGGAGAGGATTACGCGGCCATTGGCTTCAATAAGCCCCATTATTTTGCTGGGGTTATTACTTAATATACGATTGAGGGCAATAGCGTTTTGATTAGGTTGATTAAAACGGACAATTTCATCTGCGCTAAGATCAAAACTCTGCCAATCAATAGCAAGGCGATCTGTCAACTGATCAATGCTGGTAGTGACACCATTGACGCCAATTGCACCATTGCCACCAACAATGTTTCCCCCTGCCGGAGCAGCCAATACCAGCGGTGCGAGAGCATGACTAATGCACAACATAAAAACCATAGTCTTTTTGTTGCCTGCTAGCCCACTATTTTTATCAGATGTTTTCATTTTATTGCTCGTTGTCAGCTTGCTTGCCGCTACCCTGTCCATTAACACTGCATCCCTTCCGCTACTGGATAATTTTCACTTTCCACACTTATCAGTCATAAGCAAATGAAAATTCCACGTAGGTTTGTATTGAATCTGCATCATCACCCAGACCATCCAAACTAGACTTACTGCCCACAGGCTTAGAGAAACTAATTTGTGTACTCAGCCTGTCACGCCAAGAGAGTTTAAATAGCACGCCAGCTCCTGCTAAATTTGCCCAGCTATCATTCACCCCGTTAACATCAATATTAGAAACGCCATAAGCGCCATCTGCAAAAAGCGCTACTTTTAACTTGTCATCGAAGCTATCAGAAAACCAGATGATTGGCACATCGACATACCACTCCACACCCAAATAAACTGCTTGGTCGGCGGAGAACTCGCTCACGGTAAATGCTCTCACCGCATCAGCGCCGCCCAGGGGTAATTGCTCAAACGCCGGCAGTTCCGACTCGCTATAGCGCCACTTACTTTTTGCTAAAATATACGATTGATAACGAGAAAATGGTAAGTTAACTAGTTTTAACGCCGACCAATCGAGCGCAAATTTATAAAAAACCTCATCCTGCCCCACAAATTCATTAACGCCTGATTTAAACTCCCCATACTGCACAGAAGCCATCATCATATTCATCAATTCAAAACGTTTACTGAGATTGTTCAATGAAAGATTAAGCTCCACGCCCTGCACCTTGCTTCCGGTATTAGGAATCGGTATGACAGCATCGATTTCGGTTTCTTTTTCAGTCAAGGCAAAACCAGCACTTAAACTAAACGCGGGCAAACGTTTAAATTGCCGATCTATACCGACGGTATAATTAGTATTCTTACCTTCAATATTTAAGTCATCGATATTGCTATCGCCGTTACCATCGACCATAAACTCATTCACATCGGCAGATACATAAGCATGAGTACGCCCATCCCAGACTGGTGCACGATATTGAAAAATTGCCACATCAGAATTCAGCGGCGACCAGGACTTCAAATAACCAACCGTCAATATATCGCCATAACCCAGCGGGTTAAAAAAATCCACCATAGTCAGCACGCGATTATCACCTGTAAATACCGAGCCATGGTTATCTGCAGTCACGCTAACCCGCCAGGGCTTTTCTTCAACGACATTTAAATTCATCGATGTTTCACCAATTTTACTGCCCCCCGACAAAGCGCCCCGCACCACCAAACCTGGAAAGTCGTTAACTAAGTAAAGTCCTTCTTCGATTTCATCGCTTTTAGCCGCTTGCCCTATTAATTGTTTAAAAGGGGCAGAAATTCTTTTAGTCGAATATTTTTTATTATTCGCGACCGTAACTTCACCCAATACTCCCTCAAGAATATTGAACGTTACAATGCCACCTTCGACCTGCTGCTCTGGAATATAAGCCCGTGCCAAAAAAATACCTTTGCTGCGATAGAAGGCTGAGATTTTATTGGCGATATCTTCTAGCTCATAAAAGTTGATCCCGCGCTCGGCACGCTGCCGTTTTACCAATCTAATCAGCTCATCGAGCCTGATCGAGTTTAACTGTTTCAGATATTCGACTTCATACTGACCTTGCGCCTGTTGCTGAGCGGTTAGCAGATTGACCAAACCTTTAACTTCATACTGGCGTAAACCACCTATAGTTTCACCATCGCTGATCGAAACAATATAATCAGCCACCTGCTCCAACTCATCAATGCTGTAGACTAGCTGTATATCTTCAGTTTCCGGCCTCGGTAAGATATCGGCAATTGCTTGTAATTCTTGTTCGGTATAGCCGCTATTGAGCTGGTGAGGCTTTTGTGTGTATTGCTGGCGCAGATCTTCGGCCAAGGTTGTCACCGACCGACGGGTGATACCTAGTTCGGGAAACTCGGGAATATGCTGAAACTGGAACTCGGTAACTTCAATGCTCGGGCCTTCATCACGCTTATTAACTGCTGGGATGTCGACGTCAGCAGCAAGGTAAGATTCCTTTTCAAAGGAAAACTCACCAACACCCGACGCAGGCGGGCTTATCGGATAGCCTCGATCATCAATCTGAGCCTCGACACCACCAATCATTATTAAAAGAAGTAAGCCTACTATCCATTGCATTAAGTTTATTACCCGTCAATCCTAAGTCTGCTCACCGGTAATCGCCGGTCGGCAGGTCGAGTTTCAAAAAAGATTACTTCACCATATTAATACATACGCCAATGCCTAGACATTGGCTCAAGCAAATAAGGCTCAGCGCTTAATTGCTCTCATCAATCTGAAACCAGTAGCATTACTGACCTCCCCATTGCTGGCTTTTTTTGACGCCAGGCTACAATCCTGATCGGCCAGCCGGTCTGTATGTCGGCCGCCGGCAACCACCAAAACGTCACCCTCATCGACAGCCCACTCATCAACATTACCTACCACATTATACAAACCCCAATCGTTAAAATTGCCACCCGCGACCCGTAGCTCCTCACCAGACCGCGTGCCATTAAGCCGCTTAACTGTACAATTGGGATCCAGATTTTTATCCCTGCCGGTTGAACGTGCTGCATTAATCCACTCGGCATAGGTAGGCAAACGATACTCAAAACCACTTTCTTTGCTCAACCAGGCAGCATAAGCCTTGGCCTGATCGACAGACAAACCTCTGACGGGCAAATCGCTACTGGTATCGGGAACACCCTTGCAATCGTTAGCCGCCTGACAAAAAACGCCGAACTCCTTGGCTGAAACTTCATAGCGGCCGATAGCGTAAGACTCGCCCCCGTCGACTCCTGGTACAACGACCATTCTAGGGCCGCTCACCCCTCCGGGAAGTTGGTCATAGCAATATTTGGCATCGCGCCGACCACTACCCGGCGCCAGTTTCGTGCTGGCACAGGCGTCAATAACTAAATCTCCCAACACCTGACTACCGGGAAACACAGTCATCGCTGATGATTGTGTCGCTTTACCGGCAGCTGGATTGCTGGTGCCAATACGCTTAACACAGATCGCCATGGCCTCTGTAAATAAGGGTACTTTTTGCTGATAACGCGTATTGTCTAGCTTTTTTAAGGTGTTTAATTGCTGCTGTAAAGCTGTAAAGTTGGGTATCGTCTTGCAGGATAGCACCCCCTCAACTGTAGCCAGTGTATGCTGATACTCATCCTCTCGCTGCTGTGCTGCCGCCCTTGCCTGAGCACTAGCCTCTCTGGCTAAGCGCGCCCGTTCAGCCGCCGCTTCCTGTTCTTGTGCTAAAAGCATCGCCTCCTCTCTAGCTCGCTGCTCTGCTATCAGCCGTAAACGCTCAGCCTCTCTATCGCCAGCAATATGTGCAGCGAGGGTTTGATAACGTTCACTCGCACTGATCGTGGCATCCCAGCTAGCTGCACCCGCAAGCCTCTCATCAGCCTCATCAAATAGCTCTTTGGCTCGCATCGCCTCAGCCTCATCCAGATAAAGTGCTACCACTTCATCCTTCGCTGCCCGTAACTTATCATCGTCAGCGGGAGCCAAACGCTGGTAAATGTTGTAGGCTTCACGTAAATCGAGCTCAACCTCACTCACTGGCTGGCGCTTTATCCAGGCCTGCAAATTGCTATAGGCATTGTCTTGGTCGGCCTGCAAACGAATAGCTTCTTCATTTAACCCTTCCAACCGTGAGTTTTGCTCCACCGACCACAACACTGCGGCACCCACGATAAGTAGCACAAAACCTGCCACCCACCACATTGGGCTAACATGGCGATCAAAATCATCCCAAAAATCACCCGCCGAGGCATAGCGATCGTCGCGTTTAAAGGCTAAAGCTTTACGCAGCGCTCGCCACTGACGAGCAGTCAGTGACTTGATTCTCGCTGGTTTCAAACCCAACTTTTTAGCTTCTACCGCATTTTTCTTGTTAAAGGGGTGGTGGCCGGTAAATAATTCATAAGTTACACAGCCGACTGCATAAACATCATCACCTACCTCTGGCAGTTTACCCGTCAGCATTTCACGGCTGGCGTAAGCTGGGGTCAAAGCACCTAAGCTACCAGGATCAAATAAGGTATGCTCACTACCACCGTCATTATCACTGTCACCCGTACCAATACCCGATGTCACTGCACGGGCGATACCAAAATCGAGTACCTTGGCCTCACCGGCATCAGTCACGAATATATTGCCCGGCTTAAAATCCGAATGAGCTATATTGTTGTTATGGGCGTGAATCATCGCCGCGCACATATCTTTAACAATGCGATGGGCGATATCCATGGCTAACGGTTTCTTACCATTTGCCTTAAGCAACTCATCGAGCGGCTGCCCTTGCAAACACTCCATGGTCATATAAACCTGATCGCCATCGCGATCAAAGTCATGCACATTAACAATATTGGGATGGGCAAGTTTTTGTGAGCGACGAGCCTCCCGTTGCAGAGAAATTACTGAATGAGGGTGGGCTTTAAAATCATCGTTAAGGAGCTTGATGGCGACGTAAGGATCACGGTCTTTTGCTTCGACTTTGCGCCTATCCAGTGCTTTGAACACCACCCCCATGCCACCGGAGCCCAAAACATCTAACAACTCAAAACGATTATTAATGACCTTGGTATTACCCAGGGTCAGTGTTGGCGAACCAGTTTTGGCAGCGTCATTAGCACCGATAATCACCGTCGCATCATTGCTACTTGACAAACCAACCGCTACAACAACGGTTTTATCTGACTCAGTCTCACCCCCGTCGTCGTCATTATTTATACTGGAACGAATATTAGTTGGTTGCGAATAACTACTGCCCCCCGTCGTATCATCACCGTTATCAAGCAAAGGATTGCCGCTACTAAGCACAGTTTTGTCATTGTGGTCATCAGACATTATCTATAAACCCACTTCTTATATTTAGATCCAGCTACAGATAAAATTGCAACACCCCTATACCTGCCTCTGGCGGATAAAAAATCAACCATTTTAGCGGGTTTAAATAGCGAATCACAACCTCAATAAAAAATCAGTGTCAGCCCCGAAGAGCCCCCACTTAAGACCACACGCCATCAGGGCCGCAAACAGCCTCGGAGCTCATTGAATCGACGGCTAACCAGCGGACCAAGCCCCCGTCCTACAATGACATCAAGCGGCATTCCACACAGACCCGCCAGACAATACCAGTAACCAATACTAGTCCAAATCGACAAAACAACTATTGCAAAGCAAGGCAAACGCCAATTTCAACACATAATGGGTAAAAGCCAATAATTTAACGGCTGAAATTTTCACTTTTGTGACGCGCATTGCTCCCTCAAAAACACGAAGCCTGTCATCATTGCCAAGTAATAACCTTGCTGGCAAGATGATCTCGAAGTGCTAAGTAGATCACCAGTAAAGCCTGAAACTTCGGTGTTACGCTTTTTCAGCACAATACAATACCGCTCGATGCGCGGCAGACCAGCCCAACGACAACAGCAATAATGGACTATGAGCGATGGCAGGCACGCCTAACTTTCTCAACATCAATCAAACCGGCTATACCGACATCGGTCAGGTCCGCAAAGAAAACGAAGATTTCTTTGTTAATATCCACAGCCCCGAAAACAACTTTGTTTTTACTGTGGTTGCCGACGGCATGGGTGGCCATACCGGCGGCGCAGTCGCCAGTGAGCTAGCCGCAACGGCAGTGTCAGGCCATCTCAAAACCAGCCTGTCGCTAGTTAAGTCCTATGAAAGCATATTTCCCCAGCTGCAATTACACCTTGAATCAGCCATCCACCACGCCAACAACCAACTATTGCATTACAAACAACAACACCGCAACTTAGCCGACATGGGGACCACGCTGGTGGTCGCCGTCATTTGCAACAAACACCTGCTCATCGCCAACGTCGGCGACTCCAGAGCTTATCTCTACAGCCACAACAAACTTCAGCAAGTCAGCAAGGACCACTCTGTGGTACAGGATCTTATCGATAGTGGTGCCCTGACAGCAGAAATGGCTCGGTCCAGCAATATTCGCAACCAACTCACTCAAGCCGTGGGCATCAATCAAAATTTTACGATTAATTTCTCACCCATAGAGCTCGAGGGCTCTGGCCTGATACTGCTTTGCAGCGACGGCCTGACTGAATACCTCGATCTTCAGGCCCTCGAAACCGAGCTGGGCCGAGGGCTACCTCCCGCACAAAGCTGTCATCGCTTGATCGAAGCCGCCAACAAGCAAGGAGGTAACGACAACATCACTGTCACTATCGTTGAGTTTGGCGGAGATTGACTCATCAGCAAACCATTACAAGCAAGTCGACCAAGTAAGAAGCAACGGATGCACAAAATATGAATATTAGAAACCGGACAAAGGCCCTCTAGCTACTCATGAATATCAAACTGACAGTCATCAAAGCGCCGGAAAGCTGCCCCATCGTCGGACAGCAAAACATATTAAGTGACGGCCACACCATCGGCCGAGGCAGTAACTGCGATGTGGTGCTCGTCGACACCACCAAGGCTATTTCGTCCAACCACGCTACCTTCACCTCTCAGGCAGACAGGGCCATACTGATCGACAATAGTACCAATGGCACTTACCTAAATAACAGTACAGTAGCTGTGGGCAAGGGCAATCAGCAACTGATCAACAGCGGCGACATCATCCGTATCGGTGACTATCAATTCAGCATTGAAATCACCCATAAACCACTACTACCTGCCGGCTTGGAAACTGTGGGCTTTTTGGATAACACACAATTTTCCGTCGCCATTCCCACTACGACTAACCGCTCATCAGCCACACCACCCCCGGCAGATTCACTTGATGAGTTTGACCGCTGGCTAGAGCCTGCTGCCAGCTCGCAACCCTTAAACGCCTGGGGAAGCTCCAGCATAGCCCCCGAAACCATCACCGGCGGCAACCCTATTTCGACGATGCTGGAAGAACAACCCACAGACCCGCTCGCCATACTCGACAACAACGCCAATAGCTTTAACAATAATGTTTATAGCTCAGCGCCGCTATGGGACGATCCACTACCGCACAAGCCGACACAGGATGAGCAGAATAATTGGTGGCAATCAGAAGCCGATGATAGCCCTGCAAACCAAATGGCCATGCCCAATATTGCGCCGGTCGCAGTAGCAGCCCCCGTCGCAGCAGAGGCCACCACTCAAGCCCATAGCCACAACACTAACATCCACGCCAATCCGACCCCGAACCCGAACCCGAATCAGGCTTATGAAATAGCCGCACTGCTCGGTCTTAAAGGATTAAGCGCAGAGCAGCTAGCCAACTTGGCACGAAGCACCACCGCCATTGTGCGCAACACCGCAGGCAACCTTGTCAACTTGCTACAGGCGCGCGCCAGTATCAAAAATGAATTGCGGGCATCACGCACCATTATCAGAACTTCCGCCAATAATCCGCTGAAGTTTTCTGCGGGCGCAGACGATGCGCTACAGGCCATGTTTGCCAATAGCAGCGATGCGTTTTTAAACCCTGAACAAGCGGTTAAAGAAAGTTTTGAAGATGTCGCCGACCATCAGGTAGCGGTACTTTATGCAATGAAAATTGCCTTCAACAGCATGCTGTCCCAGTTCGACCCCAACGCTCTGGAAAAAAAACTGGGGGACAATAAAAAGGGTTGGATCAACAAGCTTAAACCCAACACCTGGGACCACTACAAACAATACTACCAACAGCTACAGCACGATCAAGAGTCCAGCTATCACCAGCTATTTGGTGAAGCGTTTGCCCAGGCCTACGAAGACAAACAGGCAGAACTAAAGCTTAATCGAAGCATGAATCAACACTAAATTTCTACTGAAACAGCGCGCTGCTGTGCTCAATAAACCATGATTAAAAAGGATGAATTCGCACCCATGAAAACAGCATCAATTCTTCAAACCTTCTTCATCGCCCTGATAACACTGGCACTTTCCGGCTGCGGCAGCACCCGGGAATTTCTCGATATTGACACTATCGCCAAACTAAAAATAAGTGCCAGCAGTGAGTTAAACCCAGACCGCGATGGCCGGCCCAGTCCTATTGTGATCAAAGTCTTTGCATTAAGTGATGATCGCCAATTCAAGCGCGAGGATTTTCTCAGCTTATATGAAAACCCAGCTGAACGCTTGGGCTCGGATTTAATTGAAAGCTTTGAACTTAAGGAGTTTTCTCCCGAAGAAAAACGCGAAGAAATCATTCATCTCAAACCAGAAACCCGCTTTATTGGCATTATGGCCGCCTACGTGCAATACGACGTTGCGCAAGCCCTATTGATTTTGCCGATAACGCCCCACGCCAGCAACACCCATTTGATCAGAGCCGAACGGCTGCGGATTATTAGTACGAACAACTAGTAACCCAGCCAGCCAACACTCCATTACTTAACGCTCAGGATACCCCATTCATGTCTGATAGTAATAAAACCGTCTGGTCAGAGGGCATGTTCCTGCGACCACAGCATTTTCAACAACAAAGTCGCTATATGGAACATTATGTAGAAGGCCGTTGCGCGGGCTTGGAACCCTATTTTTTCGGCTTTTCGGAACTGCATATTGATAAAGAACCCCTACATTTGGGCAAGTTATCCATTACCAACGCCCGCGGCGTGTTTCCGGACGGCACCCCCTTTAGCGTTCCCGATAAAGAAGAGTTGCCACCGGTACTAACCATCCCGGAAAACATTCACAACGAAACTGTATACCTGTGTATCCCCTTGCGTCGCAGCGGCATACTGGAAACCAATCGCGACACTGACGACCAGCCTCAGGCGCGCTTTCAAGCCTACAATTATCAAGCACGCGACTCCAGTACCGCCTCAGGCGAAGAAGCCCAAATCCAAATTGCCAAACTGCGAACCTACCTAAAACTGGGCTCCGAAGATCTCAGCGGTTACGCCGTGCTCGGCGTCACTCGGATCGAAGAAAACTCAGCACTGAAAACCGCAGCACTGGATCAACACTATATTCCTCCTTTGGTTAATTGCTCGATATCTCCACCTATCAAAGCGTACTTTGAAGAGCTGACCTCCCTACTTAAACAACGAGGCGATGCACTCAGCGGCCGACTAACAGACAGTGGCCGCGCTGGCTCCGCCGAAGTAGCAGACTATATGCTGCTGCAAGTGATCAACCGGGTTGAGCCTTTGCTGATCCAACTATCACAGCAAAAGAACTTACACCCGTTAAAACTCTATACCGAACTCATCCAAATTGCCGGCGAGCTCTCAACCTTTACCTCGACCAATAAACGCGCGCCCGAATTCCCCTTATATCAACACGATAATTTGGCCGACACCTTTGCCAGCGCCATTGCCATTTTGCGGCAATCGCTCAGTACCGTCCTAGAACAAACCGCACTTTCCCTGGAGCTGGTGGAGCGCAAGTACGGTATTTATGTGGCCCCTATCACTGACCGCAGCCTGATTAGCAGCGCAACCTTTGTACTGGCAGCCAAAGCCGATATGCAAAGCAACCTGCTACGCAATCGGCTCCCCAGTCAGGCCAAAGTCGCCGGAGTTGAAAAAATCCGCGAACTGATCGGGGCATCGCTACCGGGCCTAACCCTGCGCCCACTACCCGTCGCCCCCCGACAAATCCCCTACCACTCAGGATTCACCTATTTTGAACTGGAAAAATCAGGGCCTAACTGGGAAATGATGGCAGCTTCCGGCGGCTTTGCAGTACATCTGGATGGCGAATACCCAGGTGTTGTACTTGAGCTATGGGCAATCAGGAATTAACAGCATGAGCGATGATAGCGACAAAACTATTTTTATGGCACCAAACACCCCCTCGGCCACCGGAGATCGTACCGTGGTGATCCCCAATCCTGGCGCCCGCCCTCCGAGTCCGCTGATGCAGAAGCAGGACACCGCCATATCAGCTGCGATAACACCGGCAAGTTTTGAGCACTTTGAGATACAGGATGGACTCAACCCAATCGTCACTGCTGCGTCTAATATTCTCACTGTCAGTAATCGTTTGCGCACCACCCTTGAACACAACGACCCACAGGGCCTGCAACGTCAGCTGATCAATGAAATAAAGCAATTTGAGCAAGCCGCCAAAAATCAGCAAGTACCCGCCGAGCAACTGCTACCCGCTCGCTACCTGCTATGCGCCCTGCTCGATGAAATAGCCCTGAATGCCCCATGGGGCGCGAGCAGCCGCTGGAGCCAACACTCTCTGCTCAGCCAGTTTCACAATGAAACATCTGGTGGTGAAAAATTCTTCTCAGTACTACAGCGAATGTTAGAAGCACCGGCACAACACCTTGATGTACTGGAATTATTTTACCTCTGTCTGAGTCTGGGCTTCCAAGGTAAATTCAGACTAGACCCACGAGGCCGAGAAAATCTTGAGCACATCAGTAGCTCGCTCTATCAAACCATTAAGAATTATCGTGGCGAATTCCAGCCGGACCTGTCTCCCAACTGGTCAAGCCATGTCGCCTGCCAGCGGTCAATGATGCAATACATCCCTCTGTGGGTAGTAAGCAGCTGCGTCTTAGTGGCGCTGATGTTTATTTTTTCGGGCTTCCGGCTATGGCTGTATCAGTCGACAGAACCCACCACCGAGCGGCTCAACCAGTTATTGCAAACAGCACAAACACAACACGCCAACGACGCAACAACGCCCATGCATCGACAACAATAAGCCCTATCAAGCATGCAGCCGCCCATCAACCTACACCAAAAAATATATAGTGACTGGAGTCATCCATGAGAAAGTTTGTCAGCCTGCTCAATAATCGCTGGGTGCTTGGCATAATCGGAATATTAGCGCTCTCTGCACTGGTATGGTTTGGTGCTGACTACATTAAGTTCGGCGCAGATAACCACAGCCTTTCACTTACTGCCAGGGCCATCATCATCGGCGCGATCTGGCTAATCTGGTTGATTTGGTCACTGGTGACCTGGGGGCTTGAGCAACGGCAAAACAACCACATGGTAAAAGAGCTCGAAGCTGAAGAGCAAAACACTACTGACCCTGACCAGGAAAGAAGCGCAGAAGAAATCAAACTTATCAGTGATCGCTTCAAGCAAGCATTGGCCGTATTAAAAAAATCACGCTTCAAAACAGGCTCCAGTAGCAAAACCCTGTATCAATTACCCTGGTATATGATTATCGGTCCCCCAGGCGCGGGCAAAACGACCGCGCTGGTCAATTCCGGACTCAACTTTCCCTTGGCTGAAAGCCATGGCAGCGGCGCTTTGGGCGGCATTGGTGGCACTCGCCACTGCGACTGGTGGTTTACCAATGACGCCGTACTTATCGATACCGCTGGCCGTTACACCACTCAAGACAGCCACCGTGTAGTCGATAATAAAGCGTGGGCAGGATTTTTAAAGCTACTAAAAAAATATCGCCCGCGCCGCCCCTTAAATGGCGTGATTGTCGCCATCAGCCTACAGGAATTAATGGTACAAACTGCTGACCAGCGCAAGCACCATGCCGTCACCATTCGCAGCCGTATCGACGAGCTGCAACAACAATTAAGCATCAATCTACCCATCTACCTGATGTTTACCAAAGGGGATTTAGTAGCGGGCTTTAGCGAATTTTTTGCCAATCTGTCCCAGGCTGAACGCGAGCAAGTCTGGGGAATGACTTTTCCCCTCGACGAAGGAAAAAATCAACCTGCGCAATTATTTTCGCAGCAATACCGCGAACTTATTCAGCGGCTGAACCAGCGCTTGTTATGGCGCATCGATGCTGAGCGCAACATCGATGCCAAAGCATCTATACAAGGTTTCCCCAATCGGATGGATTCACTATCTACTAACCTGCATGATTTTATTGCTCACACCTTTGCCGCAAATAAATATAACGAGTCCCCGCTATTGCGTGGTGTTTATTTTTCCAGTGCCACCCAACAAGGCTCACCTATCGACCGAATGATGACCGCAGTCAGCGCAAGCTTTGGTTTACCTCGCAGCGTCGCCGTGCCTCAAAGTGGCTCTGGCAAAAGCTTTTTCCTGAGCCGGCTAATGAATAACATCATCTTTGCCGAAGCTGAGCTGGTGGGCACCAACCGCAAAATTGAATCGCTACTGTCCTGGGGGCGAAGGCTTGGCTTTGCCACTCTGGCCCTGGTATTCATGTCATCAATTATTGTCTGGGCTGGCACCGTCACCCAAAACAAAATATTCATGAACCAGGTTTCAGCTGCAATTGACCAATACCAACAAGCGAGCAGCACCACCCGAGCCCACGGCAGAAACATTGTGCCAACGTTAAGCGTACTCAACCCGCTACGCCATGCCAGTATCATTTACGACCAAAATCAGTCACCTTGGCTGAGCGGATTGGGCCTATATGACGGGCGCGTAGATACCGCAGCCAAAGCACTCTATCAACATCATCTCAACGATTATTTTTTCCCGGCATTTCGCAGCAATATGGAACGGAAATTATCAACCCTCAGCGCCACAGACACAGAACTCCCCTCTACACTGGGTATTTATCTCATGTTATCTGACCAGCATCGGCAAGATAATCAAGCCATCACTCACTGGGCCAGCGAACACTGGCAGCAACAATACAAAGGCAAAGTGGAACAACAGCAACAGTTGCTCAGCCACCTTCAAGCACTGCTGGCACAGCCACTAACTGTCACCGAACCCAATGCACGCACCCTCAGTAAAGCGCGCCAACAATTAAGCCGGATACCCACATCCCAGCGACTTTACCAGCAGCTGCAACGAGATCACTTAGCTAGCGTTGATCTTTACCAAAAAATAGGCGGCGACAGCGAAATCGTATTTGGCCTCAGGCCCGATGATGCTTTATTTAGCACCTATTTTTTATACACCCGCAAAGGTTTTAACGAAGTCGACTACAGCGCAAACTCAGATCTACTGAAAAAACTGGAACAAGATCGCTGGATTTATGGTGACAGTGACACAGTGCAATACGGTGAAGCCGAAAGAAAAGAGCTCAGCAAAGAGATTGAACGCGCCTATCTCAGCGATTACGCACGCCAGTGGGAACAGTTTCTCAAGCAACTCAATATAGCACCATTTAATGATCTCGGCTCAGCCACCGAGTCACTAACCATACTGAGCGACCCTAGTTATTCACCCTTGCTGACCAGTCTGGAGCTCACCAGTGAAAATACTCAACTGCGATCCCCGTTGATCAGTAACGCCA
This sequence comes from Spongiibacteraceae bacterium, assembly GCA_041677245.1. GTDB lineage: Bacteria > Pseudomonadota > Gammaproteobacteria > Pseudomonadales > Dasaniaceae > Oceanicoccus. Next base: position 40,111 of record JBAYQJ010000026.1, on the reverse strand, counting down.
CCGATGGCAATGCTTTATCCACTATCGTGCCGGAAGGATTAAAGCCGACAGTTGTCGATAAAGAATTTCGAGATATTCATCGCCTGATCCAAGCAGGAAAAAATAAACCCGCCGCCATTCAGGATGCGTTGAGAGCCATCGAAGAATTAAAAGAATTCATGGCGGACATTAACAATAGCGACAACCCCGGAGAGGCCTCTTATAAAATTGCCAAAGCGCGATTCAACGGCAGTAGCAATTCGCCCATCCAAAAAATAAATAAATTGGCAGCGCGTAGTCCCGAACCATTACAACACTGGCTGGAACAAATAGCTGACCATAGCTGGGTAGTGGTGCTTAAGGAAACACGTCAATATATCAGCAGTGAGTGGAACCAGCAGGTTTATAAAAAATACGTCGATACACTCGCCAACCGCTACCCGCTCAATGCCGATAGCGACCGGGAAACACCGCTCAGTGACTTTAATAAATTTTTAAGCCCCAGCGGTATCGAAAATACATTTTTCAGCCATTATCTACAGCCTTTTATCGACACCCGAAAATGGCAGCTGCGAACTATGGACGGTAGACGCCTGGAACTTGCGCCCGATGCCCTGCGACAACTATCACGCGCCCGCCAACTACGCCGAGCTTATTACCCCAATGGCAATGAACAAATGGCATTTAATTTTCGGCTAAAGCCGACCAAGCTTGATCCTGGTATAAAACGTTTCACCCTGGAACTTTCAAATACCAGAATCAGCTATTCACACGGCCCGCAAATCAGCAATAATGCCAGCTGGGTTGGCGGTGAAGACAATCGTATTAGGCTGCTGTTTGAAGACCTTAACGGTGATATGCACCGCAACAATTTCAACGGCGACTGGGCATGGCTACACTTACTGGATGCATCCGCACTCAACAAGGGTGCCAACGCCAACAATTACAACACTACGTTTACGGTAGGTAGCCGCAAAGCCCAATACCTGCTGACCGCCAAAACCTCGGCCAATCCATTCGACACACAATTGCTGCGTAGCTATCGCTGCCCGCAACGCTTATAGGGGTGAAGAAAATGGATCAACCGACACTTGGCTTATATGGAAAAGTTCCTGCACATGGTGACTTTATCGATCGCCAGCTGCCTGTAGAATTTATCAGGCAGTGGGATGACTGGCTGCAACGCTCAATGGCCGGCAGCCAGGAACGGCTCGCAGACAATTGGCTCAGTCATTATCTTACCAGCCCTATTTGGCGTTTTGTATTAACGCCCGGCGCACTGGACCACCAAAGTTGGGCGGGAATCCTGGTACCCAGCGTGGATAGCGTCGGCCGCTATTTCCCGCTGACTATTGCATCGCCTATAGCGGCTCAAACAGCACCCAGTGTTTTTTATCAACACAACATCGAATGGTTTCAAGCACTGGAACATATTGCACTGGACGCACTCCAGAATGGAATCAATGCGGAACAAATCAGCGATAAATTATTATTAACACCAACCATTAACAACCCTAAAAATAATACAGCGAACTCAACCACCCTGGTGCAAAGTGACGATCTGGAGTCAGCATTAGCGGCTCAACTGGATAAGCAGCTAGCACAGCTGTTTGAAAGCAGTAGTTTGTGGTCCAGTGTTTATATCGAACCACCATTGCAGCAACTATTAATAAACCAGGGCATGCCTAGCAGCAATCAATTTACCACGATGATTGATAGTCAATGGCAACACATAGAGCAACATTAAATAAGTGCCAGAGTCGAGATGCCTCGGGAATGCAAACCGGTTCACACAAAATCACAGTGCGACTTCCAGCCTATTAACTTACTATAAGCATTCATTTTTAATGAAAAAATAGCAGCGCTTTTTACCAAGGATTACAACATAAAGAACCAACAAAACACACATAAAAGTTAAACAGAGAAAGTTTAACAAGCTATTTTTAACTCAGCTGATTGAGACATATATAACAGCACTGCTCGTCAATTAATGACGATAACAACCCATCATCCCGCCGCGGTTGATTTAAAGGACTAAAGTAGACAATGGCCTCACCCAGCATCATTAATATAGACAATCTAGCGCAGCCCATTTCCAGCGAAAAGCCGCAGGGAAATGATATTCGCCAAGATAGGTCACCAAACTCCGACTACTACACAATCAAAGATGCGAGAAATAGCGCCCGAGCAGCTGAGCGCGCCAACTTGTTCGATGATGAGCATACCGATACGCTGTCACTATGGAAACCCGTTCTCAATATCGCCCCACAAATATTAATAAACAGCAGCAAAGATCTTGAAGTACTCAGCTGGTATATAGAAGCACTGATCCGATTTTATGGTTTTGCCGGCTTACGTGATGGTCTCAAACTAACCCACCGTATTATCGACGATTACTGGGAACAACTTTATCCACTACCAGACGAAGACGGGCTGGAAACAAAGCTAGCGCCACTCACAGGTCTCAATGGTGATGGTGGCGAAGGCACCTTGCTCACTCCCATCCGCAATTGCGTAATCACCACAGAAACCGGAAATGGCGCATTTTCTTACTGGCAATACCAGCAGGCCAGAGACACCCAAAAAATAAATGACGAAGACAAAAGGCAAAACCGTTTTGATTCAATGGGCTTCAGCTTAGCCAATATTGAAGCGGCGATAACTAACGGTGCAACCAGCTTTTATATTGACCTCATTGAAGATCTGGAAGCCTGCAACCTCCAATACAAAACCCTGATTGATTTGTTGGTAAGCCACTGCGGCCAAGAAGCGCCGCCCAGCAGCAATATTAGCGACCTACTCGACGAAGTGCTACGTTCAGTACGCTTTTTAACTAAAGTAAAACTAGCCCACATCAATTCGGCCGACACGCCCGATAACAATACCGGCACTATCAACAATCAAATCCTGGCAAGCCAATCGGCCTCGATCGTCAGCGGCAGCATCAATAACCGCGAATCTGCACTCCAATGCCTGCAAGACGTCGCCGCCTATTTTCGTGTACACGAACCACACTCGCCACTGGCCCCCGCCATAGAGCGCATAACTGGCTGGGGACGAATGAGCGTTGCCGAGTTAATGATGGAGCTAGTCCCTGATGACAGTGCGCGCACGGTACTAAATCAGCTGACCGGGATGAAACTTGACGGCAGTGACAAGCGCTCTTACGTCGCTCCCCTCCCCGCCACCAGCACATCCGCAGCAAGCCCGGACGAGAGCCAGGAAACCGAAGAAGAAAGCAACAAATTAGCCTGGTAACAACAGCGCCAGTCAATTCACTTTATTTAACTTTTACCGATCAACAGCAATATACATTAGGGAGAATTACATGGCCGATAGTATTCATGACAAACTAAAACGCGTACGCAAGCCGCGCGTACATATTACCTATGACGTAGAAACCAATGGTGCCGAAGAAAAAAAAGAGCTGCCTTTTGTTATGGGGGTGATGGGTGATTATTCTGGCGATAACACCACCGCAAAAAAACCACTAAAAGAGCGAAAATTCATCAACATTGATCGCGATAACTTCAATGAAGCACTGGGTAAAATTAATCCCCAACTCAGTATGAAGGTAGCCAACACCCTCAGCGATGATGGTAGTGATATGGCCGTCAACCTTGATTTTAAATCCATGGATGATTTCGATCCTACCTCTGTAGTTAATCAGGTTGAGCCTCTCAAAAAACTAATGGATGCACGTAACAAGCTGCGCGACCTACTGAGCAAAGCCGACCGCTCCGAAGAGTTAGAGGCCATTCTGGAAGAAGTATTACAAAGCGCAGACAAAGTGACCGAAATATCTAAAGAGCTCACTAGCGGTGAACAGGGAGATAAATAATGAGCACAGAATTAGAAACTAATGCCGTTGCTGCTGGCACAGAAACCGCAGAGCAATCGCTAAGTTTACTAGAGCAAGCCATCGGTGCCACTAAACAAACCGAGCGCAACGCTGCCACCGACTTAATCGGCAATCTTACCGAACAAGTTATGAAAGGCACTGTTAGCTGGGATCGTAATTTAACTCACACTATCAGCTCTGCTGTTGACGCAATTGATGCGGCGATATCTAAGCAGCTAGCGGCTATCATGCACGCTGAAAAGTTCCAAAAACTAGAGGGATCATGGCGCGGCCTCAATCATTTGATCATGAATAGCGAAACCAGCACCACGCTGAAAATTCGCATGATGAACGTCACTAAAAAAGAACTCTTTAAAGACCTCGACAAGGCCGTTGAATTTGACCAAAGCCAGACTTTTAAAAAAATCTATGAAGAAGAATTTGGCATCGCTGGCGGGGAACCCTACGCAGCATTAATTGGTGATTACGAATTCAGCAACCACCCACAAGACATCGAGCTATTAAGCAAAATGTCCAATGTAGCCGCCGCCGGATTTGCGCCATTTATTTCCGCAGCTGGACCACAAATGTTTGGCTTTAATAATTACGAAGAACTGTCCAAGCCACGAGATTTAGCCCAAATATTCAGTTCGCAGGAATACATCAAATTCAGAAGTTTCCGTGATAGCGAAGACTCCCGCTTTGTCTCTCTGGTTATGCCCAGAGTACTGTCACGCATGCCTTATGGAGCCAACACTAAACCCGTCGAAGCCTTCAACTATGAAGAATTCCCTCGGGATGCTTCTGGCATGGCTGTCGCCGTCGACCACAATCAATACTGCTGGATGAATGCCGCCTACATCATGGGCACGACCCTTACTCAATCCTTTGCCGAAAACGGTTGGTGCACAGCTATCCGTGGCGCCGAAGGTGGTGGTAAAGTCGAAGGTCTACCTTCACATATATTCAAATCAGACGACGGCGATACCGACCAAAAATGCCCTACTGAAATTGGCATTACTGATCGGCGTGAAGCCGAATTATCCAACCTCGGCTTCTTGCCACTATGCCACTATAAAAACACTGATTACTCCGTGTTTTTTGGCGCTCAAACCACACAGCGTCCCAAGGTCTACGACGACCCGGATGCCACCGCTAATGCCGCCATATCAGCTCGACTCCCTTACATTATGGCTACCGGCCGTATTGCCCATTACTTAAAGGTCATGGGGCGAGACAAAATCGGTTCATTTCTTGAGGCCAAAGAGGCCGAAGCTTGGCTAAACCGCTGGATAGCGGGCTACACCAATAGTAATGAAGACGCCAGCGCTGACATGAAAGCTAAGTACCCATTGGCAGCAGCACAGATTTCGGTCAAGGAGATCCCCGGTGCGCCGGGCTCTTTCAGTGCAGTCGCTTATTTGAAACCCTGGCTACAAATGGAAGAACTAACCACCTCCTTGCGAATGGTCGCCAATATTCCATCGGCAGGTTCTTAGCCATAGGCCATAGCGACCGGCTGCCAGGTTTGATTCAAGCCAGCTGCCGGTCGCAGCAACGCCCCGATCAAATCACGCCTGCTCATCAACGGATACTATTCAACATCGTGCCTCAAATACCTACCGATTTAGATTTCCTTTTCGAAGGTAAGCAACCGCTATCCCCTGGTTTATTGGGGCACATATCCTTCTGTGACCGGCTGGACAATAAACTCAGCGCCTTTATCAATGAGGACGATGCTACGCGGGCAATTATTATCTGGATAAACGCATTCGATCATCAACCCGTGGAGCGGATAAAAAAAATAAAGCTTTATTTATCGCAATACATCAGCCTTCTCGATCAAATGATCAACGAGCAAATTAATCTCATTCTTCACCATGAAAAATTTCAGCAATTAGAGTCTGGTTGGCGCGGGATTAGTCAATTAGTAGCAACCGCCTCTAACTATAGCAAAATAAAAATTCGCATCCTGGACGTCAGCTGGAAGGAGATCAGCAAAGATATAGACCGCGCCGCGGATTTTGACCATAGCGCGCTATTCAACCTCATTTATAATCAAGAGTTTGGCATTGCTGGTGGCGAGCCCTTTGGCGTCCTGCTCGGTGATTATCAGGTAAGCCACCGTCCGTCTACGCAACATCCTAACGATGACGTCAGCACCTTGCGCGGCTTAGCCCAGATTGCCGCAGCGGCCTTTGCCCCCTTTATTTGCGGCGGTTCACCCGAATTATTTGGACTCGATCAATTTGAAACCCTGGGTAACCCGATCAACTTCGATAGTATTTTTCGGCAACAGGAATATCTATCGTGGCGCAGCTTGCGTGAAACTGAAGACAGCCGCTTTTTAGCCATCGCACTACCGCAGGTATTAATGCGGAAACCGTATCAAAATAAAATCCTGAATGGTAATGCCCTACTCTTCAATGAAGATGTAAATTACAAAAATAGCTCTCGTTACCTGTGGGGCAATGCCTGCTATGCCATGGGTGTTGTGCTACTTCGTGAGTTTGGTGATGTCGGCTGGTTTTCACATATTCGCGGCGCTCCTCGCGACCATATCGGCGGTGGCTTAGTCACCGATTTCCCCTGTATCGATTTCGGTACCGATAGCGCAGGCGTGGCACAAAACACCATGACCGACGTCATTATTAGCGACAGCAAGGAGCAAATGCTCAGCGACCATGGTTTTTTGGCCCTGTGTGATTGCTATGACACTCCGTTTGCCAGCTTCCAGGGCTGCCCATCGATCCACAAGCCCAAACAGTACGATTCTAAGTCCGTTACGGCTAACGCACGTATGGCCGCCATGTTGCAGCAAATCCTCTGTGCGTCTCGCTTTGCCCATTACATTAAGGTAATGATCAGAGACAAAGTAGGTTCCTTCACCAGCGATATTGAATGCGAACGCCTACTACAAAACTGGCTCAACCAGTACACCACCGGACGTGATGATCTGGATTGGGACGCCCTATCGCGATACCCACTGCAATCAGCTCGGGTAAAAGTACGTGAGCTACCCGGCAAACCTGGCGTGTACAACAGCGTTATCCACCTTAAGCCCCACTACATTGTTGACCAACTGGTATCCGAATTAAAACTAACCACCGAACTTTCCCAGTCCGGCTTCGGCGTACTGTAAGCGAGATTTATATGGCTGCTATTAATGAAAACAAACGATTACTTGCTCCCCTGCTTGACCGTTTAAGCGACATTAATTCACATACCAAAGACTCACCCATAAAAGCCTCGCATCAGGTCTTAAAACAACTGCGAGAAAGCGTACGACGCGATCTGGAGCATTTATTCAACACACGTTATCGCTGTGTGTCGCCGGAAAACTCTCATCAACATTTACATCGTTCACTGATAAATTTTGGCCTGCCAGATATTTCAACTGTCAATCTGACCGCAAATAGCAGCCGGCAACGCTTCTGCAGGGATGTAGAGCAGGCCATTTTAAACTTTGATCCACGAATAAAAAGCGTCAGCGTGTTTAGTGATAAAGCCATCGACCCAGAAGATCCTGCGATCCGCTTTCGGATTGAAGCAACCTTGCACGCCAATCCGGCACCAGAAACTATTATTTTTGACTCTGCCTTAAACCCGATCAATCACAGCATGAACGTTTCCGAGGTTGGATAATGAGCGATAAACTACTCGACCACTACGAAAAAGAATTTGCCTTTCTGCAAGAGTCAGCCTCCGAGTTTGCCCGCCAGCACCCTGGCGCTGCTAGCCGCTTACAACTGACCAGCGATACCGTCGACGACCCACTCGTTGGTCGTTTACTTGCAGGTACCGCCTACTTAAATGCCCGCATTCAACAAAAACTCGACGACGAGTTTCCTGAATTAACCGACGCGTTATTAGACACGCTGTACCCACATTATCTTCGCCCAATCCCGTCCATGGCCATCGCCCAATTCAGGCCAGAAGATGATCTCGACGCAACAGCCCATGTTAAAAGGTCAACCCAGCTTGAATCCGAATCGGTTCATGGCCACAGCTGTCAATTCAGCACCTGTTACCCTGTAGATATCCATCCCTTTCAGGTCTCTGCGGGCTACCTCAGCGCCAGACCTTTTATTGCACCGGGCTCTAATAATGTAAAAGGTGCAGAAGCTGTATTAAGAATCTCACTCAAAGGCCTCACCCCGGAGTATAGCTTTGGCGAAAACAAACCAGGAAAATTCAGGTTTTTTCTGCGCGGCCAAAGCCAGCACAGCTTTCCGCTTTATGATTTATTATTAAACAACACGCTTAAAATTGTGCTGGCAAGATCTGACCACGACACGCAACCGATTTTTATCAACAAGAGCTGTATTCAGCCAGTAGGGTTTGAAGAAGACGAAGGGCTGCTACCCTACCCGGACCAATCATTTATTGGCTATCGCTTGCTGACCGAATATTTTGTTTTCCCTGAAAAATTTCTCTTTTTAGATTTTGGCGATTTCAGCCCCTCGATCAAAGACGATTTTGACAATGAGTTAAATCTGTATATTTATCTATCGCAGAGCGATGAAGAACTTGAACACCATCTTTCTGCGAAAAGCTTTGCGTTGAGTTGCACACCAGTAATTAATTTATTTTCTCAAAGCTCAGACCCCATCCAAGTAGACCACAGCCAATACGGTTATCGAGTGATACCCGACGCGCGTCGCGCGGAAGATCTCGAAGTGTATAGTGTCGACACTGTTACCGCTGCAACTACTGCCGGCAAAGAATATGAGTACACGCCCTTTTACGGCACCCGACATCGCCACTCCGATAAAAACAACAGCACTTATTGGCATACACGACGCACCGCTGTCACCGAAGGAGAGCACCTCAATGAAACCGCCTTTGAAACCGACATCCATCTTGTCGACTTGAATTTTAATCCGTTCACCGTACAAAACCAAACACTGCAACTGTCACTAACCTGCTTTAACCGCAACCAACCGCAAAAGCTACCTGTTGGTAACGGTCAACCCTGGTTGACTGAGTGCAGTGGCAACAGCCCCGTTAGTCGTATCGCCTGTTTGACATCGCCCACTGCAACTTTACGCCCCCCAATGAAAGAGCGCGGCTACTGGCGGCTTATTTCACACTTAAATCTCAACCATATGTCCTTAGGCGACCCAAAAAATGGCTGTGATTCTTTCAAGGAGATTTTACGGTTGTACGATTTTAACGACTCGCCCAAAACGCGGACGTTAATTGAATCCTTACGCAGTATGCAAACCAAGCCCATCACTGCACCGATACAAGTAGCAAACAACACCGCTATTTGTCGCGGTACAGAAGTACACATTCACCTCGATCCTAAAATGCTGACCGGCACCAGCCCCTTATTATTTGCCTCAGTTATAGAACGGTTTTTAGGCCTGTATTGCTCATTAAATTCATTTACCCGTTTGGTTGTCAGCCTTAACGGCAGAGAAGGAGAGTTAAAACGATGGCCACCACGCGCCGGCGACAAAGCCTTGCTGTAATAGACCAACTCAATACCGAGACTTGGCGCTTTTCTTTTATGCAGGCTGTTCGCATCCTGGAAGCCAGCGTAAAGAGCAAACATGATCGCAACCGCAGCTTTGCTAACCGGCCAGTGGCGGGACAGTCCCCACCGCAAAAAGAACTGGTGCGGTTTAGCAATGTCGCGGATCTATCCTTCAGCGCAGCTAATATAGCCTCGATTAAAGCGCTGCCCCTAGTAGACGACGAGCATGAACAGCAATGGCATATGGCATTGCAGTTTTTTGGGCTGGCTGGCAGCCAAGGTGTTATGCCCCATTACTTTACTGAAATTCTGCTGCAACGTTTACGCGACAACGACAAGGCGCTCACTACCTTTATAAATATTTTTGAACACCGAAGCATCTCTTTATTTTATCAGGCTTCACGTAAGTATCAGCTACCATTGCAATATGAAGCGCATTATCTTCATGCGAAAAAAGAGTCCGATATTTTTACTCATGCCCTCGCATCATTGGCTGGTTTTGGCACCCTGCGCTCCGCCGAGCAACTACCAATACCAATAGAGTCGTTATTAGGTTATAGCGGCCTCTATGCTCGGCCCATTCGCTCGGCCTCTGCACTAAAAAGTATGTTGCAACATTATTTTGAACTCAGGGCAGAAGTAGAACAATTTTGCGGCCAATGGCAAGACTTGGCCGATGATGTGCTTACCCGCTTAGCAGGCGGCGATGCCGGGCCAGGTTGTAATAACACCCTGGGGGTGAGTGCCATTATTGGTAAAAGCTGCTGGCAGGCACAGAGTAAATTTCGGATAAAATTAGCGCCAATGAATTACGACGAATTTATGACCTTCGTACCCGGTGGCAGAAAACTAAAAACGCTACAAGGATTCATCACCTTCTTCGCCGGCACCGAATTGGATTACGAAATAGAGATTTCGTTAGATAAAAACCAAGCTCACCCTGCACGACTCAGTAAAGTTGTGGGAAAAGAACCCCTACTCGGCTGGAACACCCCCCTGGGGCAAACCAGCTACGATGAATCAACGCCGCCGATAAATATTTTGGTATCAAAATATACCACTTCATCTGATGCCGGTTTGCCCACAGCCATCTGAAGCTAATCGCTTAACCATTAATATAGTCTTCAATAACAGAGATCACATCATGCTTAATATCAACTTAAAATCATTGGTCGAAAAAATGTCCCACACTTTACGTGACAGTCTCGAAGGCGCAGCAGGCTTGTGTCTGGCCCAAACTCAATACAATGTTGAAATTGAACACTGGCTGCTGAAAATTCTCGACAAAAATGATACTGATTTTATCAGCCTGCTGGATAAACACACTATCAACGCCAGTCACTTAGCCAGGCAGTTAGCTACCGCCATTTCCACATTCAAAAATGGTAGTAGCCGCCCCGCTGCACTCTCACCAGCCATTGTCGATGCCGCTAAGAGTGCCTGGATGCTGGCCTCTATTGATTATGGCCACTTTCAAATGACCACCGGCCATCTACTCGCAGCACTGCTTCTCGACGAGACACTGCGCCGTCAAATTTTGGAAAGCTGCCCCGAACTACGTAGCATTGCTCCAGAATCAATTCGAGAAACCACCCGCGCGCTGGTAGGCACCACGACGGAATCTACCGCAGCATTAGCCGCCGGAACAACGGCAACCGACCCATCCAGCATCATTGCCAGCAATGCGCCAGCCTTGGATAAATACACCATTAACCTGACCGATCGTGCACAAAAAGGTGAGATTGATCCCGTATTGGGGCGCGATGATGAAATTCGTCAATGCATCGACATACTGACCCGCCGTCGTCAAAATAACCCCATTCTCACTGGAGAAGCAGGCGTCGGTAAAACCGCAGTAGTCGAAGGCTTTGCCCAGCGCATAGCCAATGGCGATGTGCCAGAGCCACTAAAAGGCGTAATCGTTCGCACACTAGACCTGGGGTTATTGCAGGCCGGAGCAAGCGTCAAGGGCGAGTTTGAAAATCGTCTAAAATCGGTGATCGAAGAAGTAAAAGCATCCCCTACCCCCATTATTATGTTTATCGACGAGGCTCATACCTTAATCGGTGCCGGAGGAAAAGAGGGACAGGGCGATGCGGCTAATTTACTCAAGCCTGCGTTAGCTCGTGGCGAGCTTCGTACTATCGCCGCCACCACCTGGGCAGAGTACAAAAAATATTTCGAACGTGACCCGGCACTGACCCGTCGTTTTCAAGTAGTAAAAATTGAAGAACCCGAAGAACAAAAAGCGATCGACATGATGCGCGGTATTGCCGAATCACTACAAGCACATCACGCCGTGCGTATTCTCGATGAAGCCATCATCGCATCGGTACAGCTATCCCATCGTTACATTCCCGGCCGCCAACTGCCGGATAAGTCTGTCAGCTTGTTGGATACCGCCTGCGCTCGCGTTAGTTTAAGCCTCACCGCAACACCGGCAGCGGTAGAAGATGCGCGCCGTCAAATCAACCGAGCAGAGACAACCATCGCTATGCTAGAGCGTGAAAATGCCGCAAGTGGTGTTCACGAAACACAAATAAGCAACATGGTTTCAGATATAAAACAGCAACAACAACGCCTGACCCAACTGGAAAAACAATGGGAAAAAGAACAGAACCTCATCACAGAAATGCGCGATATTCTGCAAAAAATTGATCTCAACTTCCAAACCCAAGAGCAAAAACTACCGGCCAAAGAACTTGCCAAACTGAAAAAGTCATTACAAACGATAGCTAATAAACTTAAAGAAGTACAAGGCAAGCAACCACTTATGCAAGCCAGTGTAGACGCACAAGCCATTGCCGAAGTCGTCGCCAACTGGACAGGCATTCCTGTCGGAAAAATGGTCAGCGACGAAATCAACGCCGTCATCGATCTGAATAAAGCCATGGCTGAACGCGTTATCGGGCAGGATCATGCGCTGGAAGCCGTTGCGCAGGCAATCCGCACCTCACGCGCAGGCTTAACCGACCCGCGCAAACCTATCGGCGTATTCTTAATGGTCGGCACCAGCGGCGTGGGCAAAACTGAAACCGCACTAACACTGGCCGATTTACTTTATGGTGGTGAACAGAATATCACCACCATCAATATGTCAGAGTTTAAAGAGGAACATAAAATATCCATGCTATTAGGCTCACCCCCAGGCTATGTTGGCTATGGTGAAGGTGGCGTGCTGACTGAAGCTGCACGCAGAAAACCCTATTCCGTTATTCTGTTAGATGAAATGGAAAAAGCCCACCCCGGTGTGCAAGACATTTTTTACAGCCTGTTTGATAAAGGCACAATCAAAGATGGCGAAGGGCGCGACATCGACTTTAAAAACACTGTCATCATAATGACCTCCAACGCTGGCGAGCACGCCATCCGCGCCATCATGAATCAATGCGAAGAGAAACCCGATCCCGAAGTGCTACTCGACAACATTCGTCCAGAGCTGCTCAAACATTTCAAACCGGCTTTTTTAGGACGCACTAACCTGATCTCTTTTTATCCCTTAGATGATGAAAACCTAATGAAAATTGCAGCAATCAATATGCGCCGTATTGAAAAGCGCGTAAGCAGCCATTACGGGGCCGCGCTCACTTACGACGAAGACGTACTGCTAAATATCGTCGCCCGCTGCCAGGACGGTGATACCGGCGCCCGCAATATCGAAAACATCCTCACCCGCACCTTACTGCCCGAGTTAGCCAGCGAGTGCCTACAACGTATGGCACAAAACCAAGCCATCACCACCGTACATGTTAGCGCAACCGAAGCTGGCAGCTTTAGCTACCAGCTAAGCTGAGTAACACCAAGGAACCATCGATAGTACTTGAGCATAACTAAAAGGAATTAACCATGCGGCACCAAAGCACCCAGATTGCAGGCTTTCACGGCGGGAAAAAGGTTTATGTCGTCCCCAACAGCACTCCCAAGTACCTGGCATTAGAGCGGGCGGCTAATGACAACACCATTGGGCACGCTTAGCCGTACAAGGTATAAAAGCTATTTGTTCGGGACGTATGAGCTGCAACAACATATTTGTAAGGCCCAACGAAATGATTGCGCACGGCAAAGAAGAGTTTTTCGTTATCCTGCCTGGCTGTACTGCAACCATACAACGCCAAGCAAATGATCATTATATGGTGGTGGATATTGCGCTGGACACACGATGTTTTGAAGGGCGACTCCAGAATACTTTAACAGGACTTTACGTCGCAGAGAAGCAAGAAGAGTCATGGGAATCAATTCCGATAAGAAATGGACAACTCACTGCTGATCGGATGAATCGATACCGCGTGGTGGGCATTTCAGATGGCAATCTTGAACATGCCGACAAAGCTGCCAACATTATGATTGAGTCGATTAACAAATCTACTAATGCCGCAGGTCTCTTCAATAATTTCACATTTCACTACACTGAAGGCACTGGTAAGTCAGGGGGCTTGTTAATTACAAAGTAGCCATTAACCCTTTAACCAATCAAGCCATTATGGGCTCGGCACAAATGCTCGCCGATACCATGTATTAAGCACAAAATATCGAAGACATACAGTGGGTTTCCTGCTTAGGAGGTTCAGCAATATTGACCCAAGCGATGAAAATATTAGTGGATCAAGGGGTCGCGCTGAATAAGCACCGAGCCAGGCTATACCATCCAACTACTAATACAAACCAATCTGTGCAGCTTGCGCAAAAACTCAAGCTCAATCTAGGGCGTGACTTTGCAACTACTCATACCGGTCATATTATGGGTAATCTACATCAGTTTTCTATGATACATCACCGCCATAAAAATGAGGAAAGTTATGGATGGCAGAACAGAGTATGGGATTCTACGCTAATGCCCCCGAGGCCTACCGAAAAACAATAGGGCAATACAAATGATTGACTGGATAAAATTTATCCCGATACAATTTCGGGCTATCGATGAGATAGAGCTCTCAGTCTGCGCCATAAAGAATAAATTCAAGTTAATGCCAGCAGGGTATTTTTGTAACGGGCGATGTTGTGGCGAAACCACACTTTTAACCGTGTAGTTTGAAGGGCTATCGTAGATAAATTTATATCAACCCAAAGTTTATAGATAGATATAATTCAAAGATTTAAAGATATTCGTGCGGGTCAAACAACAATACGACGCTGCAAGGCAGCGTCGTATTCACACTTATAAAGGTGTACCAAGAGCCAAATCATAACCTACTTTCATACTAGATTTGTTCTTGTTCTGTCTATCAGCATTGCTGAGGTCACACATGATTTTACCGTAACTCAAGCCAATCGCTTCAGCAGGCGCTCCACCTGATGACGCGGAAACAGAGTAAGAACTGAGCAGGCAATTATCTAGTGTATATTCAGCAACTTTCTGAATCTCTTTGGCACCAGTTTGAACCAGGTGAATTAAAACAGTCACACCCTCTGTGCCTGACACAGATTCTTTAAATAAACCACCCGAAGAGGCATCCATCGCTTTAGCAAGGCTGATTTCACTAACAGAAGGGCGAGTTGCCTCACGGTTAGCCACCTGGCCCACTTCCATCGAAATACCTCGGCCCACTCCAAAATTAAACGAGTCCAATTCGATCCAATCTTCGTAGCCTTTTGCTGTTACGTCACCTTTAATTTTTTTGCTGTTGTAATTCATGTAAATAGCCATGAAATTATTCTCCTTAATTTATTCAGGGGGGGGGGAACCTTTAGCATCCATTATTGATGAGCACCGCCAGTTTTAATCGCTTAATTATCTCGTTCATGAATCAAGCTGGACGCATTTAAACAGAGCATTTTTAAAATAGAAACCCAACAAAAGCCTCTTTTATTGCGACTCTGACACTATTTATTCCGCGTCACATCCACTATGAATACGACTCACCCAAATAGCTAATCCTGGCTTCGGTACGATTTATTCACTATCAGAGGAACAAGCACTTGATAAGCTGCAGAGTAGCAATTTCACTCTGACACCATTATAAAAAAACGGCCCCACAGGAAAACAAACAGCCGGCAAGCTCATCACCCACTCTGGAACTTTTTATTTAAAACTATTTTCAATAGTAATAACCAGATCACAAAAAATTAGCGATAGCGAAGACAGTATCTACACGCCACCATACTATTATTAGCCATTTGCTTATCATTCACGTTAAACTCTCAAACCTTTCAATCTAATAGACCACTACCTGACGTTTGTTTATCTGCACACTCGAAAAACGGGAAATTTATTAGATTAGTCAATGAGCAATGTGAAAAATGACTATGTAACTACACCATTGGTGCACTCTTAGGGGTAATGCCCTTCTCTACGCCCCCAGCTGGGCCGCGCCAATGGCACTCTCAACCTCATATCACCACTGTATAATGTGTAAGGAAAATCTTTGAACAAGCTAATCATAATACTTTTACTACCCTTGGTATTCGCCGCCTGTGATGACACTCCAGCACCAATACCCATCACTGAAGTCGTGGTAGATCAGCCCGAACTGCGCGAATACAGCCCTTCTACCACCTTTGTCGGGCATTTACACGCTACCGACGACGTCGATATCCAGGCAAGGGTCAGTGGCTACCTAAAATCAAAAGATTTTATTGAGGGCGACTTGGTTGGTGAAGGCGCTATATTATTTCGCATCGACGACTCACAATATAAAGCTGCTTTAAAACAGGCCCAAGCCAACGTCGCCAGAGCCAGAGCCAACCAAGCTGTTGCCGAGCGCAATTATAACCGCGGCCAGGAGCTACTCCCCAAAGGGGCCATTTCCCAATCAGAGATGGACAAACTACTCGCGCTAAAATTAGAGGCCGATGCTGATATTAAAGGGGCCGAAGCGCAAGAAATAGCTGCCGAAGTCGATTTAAGCTATACCACTATCCGCGCCCCTTTTACTGGGCGCATTGATCGCAGCGAGTTCAGCCCTGGCGATTTAATTGGTCCTAACTCAGGTGCGCTTACAACGCTGGTCAGTATCGACCCCATGCAAGCGCTGTTCTCGGTCAGCGAATCGATGTACCTGTCCAGCAAGAAATTACGCGATCAACGGGCTAGCAATGGGCAGTCATCAGATATATCTGAGATCAAAGTCAAGCTTGAGCTAACAAACCGTGAAATTTACCCAGCAACCGGCCATATCGACTTTATCTCTAATCGTATTAACGAGGCTACCGGCACCCTTGAGGCAAGAGCGTCCATCCCCAATAAATCCGGTCTGCTGCGTCCAGGGCAGTATGTGAGAGTCATGCTGGAAATGCCCTACACTGTTAAAGCTATATTAGTACCGCAATCTGCTATACAGGCTGATCAACAAGGCAACTTTGTGCTTGCAGTTAACCCTGCACACATTGTCGAGCGCCATAACGTTATTCTAGGTGATCGCCTTGAGAATAAAGTTGTAGTCAGCCAGGGGGTTGATGTAGGCATGCGAATTGTCGTTCGTGGCTTACAGCGTATACGTCCCGGTCAAACTGTTACCGCTAAAGAAATGCCGCCCCTCAATACTTCTGACTCTAATTAATGCCGGTAATAGTCATGACGACAATAAGGATAAGCCATGTTTAGTAGTTTTTTTGTCCGCAGGCCAAAATTTGCGCTCGTTATTTCAATTGCACTAACACTCTCGGGGTTGATTGCCTTATTTGTACTGCCCGTTGCTGAATATCCACCTATATCCCCACCGACAATTGTCGTTAACGGCTCATATTCAGGAGCCTCATCCACAGTGGTTGAGCAAACGATCGCTGCCCCCATAGAAGATGCCGTAAACGGCGTAGAAGATATGATCTATATGTCGTCTAAAAGCTCTAATAATGGTGGCTACAGACTGACAATCACCTTCAAGGTTGGCACTGACCCAGATATGGCATTAGTCCGGGTTCAGAACCGAGTAGCCCTGGCTGAGCCACGGCTACCGCAGGAAGTCCGAGCCTCAGGTTTAACCATCGCACTGCAATCGCCCGATATATTAAAGTTTATAAGCTTTTCATCACCCGATGACAGCCTGGATTATAAATTTTTATCCAATTACGTAAAAATAAACCTGCAAAGTGTTATGGCTCGGGTGCCAGGCATATCAACCGCCACAATAATAGGTGAAGCGGACTATTCAATGCGCTTATGGTTAGACCCCAATCATATGTCCACACTAGACGTCACCATTACTGACGTCGTAAGCGCGCTAAAAGAACAGAATATCCAAGTAGCCGCAGGTAAAATTGGGGCACCACCGTATGATGGTGCCCTTCAAACCGAATTCACCTTACAAACCAAGGGACGCTTACAAACACCGGAAGATTTCGAACAAATTGTTATCCGTGCTAAGGCTAACGCTTCAGCTATATACCTTGGCGATATCGCACGGATCGAGCTTGGCCAAGCCAGTTACGGCACCAATGGCAAATATAACGGCCAGCCTGCGGTTAACTTGGCACTCTATTCCCTTGCCGATGCCAACGCACTGGCCACCGGTAACGCCGTTGATAAAAAACTCAAGGAACTATCGGCAAATTTTCCTAAGGGGATGAGCTACAACGCCAGCTACGACACCACTCGCTACGTGAGCGCTGCGATCAAGCAGGTTTCGACATCGTTAATTCAAGCCGTTGGGCTCGTCATTATCATTACCTTTATATTTCTTGGCGATTGGCGTTCAGCCTTGATCCCAACAATTGCCATCCCTGTTTCACTCATTTCCACCTTTGCTGTTATGTTCGCTATGGGTATGAGCATTAATACCGTCACCTTATTTGGGTTGATTTTAGCCATCGGCATCGTCGTCGATGATGCCATTTTGGTGATAGAAAATACCGATCGCCACCTGAAAAGTGACCCGAGTCTAAGCCCCGCTGATGCCGCCATTCTGACCATGAGGGAAGTTAGCGGGGCTATTATTGCGACCACGTTAGTACTGCTCGCGGTATTTATCCCCGTTACTCTTTTACCGGGAATCAGCGGCGAAATGTATCAACAATTTGCCCTGACTATCTGCGTGGCAGTTATCATCTCTTCAATAAACGCCCTCACGCTAAGCCCTGCGTTGTGTGGTTTGCTGCTTAAGCGTGGCGAGCGTAAATCGGCTCGCTGGTACATCTCGTTTAATCGATTTTTTGATCGCATCACCGATGGCTACAGTAGCGGAGTCAGCTGGATGATACGCAAGACCGCGTTATTGTCGCTGGCGTTTGGGCTTATTATTGCGGCAATGGTGTTTGGTTTAATCAAGCTACCTGGGGGGTTTGTCCCCGCCGAAGATAAAGGTGCCTTTTTAGTCAATCTACAACTACCCGACGCTTCATCTTTTAGCCGTACCGAAGACGCCATGGATAAACTTACCGAACTGCTGAGAACTGATGCCAATGTTGAAAGCGTTACCGCGATATCAGGCTTTTCTATTTTAAACGGTGGCGCACAGTCCAATGGTGGCAGTGCGTTTGTGGTACTAAAACCTTGGGACCAGCGCGATGGTGAGGCCAATCAGGTCTTTAGCATCGTGCAGCGTATCAATAGTGCGGCCTTTGCGCATATACCCGAAGCTCAAATACTTGCTATGGCGCCGCCGGCTGTTCCAGGCATGGGCGCAGTGGGTGGTTTAGAACTGATCATTGAAGATACTCTAAGCCGGCCGCACTCTGAACTGGCTACACAGCTAAATCAATTTATTGCCGAAGCCAACCAAAGCCCCAAACTAAGCAATGTTTTTAGTACTTTTCGCGCCAACGTGCCTCAGTATTTTGTGGAAATCGACCGAGTAAAAGCCAAAACCTTAGGTGTGTCACTCAGTGAAATTTTTACTACGCTGCAAGCCCAACTCGGCTCAATGTATATCAATGATTTTAATAAATTTGGTCAAACCTACCGAGTTATTATGCAAGCCGATGCCGCTTTCCGCAAAGACCTCAGCGCCCTTGATGATTTCTATGTGCGAGCCAGCAGTGGTGAGATGGTGCCCCTCAACACACTGGTCACGACCAAGCCAGTGCTCGGGCCTGATATTGCCTCTCGCTACAATTTATACCGATCTGCATC
Source organism: Spongiibacteraceae bacterium (assembly GCA_041677245.1). Taxonomy (GTDB): domain Bacteria; phylum Pseudomonadota; class Gammaproteobacteria; order Pseudomonadales; family Dasaniaceae; genus Oceanicoccus. The sequence goes on along the minus strand of JBAYQJ010000026.1, from coordinate 20,806 downwards.
CGTCTTGGGCAGCACCCCCTATGGCGTGAGTTCAGGTGAAGGCATTGCCGCGATGGAACAGGTCGCCAATGCCGTCTTAGGCGATGGATTTAAATTTGAATGGACCGGCACGACCTACCAACAAATAGAAGCGGGAAATCTGGCGGTATATGCATTTTCCCTTGCACTGATTTTTATCTATTTATTTTTAGTCGCCCAGTATGAAAGCTGGTCGATACCTTTCGCCATTATACTGGTCGTCCCTATCGCCATTGCCGGTGCTGCTGGTGCACTGCTCAGCACAGGTTTAGCCTTTGACCTCTATGCTCAAATCGGCATGGTATTGTTGCTTGGCATGGCGGCTAAAAATGCGATCTTGATTGTCGAGTTTGCCAAAGTAAAACGAGAAAATGATGGCGAAAGTATCATTAGTGCCGCTAAATCAGCTGCTCGTTTACGTTTTAGGGCCGTTAATATGACCGCAATTTCCTTCATCCTTGGCATTCTGCCTTTGGCTTTTGCGACAGGTGCTGGCGCCTTCGGCCAGCGCTCTTTAGGAGTAACAGTATTAGGTGGTATGATGGCAGCTCTGTTGATCGGCACGTTCTTTATTCCCGGCTTTTATGTGATCGTCCAAAGCACTAGAGAGAGAATAAAACAACGGTTTGAGGCTAAGGCTTAAGCCTAACACACCGCCAGTCACTCTCCTTTGAGCATAAAAACCGAGTAGCGCTCGGTTTTTATGCTATAGAACTCGCCCGTACTGCTTCTGGTATAATCAGCACAATGCAACCAAGCCCCGCTGTAAACAATGTAGCTGCCGATAACCGGATATTAACAGTAGCTACCCAAGCGTTTTTGTCAGATTAAAACCCTACCCATATAGGAATTTGACTTACATAAGTATTTTTTAACGATAAGGTAAATTATGAGTGTTCAAGAAATAGCAGTATCTAATAGACAACGGAAAAAATTACTCAAGGCCGTGCCCGATGAAAGTGTGCTCATTCAGGAAGAAAATGGTGATTTAGTGGTAAGCGTTGCAGCCTACCAAACCTTTAAGCAGAAGCTGACACCAGCACCGATTGAAGCAATTATCGGCGATGATACGCTGGATTTTACTGCCGAGTACTTCGTGTTTAGCTGATAACTTTGCGCAATCCTCTGTCACTTCCAAAAGAAAAGACTGTACCCGCATGAAAATCACCCCTGAAGACTACGCCATTCTTGAGCGCGCCGTAAAACGCGCCATGAGCGTGACCGGACTGACACTGGACAACTACACGTCGCTGGGCTTAACCGCTAAACGCTTCCGATGGGATTTGCTCGCGCACTCGAAAATACATATTGGCGACGGCAGTGGTCCTGCTAATAGTGATACCCATGTGAATATTTATGCCTATGCTAACAAGCTTCATGTCGATACAGCTCTGCGTAAAATCACCAATACCCGATAGCCCATCACCGTTATCAATAACCCTGACTTGAAGTATCATTGCAGGCCTGCTGTGGTAGCCCTATCGTGTCACTATGACCTATAAAAATTAAAAATAATACGATAAAGCAAGCCATCTTAAATTACGATAGATACATGCCAGCAGTAATCCGCCCTCAGTCTGTGAGAGTTAAAGCTATGTTAATAGGCGTACCAAAAGAAATTAAAGACCACGAATACCGCGTAGGCCTGAGCCCTGCATCAGCTAAGGAGCTTATTGCAGCAGGTCATCAGATTTTAATAGAAACCAACGCCGGCCGAGCCATTGGCTTTGACAACCAGCAATATCTCGAAGCCGGTGCCGACATCATCGCCACCCCCGAAGAAATATTTGCCCGAGCAGAGATGATTGTTAAGGTAAAAGAGCCTCAGGCCCACGAGTGTTTACAACTTCGCCCCAAGCAAGTGCTATACACCTTTTTACACTTGGCCCCAGACCCAAAACAAACGGCATTACTGATCGCTTCGGGCGCAACCTGTATCGCTTATGAAACCGTAACCGACCAGCACGGCGGCCTACCACTACTCGCCCCCATGAGTGAGGTTGCTGGGCGCATGTCTATTCAAGCAGCAGCCCATCACCTAGAAAAAACACAGGGCGGTTCAGGCCTTTTGTTAGGAGGCGTTCCAGGCGTCGCGCCGGCTAAAGTACTCATTCTTGGCGGCGGTGTCGTGGGTAGCAATGCCGCTAAAATAGCCATTGGCATGGGAGCCGATGTCACCGTCCTCGACCTATCTTTAGCAAGACTGCGCGAGCTGGATGATATTTTTGGCAGCCAGCTTAGAACCATTTACTCGACCAAGGATGCCATTGACTCATACTCTGCCGCCGCTGATGTCATCATCGGCAGCGTGCTCATTCCCGGAGCCGCCGCCCCCAAACTCATTCGCAAAGCCCATTTAGCTCGGATGAAACCAGGCTCAGTTATTGTTGATGTCGCTATTGATCAAGGGGGGTGTTTTGAAACATCTAAACCCACTACCCACCAACAACCTACCTATGTGGTTGATAACATCGTGCATTACTGTGTCACCAACATGCCCGGCGGTGTTGCCCGTACGGCAACGTTAGCACTTAATAATGCAACTCTGCCCTTTGCCCTGAATATTGCCAACAAGGGCGCGGAGCAAGCTATGCGCGATGATAAACACCTGCTCAACGGACTGAATATCTATAATGGCATAGTCACCTGCCGCGCAGTCGCCGAAAGCCTTAATCATTCATATACTGAGGCATTAACCGCCATCAATAGCTAGGCCATTCTCCCCTAAACACCTAAAGCTGTATTCGAGATCTGTGCGCGATGCTCTCTGCTACATCGCGCACTGTACTCTCCACCTCCTCAAAGCACTGCGGACTACCGAGAAGAATTTATCTAACCGTCATCATTTTGCAATATTAAACCCGCAGAATCCCCTTAAGACAAAAACACAACCACATAAACTACATAAACTACATAAACTACAAAAGGTAAGTAATATGAGAAACGAACACAGCACTATCGACGTCAAAAACCTCTGCAGTCGAAAGCTATGGGATATCCTAAATCTCAAGCAGCCACAAATGCTAGACTCCCAACAAAAACGGACGATCGAGCAAGAATTGATTATTCGCCAACACTACTTGAAAGAACTGGCAAGTCTGAACCAACAGGTCCATTAAGCTGGACCTGTATTTGTATCCCCCCCATACAAGAACATTGATAACTGCACAGCCCCCGTCCCGATACACCTTCTACCCAAATTAATCATCTACCTCACCCAGACTCCTCGATAGAGGATCAGCGCGCGCAACAAGCACTAATAGCCAACAGCCGTTTATATCACTTCCTATTCAGATTACACTGACCTCGAATTAACCATCAATGACAAGCCATGAGCAATAACAAAGACTCTCACCCCAGTACCAGCACAAACGCAATCGATCTGTTTTTGCAACAGGCCGACAAACTGCCTCAGCGCCGCGATAGCAAAGCTCTGTCCAGCGGTCGCCTGCTGTTCGCGCTGGACGCCACTGCCAGCCGCCAAGCCAGCTGGGATCGCGCCTGCCACTTGCAAGCGCAAATGTTCCGTGCCACCGATCATCTCGGCGGACTCGAATTACAACTTTGTTACTATCAAGGTTTTCACCAGTTTCATGCCAGCCCCTGGCTACGCAACAGCCAGTCACTCTTGCAGGCAATGAATGCAGTGCAATGCGTCGGCGGCCACACCCAGCTAGAACGTGTGCTGGACCATAGCCTGCAACAACATGCCAGCCAACCTATTCAGGCTGTCATCATTATTGGCGATGCCATCGAGGAGGACCTGACGGTGTTATCAAATAAATCAGGGAAGCTGGGCTTGTATGGCATACCCCTGTTTATGTTTCAGGAGGGCCACGACGCCAAGACTCGACAGGGCTTTCAAAAAATGGCGAGATTAAGCAAGGGGGCCTATGCCACCTTTGACGATCGCAGCGCCGCAGAGCTGGCCGATTTGCTTGGTGCAGTCGCCACCTATACCAGCGGCGGTGTCGATGCCCTGCAGCAGCTGCACAACGCCGCCGCCCAACACTTACTACAACAACTAAAGGGCTAATCCATCGTGCTCGGTCGTCTTATTGTTTTAATTGTGCTGCTCATCGCTGTCACCATCATCGTTCAGCGATTGAAGAAAACACCTAAATCCCAACTGAAATCACTGTATATAAAGCTCGGCCTCAGCACCGGGGCTATCTTGCTCATCCTGCTGGCCGCTACCGGAAGGATTCACTGGGTTGGCGCTCTCATTGGCGCCGCATTCGCCATTACGCGCACCGCGTTACCACTGCTGATTCGCTACTTCCCGATACTGCAACAATTCCATCGCAAGCACACTCACAATACCACTTCAGCCAGCGGCAACAGCTCCGAGGTTATCACTCGCACCCTCAAAATGAGCTTAGACCACGACACCCAAACATTGCAGGGTGAGGTTATCGATGGTCTCTTCGCAGGTAGCACGCTGGAGCAACTGGAGCTAACGCAGTTGCAACAGCTACTCGATTACTGCCAGCAACAGGATCAGGAGTCAGTTAAACTACTGCTTAGCTATCTCAACCACCGCTTTGGCAATAGCTGGCAGACCCATCAGCCTCCCACTAATCGCAGCGGCGAGCTCAGTATTGATGACGCGCTAGCCATACTCGGCTTACAACAAGGCGCCAGCAAAGAACAAATTATCCAAGCTCATCGGCGCATGATGCAAAAAGTCCACCCGGATCGTGGCGGCAGTGACTATTTAGCGGCCCAAATCAACCTGGCTAAAGATCTCTTACTGAGCAATTACCCATAGCGATTGTCAAAAAACATCGATAAAATTAACCCGATAACTAGCCTAAGCTCGCAGGCAACAATCATCATCCGTACGGTAACTATTTTTTATGAGCCATGTATTTGTAGTTAAAAATCAACACGGGCACTTCGCCAACAAACATAAAGAATGGATTGATGGCAGCGACCCAAAAGCCTTGTTTCGTAGCCCACATCGAGACGAAGCAATCAACCTGGTATTTGAATTAAGTTCCAGGGATATCTATCTGCGCGCGGAGGCCGTGAGCGTAGAGCTGGATAAAAACAAACAACCACTTGTTGAAGCCAGCGCTCCCATTGAAACTCAAGACCACCAAGATCAAGCGCAAACGTTAGAGTAAAAAATCAAAATGCGTAAATTCAACCCCGCATCATTGAAACTTTAAGCATCGAGCCCCATCTTATAGCAGCTTAATCCAAGCTCTCTCAGAAACGACTCAGGAATTTTCAAAAATGATGCGGATAGTCCTTTTTTTAGCGACCAACCTGGCAATCATGCTAGTGGCTAGCATTACCCTCAGCCTGCTGGGATTCAACTCAATCATGGCCAGCAATGGCATTGACCTCAACCTATCCGCCTTATTAGTGTTTTGCGGCGTATTCGGTATGGGCGGGTCACTGATATCGTTGCTCATATCTAAATGGATGGCCAAACGCAGCATGGGGGTGCAATTAATTGAACAACCCCGTAACCAGCAAGAGCGATGGCTGGTCGACACCGTAGCAGAACTTGCCAAAAAAGCCGGTATAGGTATGCCGGAAGTGGGTATCTTCCCCTCACCAAGTTCCAACGCATTCGCTACTGGTTACAACCGCAACAACGCCTTAGTCGCTGTTAGCGCAGGGCTGCTTGATCGCTTTTCTCCCGAGGAAACAAAAGCTGTGTTGGCCCATGAGATAGGCCATGTTGCCAACGGCGATATGATTACCCTAACGTTGATTCAGGGCGTAGTGAATACTTTCGTCATGTTCTTTGCCCGTATTATCGGCCACACCGTAGACCGAGTCGTATTCAAAACCGAGCGAGGACTGGGTTTGGGCTATTACATAGTGACCTTTATCGCCGAAATAATGCTGGGCATACTCGCCTCCACCATTGTATTTTGGTTTTCACGCTGGCGTGAATTTCGGGCTGATGGCGCCGGAGCTAATTTGGCTGGCCGTCAGGCTATGATTTCTGCCTTACAGCGTCTGCAAAGTGAACAGGGTTTACCCAATGACATGCCCGGTGAAATGACCGCCTTTGGTATTAACGGCAAACTCAAAGAAAATATGCTGTCGCTGTTTATGACTCACCCACCACTAGAAAAACGCATTGCCGCATTGCGGGCAAGCAAACCATAGCCTAAGGCTCTGGATAAACGGTACCGAGGTACCGGTGTTATTTAACTAAGCCTAAGGAAGCTCACAGAGACTCCTTAGGCTCCGCAGATTCATACCATGCAGTTAACCCACCAGAGAGCGACCATACATTGTTTATGTTGTTATTTAGCAGATAGATAACAGCCGCCATACTACGAGCGCCGCTCTGACAATAAAATAAATATTGCTGATCTGAATTAATACAATACTGACCAGAGGTGATTAATTCCAAAGGGACAGATTCACCACCAATATTGTCCTGTTGATGCTCCTGCGTTGATCGTACATCGATTAAAACTATCGTATTGTTTTTAAGCTGACGGGCAACATCCCCTGAGGTTAGTTCACGGCTGGTATATTCAGGCAAATAACCTTGTGAGTGGTAATCGGTTAAATTATCTTGCCAGCTCTTCAATCCCGAGCAAATAACACAGTCTTCATCACGACTAAGCTTGATCGACTTAAAGCTCATCGCTAACGCATCGATCTGCATTAATTGATTACTGATACTACCTGGTAAATCCGTTAAAAACTTTATCGCTTCAGTCGCCTGCAACACCCCTAACAAACCAGGAACAACACCCAACACCCCAGCCTGATTACAATCGGCAACCTCACTCACTTCGGGAAACACACAGCGAAAGCAGGCTTTACCCGGAGCAAACAAACCCAGCTGTCCAGAGAAGCCAAGCACACTGCTATACAGCCAAGGTTTTTTATACGCTGCGCAAACATCATTGATCAAAAAACGGGTGTGAAAATTATCGGTGCAATCAATAATTAAATCACTTTGCGCAATCAAGGTTGCTGCATTAGCAGGATTCAGTAACTCCGTGATCGCAGTAATAGTGATATCGTTATTTAATTGCTCCAACCTGCGTTTAGCCACTAGTGCCTTGGGCGCACCAACATCATCAACGGTAAAAAGAATTTGGCGTTGCAAATTAGACAAGCTAACGTCATCTGCATCTAACAAGGTCAACCTACCAACTCCAGCCGCCGCTAAATATTGCGCCGCTGGACAACCCAAACCACCGACACCAACAATTAACACTCGGGCGTGTTTTAATTTTTCCTGCCCTGCCGCTGAAAATCCGGCCAGCTGAAAATGCCGCTGATAACGCAAACGCTCGGCACTAGAAAACGCCTCCGTGTAAGGCTGTATATTATTATCCAACATTAGCCCCATCACCCTGCAATGACTCGTCCTTAACCTGGTCAATAAGTGCCATCAGTTGTTGCGCCATTAACTCAGGATTACCCGCAGCGGTAATCGCGCTGATCATCGCAACACCTGAAACACCCGTTGCTGCGACGTCTGCGATATTTACTGCGTTAATACCACCAATAGCAACCAGCGGATAATCAATACTCTGTTGCCAATAATTTAAACCATCAATGCCATGGGGAATCCACGGCATCTGTTTTGAACGAGTAGCGAAGACTGGACCACAGGCAAGATAAGAGGGCTTATAAGCCAATGCCCGAGCCACCTCAAAATGATTATGACTGCTTAAACCCAAGCGCAAACCTGCTTGCTGTATTTGTGGTAAATCTGCCGCGAGCAAATCCTCCTGCCCAAGGTGCACACCGTAAGCGCCCTTAGCTATGGCCAACTGCCAATAATCATTAATAAACAAACGACAGCCGTAATGTTTAGCAATAACAATCGCCAGCTCTATCTCCCGCGCCAAGGCATCACCAGTTAAATGCTTTACTCGTAATTGCGCGGTTGTAATGCCCAAAGGCAGTAACCGCTGCAACCATTGCGCACTATCAACCACCGGGTACAAACCCAGCGTGTCAGGCTCGCCGTCGCCCACGCAACTAGGAAACGCCGACTGTGGTAATAATGATTGATGATCAACCGCGTCGGTTAACATCGGCCAGTTACCGCAAGGAAAGTTTTCGATAGCTATTGGTCCACGCCGAGTATTGACACGCTTTGCATTCGTCAGGCCTTGCTGCATCGCCATTTTGACTAGCACTAACGCATCACGCATGTCGTAACCCAAGGCCAGAGCGCTGGCAAGACTTGATGACAAGGCGCACCCGGTACCGCGACTATTAAGCGTGATTATTTTGTCATGCTCCAGCCAAAAACCGGGGCTTTGCAGATAACCTGCACCACAACAATAATCCAGCATTTGATCACCGCCACCATGCCCGCCCTTGAGCATGACCCAGCTCGCGCCCAAATCCAGCAAGCGCTGTGCCGCCTGTTGTCGCCCAGCCAGCGTTCTCACACTGACACCGGTTAAAATATCTGCCTCGGGCAAATTAGGTGTAATACAAGTACATAGCGGCAATAAATATTTTATCACCGCAACTATAGTATCCGCGTCGAGCAATAAATGGCCGCCGGATGAAGCAATCACCGGATCATAAATGATCGGAACATTAATGTTAGCCAACTTTTCGACTAACAAATTAACTTGCTGTACATTGGCGAGCAAACCAATTTTTATCGCCTGTGGTGATAATGCTAATGCAGCATCTATTTGCTGCGCTAACACGGTACAGTCAACGGCATTAACCGCCACAAACTGTTCGGTATTTTGTGCGGTTACCGCAGTAATAGCCGTAGCAACATGCACCGAAAAAGCAAGGCCACTACGGATATCCATTTGAATACCAGCCATGCCTGATGAATCACTACCTGCAATGCACAATATCGCAGGACGATCATCGCTATGGCTTACAGCCTCGAACGAATGTGTACGAACTGAAGCTACTTTTTTTATCACTTGTTGTCACCCTCCTGATGCCAAAAAGGTGTACCGATGGTCGGCGTGCTGGGCTGGGCCAAATCTCGTTCGGGCATAAGTCCAGCTTCATAGGCTGCTCTACCGGCGATTACGGCATGTTTAAAACCTTCAGCCATCAACACCGGTGCCGGCGACTGGGCAACGGCACTATTTAACAGTACGCCGTCATAACCCAACTCCATCGCCTGCGCCGCATGGGAAGGCGCACCAATACCTGCATCCACAATCAACGTTACACCAGGTAAGCGCTTGCGCAGATTTTTTAACGCATAAGGATTGATTAATCCTTTGCCAGTACCAATTGGCGCCCCCCATGGCATTAAAATATTGCAACCCGCAGCGACCAGCTTTTCTGCCAATACCAGGTCATCAGTGCAATAAGGAAAAACTTCAAAGCCCTGCGCAAGCAACTCGGTTGCCGCCTCTAATAAGCCGAAAGGGTCCGGCTGTAAACTGTATTCATCACCAATCACCTCCAGCTTTACCCAGTGAGTACCAAACAACTCACGTCCCATTTGTGCAGTGGTAATCGCCTCTTTCGCCGAGTGACAACCGGCAGTATTCGGTAATATATTGACCGGTAATTCCTGTAGGCTTTGCCAAAATAGATTATTGCCATTAGCAGCGGATTGCCTACGCAACGAAACCGTCACCACCTCAGAACCCGAAGCCTTAATCGCATCAACCATAATTTGCGGTGATGGATAAAGCGCCGTACCGATTAAAAACCGGCTGCTAATGATTTTATCTGCTAACGACCACATTGCTTACCCCCCCTGCATGGCTACCAGTATTTCAATACGATCACCCATCTGCACTAGCGTTTTTTGATACGCGCTTTTGGGCACAAAATTTTCATTCAATGCCACCGCATAGCGCTCAGGAAGCGGCATAGATAATTGCCCTGTGTTACTGGTAAAAATATCATTCAGCGTTTGATCAGCGGCAATTGTTTCGACCACGCCATTAACATAAATTGAAATCAATTAACTACCCCCCGTAAGGTGGATGTTGATCCACCTGTTGTTTATACCGGCTCCATCGATAGCTCAACATCCATCCTATGCCGCATATATTTTCTGAAAGTTAGCCTGACTCAAACCACCCGAACCTAGAAACGCTATCACCTCTTCGGCTAAAACCGGCGATAACATAAAACCATGACGGAACAAACCATTAATACGAATAAGCCCTTCACCGATACTAATCATCGGGCTGTTATCTAATAATGCCGGACGGCAATTGGTTTTAGTTGCCATAATTCTAGCTTCAGCAAAGCCCGGATCGATAGCATATAAAGCAGACAGCAACTCCAGAGTTGAACGCACACTAATCGGTCCTAGATCTTCACTTTCAATTTGCGTTGCCCCCAAAATATACTGCTGCTGACGGTGCGGCACTAAATACAGCCGATAACGCGGATGCATCAATCGCACCATCCGACTGATCGTAACATCAGGTGCCTGTACCCAAATCAACTCTCCGCGCACACCGCGTAATTTTTTAATCTCATTGCGAGCACCTAAACCACGGCAATCGATCGCCCAATCGAACTGAAAAGTTTTATTTGCAGTACTGATTTCTCCAGCAGCAATGCGTTCAATGTCAGTACTGGCATGCCACTCCACGCCATGCTCTAGTAGCTTAAACGCCAGTGCACTCATTACTTCTATATTATGCAGCCAGGCCTCATCCGCTAGTACAGTGGCTTGCGAAAAACGCTGCGCCAAACACGGTTCCAACTCAGCCAGCTCACTCTGATTTAGCGCAGCAAAGGTTTTGTTATATAGCGGTAATTTGCTTTGCAACATCAAGTTAAAGCGCTGCAACTCAGCCAAGTCCTGTTGGTGTGCAACAACAAGGCTACCGCGCTGAAAAAAACTCTGCTGTGCACCCAAAGATTGCACCAGCTCGGGCCATAACTGCAAACTACGAAGGCCCATTTGATAAATCAAATGGTCGGCACTCTCCAGCTCGCTATAGGGTGCCAACATACCTGCTGCGGTGTACGACGCTGCCGAACCAGTTTCAATACTGTCACGATCAAAAAGACTAACGCGATGACCAAGGCGCAATAGCTGCCAAGCCAGTAGCCGCCCCATAATTCCAGCTCCGGCGATACCTATGTTCATTGCGTCACCTCCTCGCTACCATCAATATCACTCAGTATCGAAGGCACGACTCAATCCTCCAGCGCTACATATAACTCTGAACCCTGTTGTTTGAACTCTTCCGATTTTTTCTTCATGCCTGTTTCCGCATATTCAAGCGCGGCATAGTCTCGTACTTCCTGGCTGATTTTCATCGAGCAAAACTTGGGCCCGCACATAGAACAAAAGTGTGCTACCTTGGCCGAGTCTTTGGGTAAAGTAGCATCGTGGTATTCACGCGCGGTATCGGGATCAAGACCGAGGTTAAATTGATCTTCCCAGCGAAAATCAAACCGTGCCTTGGACAACATATCATCGCGGTATCGAGCACCTGGGTGGCCTTTAGCCAGATCCGCCGCATGGGCCGCTATTTTGTAAGTAATGATGCCGGTTTTTACATCGTCGCGATCGGGCAAACCCAAATGTTCTTTAGGAGTAACATAGCAAAGCATCGCGCAACCAAACCAACCGATCATAGCGGCACCGATGCCACTGGTGATGTGGTCATAGCCAGGAGCGATATCCGTTGTTAACGGCCCCAGGGTATAAAACGGCGCCTCATCACAGCACTCTAGCTGCTTATCCATATTTTCTTTAATCATGTGCATCGGCACATGACCAGGGCCTTCGATCATTGTTTGAACATCATGTTTCCAGGCAATTTTGGTCAACTCCCCCAAGGTTTCCAACTCTGCAAACTGCGCTTCGTCGTTAGCGTCAGCCAGTGAGCCAGGGCGTAATCCATCACCCAGAGAAAAACTCACATCGTAGGCTTTCATGATTTCGCAAATATCTTCAAAGTGAGTATAAAGAAAACTCTCCTGGTGATGAGCAATACACCATTTCGCCATTATCGAGCCACCGCGTGAAACAATACCGGTCACTCGGTTTATCGTCATCGGTACATGCGCTAAGCGCACACCGGCGTGGATGGTAAAATAATCCACCCCCTGCTCGGCCTGCTCGATTAAGGTGTCACGAAAAATTTCCCAGGTTAAATCCTCCGCTACACCGTTTACTTTTTCCAAAGCTTGATAAATCGGTACCGTACCAATCGGCACGGGTGAGTTACGCACAATATAATCGCGGGTGGTATGAATATGTTTTCCGGTAGATAAATCCATCACAGTATCGCCACCCCAGCGAATCGACCACACCAGTTTTTCGACTTCTTCTTCGATCGATGACGTAAGCGCCGAGTTGCCAATATTGGCGTTCACTTTTACCAAAAAGTTACGCCCAATAATCATCGGTTCTAACTCGAGGTGATTGATGTTTGCCGGAATAATAGCGCGTCCTTCAGCCACTTCTTTACGTACAAACTCAGCGGTTATAGGTTGAAGATTGGCTCCCATCGCATTACCCGCCAAACGCTGGTTGCGTTCAGTGGTGGTAAATTCATTGTCTAGCGCAGCTCGGGCTTGGTTTTCGCGGATGGCGATGTATTCCATCTCTGCGGTGATAATACCTTGGCGCGCATAGTGCATCTGGCTGACATTTTTACCCGGTTTGGCACGACGCGGGGTACGCTGTAAGTCTGTGTTATAAAACTGAAAGGCTTTAACTTCGTCTTCAATACCGTTATCTACAGGCTTAACTTCACGCCCTTGGTAATGCTCAGTATCACCGCGCCGCTCTATCCATTTGCTACGCACATCAGCCAGGCCTTGGTGCACGTCGATCTCAATCGCAGGATCCGTGTAAGGGCCAGAAGTATCATAAACAGTAATACTGGTGCCATCGGTTAAACTAATTTCTCGCACGGGCACTTTTACATCGGCGTCGAGCTTTGAGGGCAAATAGACTTTTTGACTAGCGGGTAAAGGCTCGCGGGTGATGCGCGCGGGCTGCGGCTTGCTACTAAGCTTTGAGTCAATTGCGGCCTGGGAATCAACACCCGCATTGGTGTCGATAGATAGCGTGGGAATGACAACTTCGGTTAACTTGTTCAAGACTAGGTCCTCGCGTGCTGCTGTGATTAGAGAAAACACAGGCGAGGAAGGCAGGCGAGGTAAACAGCGGATAAGACGCTTAAACTTAATTAACCAACAAATTAACTTTTCGTTAAATGATAATTATACAGCGTCAAACTGTGCTTACTCATGCTCTTTCCTACGCCAGTGTTATCTGGATCAGGTTCACGGGTTCGTTGATCGTTTTAACGAATCAACATCTCAGCCAAGTGCGGCACCCCGAGAGCTAAGCGGGCAATATAGTTGCCTTTGATACAAAGGTAAAGGGTTAAAGCGGAAACATTTTTCGGGCTTTTATTCCAAATAAATATTATCGATAAAAATAATTGTAGGTCGGCGCAGCTTTGAAGTAAAAAAACCAACCGTCGCGACCGCTGATAAATCCATGTCTCTAGCCACCGGCGCCGCGGCAACATCCTGCAAGTCAATCGTCAGGGTATTCCACCCTTGCACCAACAAAAAGCGCCGGTTGAAACGATCGTTATACAACTGTTCGCTCTGTTTATGCTGCAGATCATCAATACGTATTGTCAACGGTAATGGCTCTTTTTCTGGGCTGTAAATGGAGGCAACAAAATGAGAATAACCGCGCCAATCCCTCGGCATATATTTTAACGTCGCTCCCGAAAAAGGGCGGACTTGCAGCTGTACTTTTAACGCAGAGCCACCCTTAAAAGCCTGCTCGGTAGAGAGCGTTTTTTCTGTATCACCGATCCATCGCCCCAGCTCACCGACAGAGTCAAACTCGGCTAAAAGCGGAAACGCTTTACGGGCCTTATGTTCATCCAGCGCGGGGATAAAAACGCTATAACACTGTAATAACAGCATAAAAACCAACAGCGACTTAATGGCAAGCAGGCTATAACGGTTTATACTCCTCGCCTTTGGCGAACACCACGCTATCGCTAACGCTGCGCCAACCACACCTCTAAGCACATCGAAAATGTCCACCTCTCTCAAACCGCCATACTGAAGCAGCTCAATAAGAGCACCCGCAATAAAACTAAGAAACAACGCAAAAAACAGCTGCCGATAGAACCGCTGCTGCTTGACACAAGGAACAATATTTATCAGCAAATAAGCGCCAAAGGCGAAAAATATAATATGCCCAACATCCCAGAGCTCTAGCCAGGATCGCGGCGCATAGGGGCTAAAGCCACCGATAAAAAAGAAGGGAAAAATTACCAGCGCTGCCAGTAACAAACAGCTATCAAGACGTCTCATCTACAGCGCTGACCTCAAGCTTTTAACGCATTAACAAAAAGGTTTAAATAGGCATCAAACGGATATGCTTAACAAATACTTTAACTGGTTTAATTTTTTCGCCATTAACATATTATAATCTTGCGTCGCCTGTAGCGTGGATTGCGCGCAATACCATAACAAGTCTAGGTAGCAAAAACTAATCTTCGCAAGCCGCAGACGCCGTCCATCTATAGCTTCAATGGCATCGCAATGATAGGCTCGCATTAATTTATCGATGCTGTTTCCGCTTAGGCCGTGCCCCTCGATCACCGCGGCCAAATCAAAGTAGGCGTCGCCAATCGCCGCATATTCCCAATCAATGGCATAGAGACGGCCTGCTGCAGTTAATAATAAATTCGCCGCCAACAAATCGTTATGGCAAAGACAGGGGTTATTATTTAGCGCTTTAGCCGCTCGCAGGGCACCCTTAAGCTTGGCGGACAGAGCGAGCAATTGCTTTGGCACCTCGCCACTATGGTCGATTGACTGCCAATAACGCTCAGCCTTGAGCTCGTTATCAAGCAGCGGTGCGGCAACCTCCAGGCGATGGATAGACCGCAACAAAGCGGCCAATTGTTCGAGGCCATTATTGGTATTAGAATAATGCGCTGGCCATGTCTCGGCCACGACATACTCGGTCACCATGTAACGATAAGCTGGGTCACTGTAGATAAGTTTAGCGGTGATACCCGCTTTCTCGGCTGCCTTCAATACCGCCACTTCCGCCGGCCGGTCTAGATCCAGAGCTTTGCCGTTTACCGCATTGATACGCAGCACCAGCTGCTGGCCGCAGCAGTTGAGTAAGTAGCTTATGTTGGTTAAGCCACCGATTAAAGGCCGGATAACCTTAGGTCGCGCACGGCACCAAGCGGGCCACTGCGATAAAGCTTGGTCGAGCCCTTGCTCGAACGTTAATACTGATTTAATCACGAGACTCTTCAAGTACTAGCTGCTGCTGTCGGTAGCGGGGCAGCCATTGTAAAAAGCCAATGATGACAATAATCACGTAAAGCGTGAACAGTACCGCGGTTAAATACAGGCCGCGATCTAGATAAAGAAACACTGACACTCCGTCGATCACAATCCAGTACAACCAATTTTCTAATACTTTTTTTGTCACCATATAGGTGGTTATTACGGCACCCCAGGTGGTAAAGGAATCTAGGTAGGGCAAAGCAGCACTGGTGTTAGCCTCAAGTAGACCGCCTGAAATAAACGTGAGCAACAGCAAAATCGCGATGGCGATGCCGTGCTGACGCCACGGCCAAGTATTAATGATAAGTTCTTCGTCCGCATTGGCGTGCTTGCGCCATAACCACCATCCATAAACCGCCATCGCTAAATAATACAATTGCAGCGCCGATTCCATCAGCAAGCTGACATCCCAAAACAGAAAAATATAAATAGCGGTGCTGACAAAAGCCGCATACCAACACTCGATACGCTCCTTCATCGCCAGCACTAAATACAATAGTGCCAACACCACCGCGACTAATTCCCAGCCAATCATTGCCTGTAGTGCTGCGATCATTTGCGATAAAATCGGTTCGTTATTCATAGGAGTCCGCGGGGTTTAAACCACTATCGGTATTATCTTCAGTGGCGAAAAATGGATCTGTTCTCACCGAGTAGAAACTGGCCTTAATGGCTTGCCGCATTTTCTAGCTCCATTTATTTATTACTGGCTCGATTTAATACTAACTCCATTTATTAAAGACGGGCGGCCGCTTGACCGCCCCAACCTAACATTAAAAGTTATACGTGCCCGATACCCCCAGAACCCTAGGGTCACCATACTGGTAATAACCTTCAGGGGCGTAACCATTCGCCGGGTTGTTGCCATAGAAATGGCTGAAGTAGAAACCACGGGTGTAATAATCTTTATCCGTTAAGTTTTTCCCCCAGATAGATACACTCCAATCAGCTTGCTCGTAAGTTAAACGTGCGTTGACTAGGCTATAACTAGCCGATTTTTCATCATGACTATTAGAGAAGTAAAAAGCATCTTTACCCTCTACCTCAACCCTAAACAGCAGGTTATTGCTTAAGCTGATCTCAGAGCCAATGAAATACTGGTAATTTGGCGCATGCGCCAAATCCCGACCACCCAGATCAACAGGTGTATCTGTCAGAGCATAGTCAACGTGAGTTACGCTCTTAAAATCATCGAACTCTGCATCCAACCAACCTGCACTGGCGAACAGACGCAAATAACTCGCTACTTGGTAAGTGACATCTAACTCCACCCCCATACTGCTGGCGCTTGCCGCGTTGGTTAAAAAGTCATCGAATGAAAATTCTGTCGGGTTATAAATAGACTGCTTAGCTTGCACATCATCTCTGTCCTGGTAAAACGCCGATACTTGTAGCTGTAGACGCTGGTCTAGCCAATCGCCTTTTAGCCCAACTTCGTAGTTCAACATTGACTCGGTATCGAACGCAAACATATCAGCCGACACTTGAGAATTACTCGCGGAAACTGAAATAATAGATCCATTTACGCCGCCTGCCTTATACCCGCGCGATACCAGAGCGTACAATAAAATATCATCTTGCAACTGATACTCTACGGTTATATGCCCACCCCATAAGTCTTCGTCGTTGGCTAAATTGACATTTAAATTATCACTATAGCTCGCATCACGCTGCTCAGCGCGGGCACCCACAATCAGTGCCAACTGTTCGTTAAGCTCTGTTCTAAGCTCACCGTAAACAGCGTAATTTTCTGTTTCGAAACGGCTCTTAAAGCTTGGCTGACGAATTGAGTTTTTATACTTCGTACGAACGAGATCCTCGTCTTCCGTACGTGCATAAATCCCCGCGACCCAACTGGTTGAGCCATTAAAGATATTGTTCCCCTGCTTGGAGACAAAGCGTAGGTCTAAGCTAATATTGTCACGCTCACGCTCGTAGTTATCCGTTGAGTTAAAGCCGTCAGGATGAAAACCCTCGTATGTCCAGTCTTCGTCAAATCCATACTCCGTATCGGAACGGGCAAAGCTGACCACTGACTCCACATCAAAAAAGTTTGCGCCCGTCCAGCTCACACTCAACGCACTCGCTACGGTCTCTTGACGATCCCAGCCCGGGTTATCTGACAATGTTTTCCGAGTGTTATACAAAGAAAACGCATCGTAACCATTATCCGTATCGATATACAGCGCGGATAAACTTACCTGTAAGCTTTCGCTGGCGTCCATTTGCAACGTAGCTTTTATGATGGACTCATCAATGTTATTGACATCGTCACGATTTAAATAGTTATTTTTAATATAACCATCACTCTGTTGATTTTGTGCAGCAACCCGGTATTTCAATTTCTCGTTGATTGGCCCGCTAACAACACCACTGAACTTGTACGAATCGTATTCGGCTAGCTCAGCAGACACTTTTGCTTCAAAGGTATCTGTCGGCTTATTACTGTTAAGATAAATTAAACCGGCCAAAGCGTTCGCGCCATATAAAGTCCCTTGTGGGCCGCGCAATACTTCAACCTGTGCAATATCCAATGTATTGGCTGCCAAGCCTAAGCCGGTAAAATCAACCCCATCAATAATTAATCCAACCGATGGGTTCACCGGGTCAGTAAACTGGCTCCGTTCACCAATACCGCGAATTTGTACAAAACGGCCGCGTGATGCCCCGGACGAAAAATTGACGTTCGGCGCCATATTCAATAATTGGTCTAAATTACTCGCACTTCTGGCTTGAATGTCATGCTGCCCGAATACGCTAGCGCTGCCCGCGAGGCTCATGACACTCACCTCACGGAACTGGCTGGTTATAATCACTTCTTCAAGTTTTTTATCTGCGGCGGCAGCACTAACAAGGCCGGCACAGCTCATAGCCGTCGCTAAGCTGATGGCGTTAACGATAAGTTTGGAATTGAAAATAGTTTTCATGGATCTCTCTCGAGCGCTCGTCAAACGAGACTAAAGTGAAAGAAACCGGTGAGGCGTGCAGAGGAGTGTTGGTACAGATTAACTAAAAAAGCTGATTGTACGACCTATTCCTACGCCAGTATTAACCGGATCAGGTTCAAGGGTTCGTTTTTTCAATCTTATCTATGGATATTGATTGAAAATCATCTCAGGCCGAAGCCACCCCTTAGGTTTGCAGGCGCTAGTATATACCAACAACCTTGCAACGTCTGCCCCTGTACAATAACAACAGACAAACACAAATAAGCTAAAATTAAAACAAGTAGAGCTACTGCAAAAAACCCAAACAAACAACGCAATTCATCGGTTAACCCGCACTAATCGGCGGATGATAAATCATTTGCACCACTGTACCGTCAGGGTCCCTGCAATAAAAACTGCGAGCACCATCTCGGTGGGTTTTTGGAGCATTGTTTATTCGCACGCCATTTTCTCGCAAAAACTCATACCATTCATCAACTTGATCAATCTCGTCAATGATAAAACCAATATGATCCAGGCGCTGGGCCTGCGCTGGCCGCTCACCTCCGGTGTAGCGGTGTAAAGCCAGATTATCATTACCCGAGCTGAGGTAAAAGTTGTCCGCATCTGGCTGCCACTCAATCTCCATACCCAGCAGCCGAGTATAAAAATCTATCGTGTCGTCAAAATGCTCAACAAATAGAGCCACATGACGCATACCAGCGGTACGCAACGGACGCTGTCTTTTATCTGTCATTCGTAAATACCTCTTGCTCAACTATTACCCAACTATCACTCGACTATTTATCATCAGCCAGCTCGACTAACTCATAGCTATGAGTAACCTCAACGCCCGCCGCTTCCATCATAATCGACGCGGAGCAATACTTCTCTGCCGACAGGCTGACTGCGCGCTTGATCTGCGCTTCTTTCAAATTATTGCCGCTAACGATAAATTTGAGGTGGATTTTAGTAAATACCGCTGGCACCGCATCAGCACGCTCGGCGTCAAGCTCAGCCACACAGCTAACCACATCCTGCCGTGACTTTTTCAGCATGCTCATCACATCAAAGGAGGCGCAACCGCCCATTCCCATGAGCAGCATTTCCATCGGCCGCGGCCCAAGATTACGGCCACCTAAATCCGGAGGACCATCCATGACCACACTATGACCAGTCTCAGACTCCGCCGCAAAACTCACCCCATCGACCCATTTCACTGTTGCTTTCATTAAAAATCCTACTGTTTAAATACTGGAAGGCCGATGCCAGCCTTTTAGGCAGGCAAGCTTAGCATATCCACCTGCACACCCAAATATGAAAACAATTCACAATATCGATGCAGCCCTAGCGCATACGCCGATTTGAAGCCATACTAGGAGCTTAGTAACAAAATCGTACCTAGTTCACAGTACAAGCCCGCAACAGAGAGGATGATCCGTTGGTTAGCTTAGCCCTGAACCCCCATATTGAAAATGCCGAAGAGTTTTTGAGCCACTGTCATCGCCGACGCTACCCCGCCAAAAGCACTTTGATTTACGCTGGCGATACTAGTGACTCCCTGTACTATTTGATCGATGGCTCAGTCACCGTGATGATCGAGGACGATGACGGCAAGGAAATTATTGTCGCCTACCTCAACAAGGGTGACTTTTTTGGCGAAATGGGTTTATTCGATGACAAACAGGAACGCAGCGCCTGGGTAAAAGCCAAGACCCAGTGTGAAGTCGCAGAAATCAGTTACGCCAAGTTCCACGAGCTCAGCAAAACCAACCCTGAGTTTCTTTTTGCCGTCGGTACCCAAATGGCCCACAGCTTGAGACAAACCACCCGCAAGGTTGGTGATCTCGCGTTTTTGGATGTCACCGGCCGTGTCGCTCGCACCCTGCTCGACCTGTGCAAACAACCCGATGCCATGACCCACCCTGACGGCATGCAGATAAAAATCACCCGTCAGGAAATCGGCCGTATTGTTGGCTGCTCGCGGGAAATGGTTGGCCGGGTACTAAAAACCTTAGAAGAACAAGGGCTGGTTGAAGCTAAAGGCAAAACCATGGTGGTCTTCGGTACGCGTTAATACGACAGTGAATACAGCAACCTAGCCTGCACAAGAAATTATCACCTTCCGTCAAACTGGACTTTGTAGTTCAAAAACGTGGATTTATGATTAAACCCGGCAGCGGGACATAGCCATTGCTCCATGGCTGGCGGCCCTCCGGGCTGCCTTCACTCCCGCCTGAGCCCGGCTTCCCTGCGGGAAAACCCGCCGGTCTCAGTCGCTCCCTCAGCGCTCATCCCTGATATTCCGCAATGGCTATATCCCACTACCTCCTATCGCGGTAAATTTTAAATCCTGATCCTGAAACTTTAAAATCATCATTTTAATTAGCACGATACTAGAGGGCTGGCTTGGGCGTTGTCGCGGAATATCAAGGGGCTGGCCGACGCAGTGGAAGAAACAGCGCAGCGCTTTAAGGTTCTGGAACGTAGGAGGGAAACCCGGAGGGTCCAGCACCATGTAGCGACGACGCCCAAGCCAGTCATCGGCGCTAGTAAACCTTCACCTTCCGCCAGACTGGATTTTGTAGCTCAAAAACGTG
>JBAYQJ010000025.1:0-57419 GCA_041677245.1 Spongiibacteraceae bacterium | reverse complement strand
GGCGCAGGCGCAGGCTCAATTAGCTCTGGCTGCTCCGCTGCTGCCATAGGCGCACTTGCTGAGCTGCTCACAGGCTTAGCTTCAGACCTCGGTTTAACACTAACATCTGAAGCTTCCAGCGCAGCCGGCTTGTCGTCAACATGCCAAGGCACTGCGGAGTCACTAACCGACACTTGCGGTGCGACCACCTCGATAGGTTTAACCCGACCATCGCCCACAGCACTAGCTGATGCAATAGCCGGATCAGGCTTTTTTGTCGGTTGTGGCTCCTCACATGATACTGCAGGCTGCTGAGTAACCGCTGAAGATTCCTGTGCCGATGCTGCCATTGCAGAATTAGCCACAACAGCCTGCGGCAACTCGGCAACACCCGCTGGCTTAAACGCCAACATACGTAACAGCACCATTTCAAAACCGCTGCGCGGGTCGGGTGCCAGCGGTAAATCACGCCGTCCGTTCAATCCTAATTGGTAATATAGCTGGATATCTTCAGCGCTAATCTGAGCCGCCAGCTGGATGATTTGCTCGCGGTCACCGAAGCTATTATCCGCTGCATCTGGTACCGCCTGTGCAATCGCAATACGGTGCAACAGAGTTAATATCTCTTCCAGGGCCGACATATAATCTGGTGCATGCTCGGATAAGCTCTGCACAGCAGCCAACACCTTGGCACCATCTGCCGCCGTCAAGGCATGGATAATTTCATACACCGCGCGCTGATCGATGGTACCCAACATGCTGCGCACATCGGCTTCGAGTAACTTACCCGAACCAAAGGAGATCGCCTGATCGGTCAAACTCATCGCATCGCGCATACTACCATCAGCTGCGCGACCCAACAGCCACAACCCAGCCTCTTCAAAAGTGACCATTTCTTGCTCTAAGACATATTGCAAATGGCCAACAATACGTTCGGGGGTCATATTCTTAAGGTTGAACTGCAAGCAGCGAGACAGGATAGTCGCTGGCAATTTTTGTGGATCCGTCGTTGCTAACAAGAATTTTACATGGGGCGGAGGCTCTTCCAGCGTTTTCAGCAGCGCATTAAAGCTGTGAGTAGAGAGCATGTGCACTTCATCAATCAGGTAAACCTTGTAACGACCCACAGTCGGTGCGTATTGCACATTTTCAAGCAGAATACGGGTATCTTCGACCTTGGTACTGGAGGCCGCATCAACCTCAATCAGGTCGACAAAACGACCCTCGCTGATTGATATGCAAGAGCTACACTGACCACAGGGCTCAGAACTGACTCCTACGTCGCAATTTAAACACTTGGCCAAAATACGCGCGATACTAGTTTTACCCACCCCACGGGTGCCGGTAAATAAATATGCGTGATGCAGGCGATTATGATCCAGCGCATTGATAAGCGCCTTTAGCACATGCTCCTGGCCCACTGTTTCTCGAAAGGTTTTTGGCCGCCATTTACGTGCCAGTACCTGATAACTCATTCACTCACTACCCGCGATTAATTCAACGACAAAGCATACACCAGCAAGCTTCTAATTTGCACCAGAAGCTACACATCTACAGCGCTATTGAAATAAAAAAGCAACGCTCAAGCACACCAGGTGGTGCCTAAAGGCATCCTCTACCAAGCTATGTATCGGCAACGGCAAAATGCTAAGAAATAGTGCGAAAAACAAGAAGAGAGAGGATAAATAAGGTGGCAGCCCAACCAGCCACATCCCGGCACACGCGTCGATAACTACCGTTGCTCCCTTCCGGGCCTGGCGGGGTTTGCTATTTAGCGTTGCGAGAGGACCAGAAGGGCCACCATAACATCAATGAAACAAATACCTACTGCTTCAAAGGCCGCGTATTGTGCTTAAAATCACCCCGCCTTGCAAGAGGCAATCCTATTAATCCACTGAAAAGAATTTCAAAAAAAAGCACCGGTTAAATTTAACTCAGCGCTTTTAACCATAACAACCCATGATTTACTGGACTAATAACAAAGATGTTTACCGATTAGCCGTCTTGGGCGGAAATTTAGCAAGAATCGATGAAACTATTTCGTTTACATACGTATCACGCTCTTCAGGCGTCCCCGTACTAAGCCGTTTGCCGGCGGCACCACGCCACATCAACTCGCTGCTAGCAGGGTCAACAATATCAAGCATAAAAGTACCCTCTTTATATTGGCGTACATTAACATCCTGATTCATCCCATAACCCATGCCATAACGATAGCAACCACCCCAGCAAGGGTAGTAACCAAAATCACTATGGAAACTACTGATACTCAGTTTAGTTTCAGCGCTAACGTAATAGGTCACCAAAAAATCTGCGCTTTGCTCGCCCGTCGCCTTAACAAAACCTTGCGCCGCCAAACTTTGCTCAACCGCCCGCTCCACTCGCCGCTGCATCAAGTCGTTATGCACCAAAGGGTCAATAACCACCTCTTGCTTAGGTTTCATCCACGCATAGGTTTTTAAGTCGCTAAATTTCCGACTGGTATCGTAGTCAGAATTTACCTGAACCCCTGAACAAGCCACCAAAGTTAATAAACTCAGTAACCCCATCCACTTAATGGATCGTCCTATCAGTGCTTTCATAAAGCATCCTCTCATCTGTGTGTTCTGCCAATACAGTGTATCAGAGCAGGCCTTGTTGGCTACCCCTCACACCTACCCAGTTATCTTATGCACTTTATACGCACACAAGCGCACCGTAGATCTACTGCAAGACTAAATAGAGGGCTGCATTACCTCGCTTAATCCTCAATACCAGGCGGCGATCCGAAGATTTTACCGCGCTACTTAACTCTTTCAGGCTGCTGATATTTTTCCGGTTAACCGACAAAATCACATCACCGGGGCGCAACCCAGATTGCGCCGCTGCAGAGCCTCGCTCAATAGCAGCAACCTCAACCTCATTATCGCTATTCATGCGTAAATTAGCTCCATCAAGGAACGGATGAATACTGCCATTACTTGCCATCACGGCACTAGCCTCACCCACCTTCGCCTTGATAACTTTACTGCGGCCATCACGCAAAATAGTTAGCTTAACCGTATCACCGATACGACGCTGGCCGATTTTGTTTCTAAGCTGGGCTGAGGTCTCTATCACATCACCATCGATACTGATAACAATATCACCGTTTTTTAAACCCGCTTTATCCGCCGCCGAACCACGTTGTACCTCAGCGATAACAGCACCGCGCTGCTGCTCATCAAGCTCAAAAGCTTCTGCTAACTCGCGGGTTAAATCCTGAATAACAACGCCCAACTGACCACGCTTGACTTCGCCGTGTTCTAAAATTTGATCAATACTCGATTTAGACATATTGACCGGTATCGCAAAACCAATACCGACATTACCGCCAGCGGGTGCAATAATCGCCGTATTGATCCCCACCAACTCACCGCGTAAATTGACCAGGGCCCCACCCGAATTACCTGGATTGATCGAGGCATCGGTTTGGATAAAACTCTCATAGCCTTCAATACCCAAACCACTGCGACCTAATGCACTCACCACACCAGAAGTAACCGTTTGCCCCAAGCCAAAGGGATTACCTATCGCAACAACAAAATCACCAACTTCCAATTGATCAGAGTCTGCAATAGCAAGCTGCGTTAAATCTTTAAAAGACTCCAACTGCAACACTGCGATATCCACTTCAGGGTCAGAGCCAATCAACTTAGCCTTATAGCTGCGACCATCAGCTAAAGCGACATGTATTTCATCAGCACCATCCACCACATGATGATTGGTTACCACCGTGCCTTTTGCTGCATCAATGATCACCCCAGAACCTGCGCTTTGCGAGCGCCGTGTTTGTGGCTGCTGCAAGCCTTGCGGCACATTGAAGAAACGACGAAAGAAGGGGTCGTTCAACAACGGATTTTGTTGCATCCTACGGGTGGTGTAGGTTGAAATATTAACCACCGACGGCCCCACTTTTTTAATCATTGGTGCGAGACTTGGCAGCTTATCCCCATCACTATCGTAACCGGGCAACATCGCCCAGGAACCTGGACTCACTATTAGCAACAACAAAAACGAAAGTGAAAGCCTGCGCAAAGCCACCAGCATCTTAAACTCCTCTCAACATGAATAATTGTAATGAGCACCCAGGCACCACTTATTCAACTCTGGATACTCACTCGGTCATCAATTTATTAGCCTAAACATAGTAGATCGCTGCTCCACACCAAAATATACAAGAGCAAATCAAGTAGTTAGATACAAATTCTTTATTTTTACTCCCCTAACAGCGAAAATTTTAAATCTAATATTAAGGAAACTGCAATATAGGTAGGCAACGAGATAGATTAGACCTTACTGGTAAACATCCAAAAAAGTGACTCTAACAATCCCATTAAGCTCTAAAGGCCCATAGACCGCGACAGATGAAAAAATCATTAACAGCGTTAGCGCCAACAGACCCACGATAGAACCCCGAAACTTAACCGGCCAAGTTGCACTACAGCGCACATACAAGCGCGCCACACCCCAGAAAACCACCAGCGCAACGGCAAGTTGGATCAACCCCAGCATAGCAACCACTGGGGCAGAACCATTAAAGATCGCACTGCCAACACGCGGCAGCAGATATGCAACTGGCAGCCATGACCACTGCTGCTGAACAAAAAACGGCCACGGTAAAACAATCAACAAGGCTAAAAACAACACCCAACGAGCACCTGTTGCAGTCATAAGACTCTGCTCCAGCAGTATTAGCTATAACGACCATCAGCAACAAAAGGGTTAGTTCTACGCTCTTCACCAAAGGTTGAAGTTGGCCCATGGCCAGGCACAAAAGTCACCTCGTCGCCTAACGGCCATAATTTACTACGAATAGAACTGATTAAAGCTTTATGATTACCGCGAGGAAAATCCGTACGGCCGATAGAGCCCTGAAACAATACATCACCAACAATCGCCAGCTTGACCCCGGAATGATAAAAAATCACATGCCCCGGTGTATGCCCCGGGCAATGCTTAACATCCAACACCTGATTACCAAAACTAACGGTATCGCCATCTTCTAGCCAGCGGTCAGGCTCAAAGGCATCCGCATGCGGAAAACCAGATTTAGCACACCACTCGGGCAGCTTATCAATCCAAAATCGATCCTCCACCTGCGGCCCTTCAATCGGCACACCGTATTTTTTTCGAACATCACTGGCAATGGCACAATGATCCATGTGACCGTGAGTTAAAAATACCTTCTCCAATTCAACACCAAATTGCGCCAAGGCCTGCTCGATCTTCTCCAGGTCGCCACCGGGATCGACCACAGCCGCTTTTTTAGTTTCTTCGCAAACCAGAATCGAGCAGTTTTGCTGGTAGGCAGTAACAGGAACAATTGCACACTTCATGAAATAACTCGTAAAACGTTTAAATAAACAAAAAGGATACCATAAAAGCACAAAAGAACCGTAAAAACCCCTCTCTTCAGTTGCCATCAACAGCCATCTACTATAAATTAGCGCCCTCTTTGGTGAGGTGTCCGAGTGGCTGAAGGAGCACGCCTGGAAAGCGTGTGTACGCAAGTACCGAGGGTTCGAATCCCTCCCTCACCGCCATTAATTATAAACTCCCTTCTTCCGCTTCACGAGCCACCCAATTCGTAAGTAAAATACCAGGAGGGATGAGAACCCAATTAGAGGGCTCGACAAATTGCAATGCAATTTGAACCGCCGCAGGCGCCCCAGCAGGGGCAAAGCAGCCCAAAGGCTGATTTGAGTTTATCCCTCCCTCACCGCCATACAAAAAAGCCCCAATGACAAATAGCCATTGGGGCTTTTTATTAACCAATCAACTTACAAAACCAAACGCCTAATATCTGCAAGCACTTCGGTCAAATAAGTCAAAAATCGCCCTGCATCTCCGCCATTAATCGCCCGATGATCGTAAGATAACGACAAAGGTAGCATTTTAGCAGGGACAAACTCCTTACCATTCCACAGTGGCTTCACCGTCAACCTGGACACACCCAAAATACCCACTTCTGGAGTATTCACAATCGGGGTAAATCCTAAACCACCAATACCGCCCAAGCTGGAAATGGTGAAACAACCACCTTGCATATCCGCAGCTGACAACTTCCTATCTTTAGCCTTTTGCGCAAGCTCGGCACTTTCCGCGGCTAACTCCCAAATCGATTTTTTATCAACATCACGAATTACCGGTACCATCAAGCCTTGTGGCGTATCAACGGCCACGCCGATATGAATATATTTCTTATAAACCATCTGCGCGCCATCTTCATGCAAAGAGGCATTAAACTTGGGCTGTTCACGCAAGGCGGCGGCGCAAGCTTTTAGCAAGAACGGCAATGGTGTAATTTTTACTCCACGACGCTCCGCTTCTGCTTTTAGTGTCTGACGAAAATCTTCCAGCTCACTGATATTGGCATCATCAAACTGGGTGACATGGGGCACATTTAACCAGCTGCGATGCATATTTTCAGCAGTTAGTTTATGGATTTTAGATAATGGCTCAAGGCTGACCTCACCAAACTGGCTGAAATCTACGGCAGGCACAACTGGGATACCCGATCCGCCGGCAGCACTGACACCTTTGGTTAATGTAGTTTTTACAAAGTCTTTAAGATCATCTTTAGTAACACGTCCCTTCGGACCTGATCCGCTTACCTTAACAACATCTACACCTAACTCACGGGCCAGTTTACGCACAGCCGGACCTGCATACGCAGCATCCTTTCTACTAACACCCTCAGTAGCCTGTGAAGTATCTGATTGAGGCTGGAGCGGTGCCGTAGGTGTGCTAGTGGATTCTGTTTTGGTTTTAGTTTCAGCAACCTCTGCATCAGCGGTTGTTTTTTCTGGCGCGGCCTGCTCAGAAACTGCAGCATCCGATGTAGTCAGGGCCACTTCGAGTTGAACAATCTCTGCCCCCTCTGAAGTCGTATCGCCTTCTTTAATCGATACACTCACTACTTTACCGGCTTTAGGTGAAGGGATTTCCATCGAAGCCTTATCAGTTTCCAATACGATCAAAGAATCGCCTTCGTTTATTTCATCACCTACGCTTACGCAGACTTCAATAATATCAACAGCTTCAGCGCCACCAATACTTGGCACCTTGATTGATTCAACAGCAGTGCCACCCGCTGACGAAACTACCGGGGCCGACGAAGGTGCTTCGGCTGTGGACGAAGCCTCTTGCGGCTGCGCGGCCGGCTCTGTTTTTGCCTCTGAGGTTTCTGCTGTAGGCTGCTCGGCCGCATCGGTTTCCAGCTCTACAATTACATCGCCGGCAGATACGGTGTCACCATTAGATACTTTAATCGCTACCACTTTACCTGCAGCTGGCGATGGTATCTCCATCGACGCCTTATCTGTTTCCAATACTATCAAAGAGTCTTCTTTTTCAATTTGGTCACCCACGGCAACGCAGATTTCGATGACATCTACACCTTCGGCATCGCCGAGATCAGGCACTTTAATAATTTCTATACTCACATTGCTATCCTGCTTTATCGTCTGAGTTTAATCGTACTAGCAAGTCATTGGGTCGCGCTTATCACCGCTAATGCCAAACTTTTTCATGGCCTCAACCACTACAGAAGTTTCCAGCTTACCTTCATCAACCAATGAGGTTAACGCGGCAATAACAATAAAGTAGCGATCAACTTCAAAATGATGACGCAACATACCACGGGTGTCAGAGCGACCAAAACCATCAGTACCCAGCACGCGGTATGGACGGTCCATAAAGGGGGTAATTTGCTCACCGTATAACTTGACATAATCCGTTGCACAAATTGCCGGCCCACTATGCCCCTGCATCTGCTCGGTAACATACGGCACACGCGCTGGTTTATCAGGGTTTATCATGTTCCAGCGGGCACATGCCATACCATCGCGATGCAGCTCATTGATGCTCGTCATGCTCCAGACATCCGCGTCAACATCGTAATCATTGCGCAAAATGACCGCCGCTTCGCGAACTTCGCGCAAAATTGCGCCACCGCCCATCAACTGCACCGTGTGTGATTTGTTCTGCTCCGCTTTCTCCAATAAATACATACCCTTGATGATGCCGGCCTCACAACCTTCGGGCATATCGTCATGTTGGTAGTTTTCATTTTCGAGGGTGATGTAATAGAAGCAGTTTTTCTTCTCTTGGAACATTTCCCTCAAGCCATCTTGCACAATCACGGTCACCTCATAAGCATAGGTGGGGTCGTAGGCAACACAGTTTGGAATCAGATTCGCCAGTAACAAGCTATGCCCGTCCTGATGCTGCAGACCTTCGCCATTCAGGGTAGTACGACCAGCTGTGCCCCCCATCAAGAAACCGCGTGCCTGAGCATCACCGGCAGCCCAAGCTAAATCCATAACCCGCTGGAAGCCAAACATCGAATAAAAGATAAAAAACGGCACCATCGGGTAGTTATGATTACTGTATGACGTCGCAGCAGCCAACCACGCCGAAAACGATCCCGCCTCTGTGATACCCTCTTCTAATACCTGACCCTTTTTGTCTTCCTTATAAAACATTACTTGGTCGGTATCATGCGGTGTATAACGCTGTCCTTGTGACGAGTAAATGCCTAACTGACGAAACATACCCTCCATACCAAAGGTACGCGCCTCATCAGGCACAATAGGCACTACACGAGGACCAATATTTTTGTCTTTAGTTAAAGTAGACAGGGTTCTAACAAAAGACATCGTCGTCGATATTTCGCGCTTGCCACTACCTTTTAACTGCCCCTTTAGATCATCCAGTGTTGGCACTTCAAGCGCTTCGAAATCTGCCTGACGAGCTGGCATAAACCCACCCAACTGCTCACGACGCTTACGCATGTAGACCATTTCAGGGCTGTCTTCGCGCGGCCGATAATAAGGAACATCCTTAAGTTCCTCGTCACTAATAGGAATACCAAAACGATCACGGAATTTTTTCAGCCCTTCAATATCGAGCTTTTTCAACGAATGGGTTTCGTTCTGTGCTTCACCCGCCTCGCCCATACCGTAGCCTTTTACCGTCATAGCCAGAATGACTGTCGGTTGACCCGTTGTCTCTACCGCTTTGGCGTAGGCCGCATAGACTTTATAGGGGTCGTGACCACCACGGTTCAAATACATAATATCTGTATCGGACAAATCACTGACTAGCTCTAGCAGCTCGGGGTATTTACCAAAAAAGTGCTCGCGAGTGTAAGCGCCACCATTGGCTTTATAGTTTTGCAGCTCGCCATCACACACTTCATCCATGCGCTTCTTTAACAGGCCGGTTTTATCTTTGTCTAACAGAGCATCCCAGTGACGGCCCCAGATAACTTTAATGACATTCCAGCCGGCGCCGCGAAAGACCCCTTCTAACTCTTGAATGATTTTACCGTTGCCACGCACGGGACCATCCAGACGCTGCAGATTACAGTTAACCACAAAAATAAGGTTGTCGAGTCGCTCGCGCCCAGCGAGGGAAATCGCACCCAATGACTCTGGCTCGTCACATTCGCCATCACCCAAAAAAGCCCACACTTTACGGCCGCTATTGTCGAGTAACTCACGGCTGTGCTGATACTTCATTACATGAGCTTGATAAATTGCCTGTATAGGGCCCAACCCCATCGATACGGTAGGAAATTGCCAGTAATCTGGCATTAACCATGGATGCGGATAAGAGGATAAGCCATCGCCGTTAACTTCGCGGCGAAAACTATCCATCTTTTCTTCAGAAAAACGGCCCTCTAGGAAGGAGCGAGCATACATGCCCGGCGCGCTATGACCCTGGTAATAAATCAGATCACCGGGGGATTTGTCACTACCACGAAAGAAATAGTTGAAACCGATATCATACAATGTCGCGGCTGAAGAGAACGATGAGATATGACCACCAAGCGCGTCATCATTGTTATTCGCGCGCATCACCATTGCTAAAGCATTCCAGCGAACCAATGACCGTATACGACGCTCCATAAACAAGTCGCCCGGCATCCACTTCTCATCTATAGGCCTGATACTGTTGCGAAAAGGGGTAGTAATCGCTGCTGGAACCGCGCTACCCTTCTGGGCAACCTGCTCCGATAGAGCTTTTAGCAAAAACGATGCGCGCTCATCGCCCCCCTCCTGAGCCATGACATCGTTTAAGGCCTCAAGCCACTCACCAGTTTCCATTGGGTCATTATCTTGCATATCTACCTCTAATAAATATCATTAAATCGCTATATTACATAGCTGTAACGAGACCAGGCCATTATTGAACCTCGAATACAACCTGAATTAAATTTTACTGCACACGGAAAGCTGATTGGACTCACGAAGCCACTGCCTATGCGCAGCCGCACAGACCAAAAGAACAGTAACTCCCTTAGATAAACTCCCAAAAGCCCTTAATTAAATAACACACGATGGACTCTACTACTTCACCATACGCATGCGGACTCCCAACCAGCCTCAGCCAACTGTAAAATTTTTACATTTATAAGGATACTTTTCAAGTGCGATCGACATAACCCAGCATAGCTATTACATAAAAACAGCATAAAACCCAGATTAATACTTATAAAACGACTTAAATAACCTTGTAAAAAAACTACAAATATTATTCAAGCCATTAAATTACGGTAAGATCGGTTTCTAGCAGCACTCTACGGAAACACATATGTGGGCATTTGCGACTTAAAGCGCTGCATATCGTCAATGTCATCACCCGCGACATCTTCCTGCTGCGTAAATTGACCGACGGTATAAATATAGAGCCGCCGCTGGTTATTTGCCACGTCCTCAATAAAATAGTCACGCCACTGGGCAAAACTCAATCCTTCCATGGCAGCAATTAATTGCTGCCTAGAATCAAACCGATCATGGCCACGCTTAATATCTTGCCAGTAGCGCTCAGACTGCTCCCATAAGTTCTGTGGTGTTTGATATAAGCGTGATAGCACCGCATTACGCTGCTGCAAAAAGTACTCTTCGGTCACCTCATCCAAAGACTCAACGCGCTGCTGTAAAAATTGATCAACTTCCCACTGCAACGATTTTGCACCAGCCACAGGTGACTGCACTAAAAAATACAAGGCTGGCACATCAAAAACAGGGTAGGCTCCAGAATTGACGATATAACCGAGCTGTTTTTCCGTGCGTAAACTAGTATAAAAATCTGCACGCAGCAGTTGAGCCGTTACCCCCATCGCAGCGCGGCGGACCTTACTGGTATCCTTAGCCTGCATATATAAGAGTATCGATGCATCGGCATAGTCACTGACCACCTGACGTGACAAAGCCTCTTCTGGTAATTTCAATATATGTGTCGCCGCCAGTTCCGTAGGTTGCTGCAGCAACGAAGCTCGAATACGCTCGGCATAATCCAACGCGTCCTCTCGACGATAATTCCCATTGAGCAATACATTCACCCTCCCCGATTGCAACAATAGGTTCTTATACTCTTTAAGCTGATCCAGTGTCATCGTTTGATACTGAGCCAACATTTCATTGCCACTCCAGCGCTGCTGGTAGAGCAGGTCTGGCAACTCTTCCATCAACAAATAATATGGCTGCTTCTTACGGGTATTTTCTAATTTTCGAATATATTCCCGACGTATATTCTCAAAACGCTCGGCGTTAAATTCCGGTGAGTCAACCGCCGTCAAAATACGATCTAACAACAAGTCTTGACGATCACTAAATCCATCAATATTAATCGAAAAGCCACGCGAGTTAGCGCGCAGCGAATAACTCAGACCCGCCAAAGTCGCAGAATAAGACAGCTCGTTCAGCTGATCAGTCAACATAGCGGTCAACATTTGCAACTCAGCCCGATGGTTCACCGTATCACTGGCAAGAGGCGATTTAACACTCACCCGCAAGCTCCCTCTCGGCGATACAAACTGATCCAAACCTTTAAACCAAAGCTTTAAGCCAGCCTTGTCGATTAATAACTCAGGGACAGCAACAATATCACCACCCTCACCCTCGGCTGCCTCAGCGACCACTAAAGATAAATCTCTGGCAATAAAATCATTAGGTTTTGGTAAGCGAATGGCCGCATTCAAGCCTGCTGTATTCCATCGATCAATAAGCTTGGCGGGGGTCGGATTAACACGGTAAGCGGCCTGATAAAATTGACTGACCTGATCGACACTAGCCTCTGGCGAAATCAACGTCACCACGCTATTGTCTGGCGTAAGCTGGTTCAGGTAATTATCTACCAAGGTCGAGTCATAACGGGTCATCATATAAGCCCCGCGTAAAATATCCTGCTTGTCGTAATAATGCACATCCATCGCCAAGCTGCTGGCATAGTCCATCGGCGACTGTTTTTGTTGAAAACGAAACTGCTGCTCTGCAATAATTTTTTGTTCTTCGAACAACCACTCTCGCGACGGTGCTTGTTTGATCCTATTAATAGTTTGAAACAGGGCAGCAACGATATCATCGCTATGCTCCGCGCCTTTCTCGGTAAGCTGGATCGACACATTAAAGGTTGCACCACCCATATACCGTAGGCCAAGCCCCGCCCCTAAACCCTCAGCCCAGCCCTGCTGTTTCAAATAAGATAACAGGCTACCCTCACCTTCATGACCGATAATATTACCCAAATAATTAACTGGCTTTTCACGATAATATTCAGTTGCATCATCAATAGGGAAAGCCACTGTTAACATCCGCAGCGATTTTTCCGGTTTAATCTGGACGCTCATTGGTAAGGTGTCAGCTGCAAAAAGCGGCTGCTCAATCACCTCTACCTGCTTGCCGTTATTTTTAACTTCGGCAAACTTATCTTTAACCATCACCTCAAGTTCATTGAGAGACTCCTTGGCAACCACCACCAGCGTCATCACACTGGCAGAATAATTAGCGTGATAAAACTCTAACAGTTGCTCTCTTAACTCGGCGGCACCGGCCTCGTTACCACCAGCGAGAGTTTGCAAGTTGCCAACGCTGAATTTGGCGAAGGGATGCTCGGGGTTAATCACGCTTTTAAACACTTCAGCACTTTTTCGCTGTTCGTTTTTTATTTTCGCCATATACTCAGAATGAACTGCGTTTTTTTCTCGATCTACATATTGCTCAGTAAATAAAGGGGCAATAAAAAACTGCGCAAACCGATCCAGTGCCGGCGCAAAGCTCTCGGGGGAAATATCAAAAAAATAGTTGGTGTGATCGAATGAGGTATAGGCGTTGTGACTACCACCATGGGAGCTTATAAATGCCTGATACTCACCCGCCTCTGGGTACTTTTCCGTACCCAAAAACAACATATGCTCAAGAAAATGCGCCAAGCCTTGATATTGCAGAGGGTCTTGGCCGCTGCCCACATTAACATCAAGCGCCGCAGCCGAACGCTCCGTGTTGGGATCTGAAACTAATAATACTCGCAACTGGTTAGGGAGAACCAAATAGCGGTAGTCACGTGTATCATTATCGCTCTTTATAACATCAGGAGAATCTGAATTAAGCGTAGGGCCAACGCTACAAGCCGTTAAAAAGACAACAATAAAGGCAAAAAACCACTGCCTATTCAATTTAACCATTCCGCTGCTTTCCTCTTTAATATCTAAATTCATTGATCTAACACTGCTCACAACACCATACTATGCAACGCAGCAGGTTCAAGCCCGAAGGATTGCAAACGCTTATTCAGTAAAACCGGCCTCGTCAACTTTTGACGCCGAGGGCCAGGCATTAATAACAGCTTTAATTAAAGTTGCCAGCGGAATCGCAAAAAACACACCCCACAAGCCCCAAAACCCACCGAACACCAGCACCGCCAATATGATCGCCACTGGATGTAAATTAACCGCCTCAGAAAAAAGCAGTGGCACCAAAACATTACCATCCAATGCTTGAATCATCCCATAGACCACCATCAGGGTTAAAAATTCAGATCCCCAGCCCCATTGAAAATAGGCAATCATCGCTACAGGGACTGTAACAACAGCTGCACCGATATACGGTATCACCACCGACAGACCCACTAGCAAACCTAGCAGCGCCGCATAATTGAGGCCCAAAATGATAAAGCAGAGATAACTAACAGCACCTACAATAAGAATCTCAATTGCCTTGCCCCTAACATAATTACCTACCTGATCATTCATCTCATGCCATATCTTACTCAGCATCGGCCGCTCAGCCGGTAAAAAAGAACCTATCCAATTGAGTAGTACACGTCGGTCTTTAAGAAAAAAGAACACCAACAGGGGCACCAGCACGACATAAATCAGCACTCCCACTAAATTAGGAATTTTTGATATGGAAAAAGACAACACCATCTGCCCCGCTATACCCATCTCGGAGCGCGCCGATGCAATCCATTCTTGAATTTGTTCCTGGGTAAACAGAGCTGGGTATTTCTCTGGCAGCACCTGCGCTAACCGCTGCAACTGCAACAACATCCCAGGCAACTCACCAAAAAGCCTTACCATCTGATTCCATGCCAATGGTAAAACCACAAACAAGATCAGTAAAAAAGTCCCTACAAACACCAAAAAAGCCAAACCAACCGCCAGCCATTGTGGCACTCGGCGCGCTACCAGCTGTTTGATTAACCCCTGCATCATAAAAGCTAAAATAACACTGCTTATCACTGGCGCTATGATATTCCCCATAGTCATCAACAAGACCAAGCCACCGGCAATCATCAGCAACAGGATAATGGACTCTTCTTCAGCAAAGACCTGGTCTATCCACCGTTTTAAAACATTGAACATACAACCCTCATCACCTTGCAACTACGCTATGGTTTTAGACAAATAATTTTAACAAAATAAAGGTAAGCCTATGACATTAAGCACTCAGCATTGTTTTTTCTGCAGCAGATAAATATATTTCCCATCTTGCTGCAAGCGCTCTACAAGTAAATGACCACTTTGTGCGGCGAATACTTGAAAATCTCGCCAGGAGCCCTGATCTGTAGAAATAACCCGCAATTGCTGCCCACCCTGCATGCTATTCAAAGCCTGCTTTGCTTTTAGTAATGGTAATGGACATTGCAGGCCGCAGGTATCCAATTCGATAAGAGATAAGGTCATTTGAGAATATTAACCGAAAAGATTGATCACCCAGCTGGGTGTTAGCGCTAGTATAGCGATAAGGCTGAATAGACCCAAGGAATTCCCCTCGCCAATGCTAATTGGCCACAGTAACATTGAAACATTAGCACAAGGGAATTTATAGGCGACAAAAGACTCAAAGTCATACCTATTAGCCTAAATCGCCATTAACAGGTAAAGTTACTTAAATTAATTAACAGCAACACTGTCATCAACAAGGCACCATTCGAATCCGTGAATATACGTCATTTAGTAGTCAGCAGTTTATTCGCGGCAATAATCCTAACCAGCTCCGTATGCCGCGCTCAGGACCAGGGCGAGATCCAGCTCCCTGAGCTTGGTGATGCCGCATCCAATACCTTTTCGCTCCAGCAGGAGTATCAATTAGGTAGAGCCTGGTTAAAAGTGTTTCGCAGCCAAGTCAACATTATATCTGACCCTTTACTACAAGATTACATTGAAGAGCTCACCTTTAAATTAGCGGCCTATAGTGAACTGAAAGACCGTCGCCTCGATATTATTGTGGTCAATAATCACACCATCAACGCTTTTGCCGTGCCCGGCGGGGTTTTAGGTATTCATAACGGCTTACTATTGCAAGCCGAAACCGAAGCGGAGCTGGCCTCGGTTCTCTCGCACGAGCTTGCGCATTTAAGTCAGCGCCATTTTGCCCGAAGTGTCGAGGCCCAACAGCGCAACGCCATACCTAATTTAGCCGGCTTATTAGCTGGGATCATTCTGGCCGCCACTCAAGGCGGCGATGTTGGCATGGCGGCCATCACTGCCACGCAGGCCGCCAGCCTACAGAGCCAGTTACGCTATAGTCGTTTACACGAGCAAGAGGCCGACCGTGCCGGTATGCAAACCATGGCGAAAGCCGGTATGGACCCCTCCGCCGCTGCTGCCATGTTTGAGATTATGCAGCAGTCTTCACGCTATTCGGGTAGTCGCGCGCCAGAGTTCTTACTCACGCACCCCGTCACCGAGAGCCGTATCAGTGACGCTAAAAACCGAGCTCGACAATATCCGCGTAAAATGTATACCGATAATCTGCACTTTCAATTGATGCGAGCCCGTGTAGAACTCAGCTTTATCGACAATAGCCTGGATGCCGTAAAGCGTTTTCGCACTAAAATCAATAATAGTGGAAGCCGCACACCAGACGCTGACCAATACGGCTTGATTCTGGCATTAACTGCTAATGGTAATATTGATGAGGCACGACAAAGACTCACCCCTTTACGCGCCGCCGCCCCCAATGAAATTATTTATATCCTTGCTGAAACGGAGCTAGAACTAGCAGCTGGTAAAACTGCAGAGGCAATAACCCAATTAAATAACGCACTAGCACTAACGCCTGGCAATCACCCTATCACTATGGCCCTGGCCAAAGCCTACCTACGCGCTAACCAGCCGCACCAGGCCGAAGCATTGCTTAAAGAGCATGTGCAAAGAAAACCCAATGACCCATCTGTCTGGTATTTATTGGCTGAAACTCATGGCTTGGCTGGTAATATCGTCGGCGTACACCAAGCTCGGGCTGAATACTTTGTGCTCAATGGCATACTGGGCAAAGCCGCCCAACAGCTAAGCTATGCTCTGCCACTGGTGAAAAATGACCACCTGACCACCGCCCGTATTCAAGAGCGCATCATGCAGATTAAAAAAATGGAACAGGCTATGAAGCGGCTTTAAGTTTCATCTGATTTAAATGACATCTACTTAAACTATAAGGGTAAGGGTGGATCTTGACCCTCCAATTTTAATGGCCAGCCTAATGAGCTCCAGCGTACGAGGTAGCTCTGGAGGAGTAAGGCCCACCCTGTAATTGGCAATCATAATCATACGTCAGCAGCATTTTAAACCGACACCATTAAAAAAGGGCTGCTTTAAGCAACCCTTTTTATTATTTCT
Organism: Spongiibacteraceae bacterium; assembly: GCA_041677245.1. GTDB lineage: Bacteria > Pseudomonadota > Gammaproteobacteria > Pseudomonadales > Dasaniaceae > Oceanicoccus. The sequence goes on along the minus strand of JBAYQJ010000025.1, from coordinate 40,513 downwards.
AGCAATCCAATAAGCTAACTGTTACTGCTGTGCTGAAAACCCTAGCATCCGATTCAATGGTTTCATCGCCTGCTCACCCAACTCTCGATCAACCAATACCTCATTATGGCCATACTCCAGCGTCTCGGCTAGATTTTCCAGCGCATTCATCGCCATCCACGGACAATTAGCGCAACTACGACAGGAGGCACCACTACCGCCAGTAGGGGCAATAATGAATTGTTTACCCGGTACTTGTTGTTGCAACTTATAGAAAATCCCTTGATCCGTCGCTACGATAAACTGCTCATTGGGAAGCGTTTTAGCGGCGTTAATAATTTGCGAAGTGGAGCCAACAAAATCTGCTAGTGACACTACCGACTCTGGAGATTCAGGATGAACTAAAATAGCCGCGTCGGGATAAACCTTTTTCAAATCCACCAAGCCTTGAGCCTTAAACTCCTCATGGACAATACAGGCGCCATCCCACATCAGTATATCGGCACCGGTTTCACGCTGTACATAACCACCTAAATGCTTATCTGGTGCCCATAAAATCTTCTCACCCAAGCTATCAAGATGCTCGACTACCTGTAACGCGATACTGGAGGTTACCACCCAGTCAGCTCGGGCTTTAACCGCAGCGGAAGTATTAGCGTAAACTACGACTGTACGATCAGGGTGCTGATCACAAAAAGCCGAAAACTCATCCGCCGGGCAACCGATATCCAGCGAGCAAGTTGCTTCAAGGGTGGGCATTAGTATGCGCTTTTCTGGCGACAGGATTTTAGCCGTTTCGCCCATAAACTTAACCCCGGCCACGATTAGCGTAGAAGCAGGATTATCACGGCCGAAACGAGCCATTTCCAAAGAATCAGATACACAGCCACCGGTTTCTTCAGCCAGTGCCTGTATCATTGGATCTGTATAATAATGCGCAACCAGAACAGCATTCTCGCGCTTCAACAAAGCCTTAATGCGGTTTTTTGTCTGTTCCTGATCGGCTCCAGACACTCTTTCAGGTATACGAATACCGTTTATATGATCACGTACTAATTGTTGCGATGCAGCGCCAATAGGCGCAATAGCCATATCTACCACTAAATCATTACCTCAAATAGACCAAATGGCCGACCGCTGCAATTTTAACAGAAAAAAATGTTAAATGAGCAATTTCGACACACCTTAAATACAAAATAGGGACAATAATGACCATAACTATGATAAATAAAGCCACCGCCCCAAGCTTTACAGCTCGGCTATGGCCTGGGCCGAGCTTTCAATTAACTCTGGGCCTCGATAAATAAAACCGCTATAAAGCTGCACCAATGAGGCTCCAGCTTGAATTTTTTCCGCTGCATCGAGGCCATCCAGAATACCACCAACGCCAATAATAGGTAATTTACCCCCTAAAGCCTTAGCAAAAGCGCGGATTACATAGGTGGATTGCTCAGTTAAAGGCCCGCCACTCAAACCGCCCAGCTCATGACCGTGAGGCAAATGTTCAACTTTGTCTCTGGCGATAGTGGTATTGGTCGCAATGACACCGTCGATTTCATACTTGATCAACGCTGCAGCCACCTGTTCAATATCATCAAGCGCCATATCTGGGGCAATTTTTACCGCGATCGGCACATAACGGTCATGCTTGGCTGTCAACTTAGCCTGCTCTGCCTTCAATTGCTCAAGTAAAGCCTCCAAGGGCTCGCCAAACTGTAAGTCACGCAGCCCCGGAGTATTGGGCGACGACAGATTAATCGTAATATAAGAGGCATGTACATAGACCTTGCGCATACAAATTAAATAATCATCTACCGCCCGCTCCGCCGGGGTATCTTTATTTTTACCGATATTAATACCGAGAATGCCTTGATATTTACTGGCTATCACCTGCTTAACCAGATAATCCACGCCTTCATTATTAAAGCCCATACGATTAATAATCGCTTGGGCCGCCGGCAAACGAAACAAACGTGGCTGAGGGTTACCCGGCTGAGCCAATGGAGTAACCGTTCCCACCTCGATAAAGCCAAAACCCAGCGCCGCTAAACCATCAATGTAATCGGCATTTTTATCTAGACCTGCGGCTAAACCAACCGCATGGGGGAACTCCAGCCCCATCACCGTAACCGGCTTTGCCACTGGCTTGGCCGCAAATAAAGCACTCAGCTTTAGACGCCCAAGCAGCTTGATAGAAGCCAACGATAAATGGTGTGAGGTTTCAGCAGGTAGAGTAAACAACAAACTGCGTAATAATGAGTACATACAAGCTCTCGGATCGTAGGAATCAGTGAGGACGGGAGGATAAACTAATCTCTTGGCACTTGGAATGGTTTCAATAACGGTACTGACCTAAGACTAACCAAATGAAATCAGCCAATCATTAACCTTATCCACGACTGGCTATAAACATACACCGATCAACGACTAATGAACCAGACCATAATCGGTCATGTTTAACCAACAAAGCTCGATCTAAAGCCTAAATCAATGTTATTTAGAAATTAACACGCTATTATTTACCCCATACAATATAAGCTTAAAAAATTGATCTATAACCACCTTACACCACCACACTATATACAATGTACCCATGCGCGACTGATTTATGGCGCGAAACTTACAGGCCATCGAGATGTTTTCAAGCAGTTATCATAAAACTTTGCTGCATTTGTTAACCAGTGACATGCCACTAAAGCAGTCCCTTCACGAGCTCATATCGATCATAGAAAATAAAACTGAGGGGATGTATGGCTCTGTTTTGCTGATGAGCCCTGACAAGTTACATTTGATCGAGGGCGCGGCTCCCAGCCTCCCAAAGTTTTACCGTGAAGCCATTGATGGAGTCGCCATAGGTAATAACATGGGGTCTTGTGGTACTGCTGCATTTACTGGCAACAGAGTCGTGGTTGAGAATATTAGCACGCACCCCTTCTGGGTGGATTTTAAACATTTGGCACTTAAAGCCAATTTGCAGGCTTGCTGGTCACAGCCGATCAAACAAAATGATACGATTCTTGGTACCTTTGCGCTTTATTACAATAAGCCACAATCTCCCGATGAACAGCACATATACTTAATTGAAGAAGCAGCGGGCCTGGCAAAAGTTTTGATCGAAAAAGAACTATCAAAGGAATTAGTTAACGAAAAAGAGCGCGCATTAAAACAGGCAGAAAAAACAGTCCAGTGGAAAAGTCGTTTTTTTGCCAATATGAGCCATGAATTACGCACACCACTAAATGGCATTGTTGGTATTGTTGATTTATTGGCAACGACTGAACTTAACCCACAGCAAACTCAGTATCTAAAAACGCTCAACCTCTCAACATCAACGCTGCTCACTGTTATCAACGACATTTTAGAAGTTTCCAAAATAAGTGAAGGCAAAATATCTCTGGAAAAAATCACCTTTAATCTTAAAGAATTAATAGCATCATTAGCAATGACTTATCACTTACAAGGCGGGGATAAGGTTGAGATGATTACATCTATTGATAAAAACATACCAACATGGGTCAAAGGTGACCCTACTCGCCTTCAACAAATTCTTAATAATATCCTCCACAATGCGTTTAAATTTACAGCTCAAGGCCAAATCCGACTATCAGTAAAAGCCGCTTCACAACAGAATAATAGGGTCAGCCTGCTGTTTAAGGTAGCAGATACAGGGGTGGGAATTAAAAAAGAGCAACTTACAAGAATATTCAACCAATATGAACAGGGTGATTACTCAACCACTCGCCAATTTGGTGGCAGTGGTCTTGGACTGTATATATGCAAACAACTGACAACTCAGTTTAATGGTGATATATGGGCTGATAGCGAACCAGGGGTAGGCTCCACATTTTATTTAACTATTGAGTTAACTAAAGCCGAACCCCTCACTCAAACTACTGATTTAGTAGCTACAAAAACTGATTATTCAGGCATCAACGTTCTACTGATTGAAGATAACGCTATCAATGTATTGGTTGTCTTGGGCTTATTAAAAAGTATGAATATTAATGTCACAACCGCCAGCAATGGTCATCTAGGCACCGAGATTTTTTGTGATGGTGAGAATAACTTTGATTTAATCTTAATGGACTGTGAAATGCCGATTATGGACGGATATCAAGCCACAGAAATTATTAGAGAATGGGAGACCAACAATAATCGAAAAAAAGTACCTATCTGTGCGCTAACCGCCCATGCGATGGCGGAACATGTCGAAAGATGTTTGTCCTCGAGAATGGATTACCACCTATCAAAACCGATAAGAAAGAGTTCACTTGAATCCATACTAGCCAAAATAATCCCATGAGTGGTTAAGGCTCAACTTAAGGATTTTAAGTCCAGGATTAGCGCAGTCTCCAATAAGCCTGCAAACCGTATTAGTTTTATTCTGTCAAAGCTTTTCAATCGCCCTAAATTTACCATTGCTGTCAAAACTGATACGAAATACCCCGTGAATACCGCTATGAGTCACATAAGGACGTAAAATATTGGCCGGGAAGCGTACCCGGCGACCATCGCGACTATGGGTAGTCACAATGGCTGCGGGATAACTGTACTGCTTGAGATACTCATCAGCACTGACCACAAGTTCAACCACTATTTGCATGTTGCTTAAATTTCACCCAGCCATCGACAATAATTATTCGACGTCACCATACTTACTGCTCTGCGCTAAATCAAGTAACTCACGTATAGCCACTGAATACATCGCAAACTCCGGCACAGCAGTGGCATGCAGCTCAGTTAACATATTACGCCAGCGCTCTACCATTAGATGCTGTTTCTCCATCCAGCGGTTAATACAAGCATCGATATCACCAGCATCACAGACATAACGCATCGCCCCCTCGGTTAGAGTACGTAACTGCCACTCAAGATCATCGCGATAGGCTTCTCGCGCCAAAGCCTGCCAGTGATTATCAATTTTTAACTCTGTAATTTGCTTGGCAAACCAATTAAGCTCCAATCTTTCTGATAATCTGAAATACAGCTCGGCCATTTTATCCATTGGAATTGATCGCGCCTTCGAGCTTTCAATAATACCCAACAATGAATATTGCGCCTGCGCACTGGCGATATAAGTAGCTAGCTCTTCCGGGATACTTTGGTCGATATAACTCTGACGCTTATTATTTAGCACAGCCTTCACCTCATCGGTTAATAGCTCCGGTAAGGCACTGCGTAATTGGGCAACAGATAATTTAAAATTAGCTACCTCGACGGCTGGGTCAATCAACGTACGCCTATTACGTAAAAACCAACGGGTGGAGCGACGTATTAATCGAATCAATTCAGACATCATTTGCATTTGAATATCGGCACTTACCGCATAATCCAGTGACTCTATTTGCCGCCAATAATACGACATATCAAAAATATCACTAGCAGCCACATAAGCTCTCACTACATCGCCACTGGTAACACCCGTTGATTGTGCAATACGATCAACGAAGGTAATCCCCATGTGATTAACCATATCATTGGCTAACTGCGTCGAAATAATTTCCCTGCGTAAACGATGACTGCGTAACTGTTCGCGATAATCATCGCGAATACGCTGAGGGAATGCTGTTTCAACCGCTTTAGCCAGATACTCGTCTTCCGGGATTGTGGTATTAACCAACTCTTCTTTCAACTGTGATTTAACATAGGACATCAACACTGATAGTTCGGCACGAGTTAGACTTTTGTTAGCGGCGCGGCGCTCCAACAAAACATCTTCATCCGGTAAAAATTCAAGCTGACGATTTAATCTTCCACGAATTTCCATCGTATGCATCAAATGCCTATACTCTCCTGCCCGACGAATCGCCTCGGATTCAGCCATACTGATAGCTTGAGTTTGCCGATAATTATTCTCTAGTACTAACGAAGATATGCTATCGGTCATTGCCACTAATAAAGTATTGCGTTGTTTCTCTGTCATATCGCCAGCAGCTACAACACCATTCAATAAGATCTTTATATTAACTTCGTGATCCGAGCAATCTACTCCAGCAGAATTATCAATAAAATCGGTATTGCAGCGACCACCATTAAGAGCGTACTCAACTCGAGCAAGCTGTGTCATCCCTAAATTTCCACCTTCACCAATAACTCGACAGCGCAATTCATTGCCATTAACCCGCAATACATCGTTAGCCTTATCACCGACGTCAGCATGGGTTTCATTACTCGATTTAACATAGGTACCGATACCGCCATTCCATAACAAATCCACCGGTGCTTTTAATACGGCATTGATTAATTCATTAGGCGTTAACTTATCTGCTTTGATATCAAATCGTTTTTTCATCGCCGCCGATATATTGATCGACTTGGCTGAGCGTTTGAATATACCACCACCAGCTGAGATCAATTTTGTATTGTAATCTTCCCAGCTTGAACGTGGCAGATTAAATAAACGTTTACGTTCAACAAAACTACTTGCGGAATCAGGGTTGGGGTCAATAAAGATATGCTGATGGTTAAAGGCACAAGTAAGCTGAATATGCTCAGAAAGCAGCATACCATTCCCGAACACATCCCCTGCCATGTCGCCAATACCAACGACAGTAAAGTCAGTTTCCTGGATATTGATACCCAGTTCTCTAAAATGGCGCTGCACTGATACCCATGCACCTCTCGCGGTAATCGCCATTTTTTTATGATCATAACCAGCACTGCCCCCAGAGGCGAAAGCATCACCCAACCAAAAACCAGCATTGAGCGATAGCTCATTGGCAATATCGGAAAAAGTCGCCGTACCTTTATCCGCAGCAACGACCAAGTAAGTGTCATCGTCGTCTTTACGAATAACGTTAAGCGGCGGCACTACTACACCGTCCTCTAAGTTATCGGTAATATCCAACAGGCCTTGAATAAAGGTTTTATAGCAAGTTATCCCCTCTTTCTGAATCGCCTCTCGATCCGTCATTGCCGGTAGACACTTGGCAACAAAGCCGCCTTTGGCACCCATGGGTACTATCACTGAGTTTTTAACTTGTTGCGCTTTTACTAAGCCCAGCACCTCAGTACGAAAATCTTCTAAGCGATCAGACCAACGTAAACCACCCCGGGCTACTTTACCGCCACGCAAATGCACACCTTCTAAACGAGGGGAATAAACAAAAATTTCAAACATGGGCACTGGCAAAGGCATGTCTGGAATTTTCGCTGGCGACAACTTAAACGAAAAGTAGTTTTTAAATTGACCATCTTGGTTTGATTGAAAATAATTTGTTCGCAGAGTTGCTTTGATCAGAGCAACGTAATACCGAATAATTCTATCTTCACTCAGATTTTCAACCGTTTCCAAGGCCTCAATAATACCGTTGTTAATTTGCTCTTCTTGTTTATCTCTAGCCTTAGAATCTAACGCCAAGCTTACATTAAAGCGACAATCAAACATCGAGGCTATACGCCCTGCTATCACCGAATGGTTGGCCAGACATTCGGCGATATATTCGCCACTAAAGTTGAATTTAATCTGCCGCATATACTTGGCATAAGCTCGCAACATAGCCACTTGTCGCCAGCCTAGATGGGCACCTAAAATCAGTCGATTAAACGAATCCGTCTCGGCATCACCTTTCCATATTGCCAAAAATGCCTGCTGTAAATTATCCCCCTCTTTAGAAAAATCAATCTCAGCTTTTAAACTATGAGTTAAACTAAAATCATGCACCCACATCTCTCGTCCATCTTTACGATTGATATCGTAAGAGTGCTCGCTCTCCACCCGCAAACCTAAACTTTGCAGAATGGGCATAATGTCAGACAGTGACAATGGCGAATCCAGATGAAACAATCTAAAACGGATGGAGCTACTGCCCTCGCCCAACTGTCGATAAAAGCTCATGCCAATATCACCAATTGCATCGAGCTGGGCAATTTTTTTGATATCATCAACTGCCGCACGAGGCGTAAAATCATCCATATAACCGGGGTTAAAAGCGTCGCCATAGTTGGCCATCAACTTGCCGCCTTGCTCTTCACCGAACTCATCGACTAAATATTTATTCAAATGCTCTTTCCAGGACATGGTCACTTCTACGATTTCCTCTTCAAGAGCATTAACATCAACATCAATGATTTTTCCGGCGTTGACTTTTAATACATAGTAGGTACGCGCCAGTATTGACTCGGAAAAATAGGTGGTAAATTCCGAGTCAGTGGTACCAAAGGCATCACAGAGTAACTGCTCTACTTTTATCCGCAGCTCGGTTTTGTAGACATCCCTGGGCATATACACTAAACAATTAACAAATTTACCGTGAAAGTCCTGCCGGACAAATAACCTAACCTGTCGACGCTCCTGTATTTTATTGACTTCCATCGCGGTAGCGAATAGCTCATCATCGCTACTTTGAAATAACTCATCACGGGGGAAAATATCTAACACTCTGGTTAATTCCTTAGCGACATGAGTTTTTAAATCATACCCCGAGCGATCCAGTACGTGCTCAACCCTCTTCCTTATTAAAGGAATTGTTTTCGTTGACAGAGTATAAACAGCCGATGTGTACAAGCCTAAAAACCGGTGTTTACCGACTAAAACACCCTCACTGTTAAACTGTCGCAACATAATATAATCGGGGTAAACTTGACGATGTACCCGACAGCGCAGTGCCGATTTAGCGAACATCAATGGTTGCGCCAACAATGTACCCGGCTCCGCGCCCTGCTCCAAGGTTTGCTGCAAGTCTTCGATACCACGAGAATCACGACATTTTAATAAGCCCAGGGTAGATTCCCCCACCCGCGAAACCACAGGACTACCACTGCTGTAATCAATAGCTAATTGCTCATAGCCTAAAAAGGTAAAATGGCCACTAATAGCCCATTCAAGAAAGGCCTGCACCTCTTCTCGGTTACCCTCTTTATCCTGTGGTAAAGCACCTACTTCAGCTATCCCCTGCTTGGCTTTGGCCACCATCTTGGGGAAATCGTCCACAACCACTGCGACCTCATTCAATATCTCAGTGATGGCCGAGGCTATGTCTTGCAGCTCTTGAGTATCGGTACAGCGACCAATGGAGAGATATAGCAAAGCTTCATCAGCAAAGCGGCAGTTTTTTGGTGGTTTTATGACCGTTCTGGCCGGAAGCAATGTCTGTAGCTGGTTAGATTTGTTGCGTACAATCGGCAAAATAACACTGTGTACGGTATATACTGAAAGGTTTCTCCGATTTAACTCCCCACGCACAGAATCAGTAATAAAGGGCATATCGCGGGCTAACACTGCGACCATTGTGTGCCCAGATTGCCAGCCATGCTTTTGATACTCAGGGTTAAATACACGCACCTTCGGTGCCTGTAAATCATGTTGCTGGATAAAGGCCCAGCTACCCATAGTAGAACCATAAATATCAGAGATTTCTCGACCTCTGAAATCTTCAGCTACGTGGTTTGAATATAACTGCCGTGCAAACCGGAGAATGCTCTCTTGCTCCTTAGCATTGACCTGCTGAATAATGACTTCTTCTAATTGGGCTAATTTCCTGTCAACTTCTTGCTGCTTCGCCATATCGACCCCGAACATTATTACTGGATATTTTTAGCTGTCACGTCATCACTTACAATAGTAGCCAAATAGCCTAAATACTAGCCTAAGCCTAAGCTATCTAATTTGATAAGAGTTTGTCCAATCTAACACGACACTGGAACTTGTCGTCAGACAATGGTCCAATACCGTCAAATTTAGCTAGTCAAACTCTTAACGAACCTTACTTCGGGAACAAGACAACAACGCTATGAATGAACAGCATACCTTCAGCACACTTAAAACCTGGCTTGAAAGCCAAATTATCGGTCAACAGCAATTAGTTCAGCGCTTACTCATAGCGCTACTCGCGGATGGTCACCTCCTAGTTGAAGGCGCTCCCGGCCTAGCCAAAACCAAGGCCATAAAGATCCTCGCCGAAGGCATCGAAGCCGACTTCCACCGCGTGCAATTTACGCCCGATTTATTACCCGGTGATGTCACTGGCACTGAAGTCTATCGCCCAGAAAACGGTAGCTTTGAGTTTCAGCAAGGCCCTATATTCCATAATTTAGTATTAGCCGATGAAATCAACCGCGCTCCCGCAAAAGTACAATCAGCCCTGCTTGAAGCCATGGCCGAGCGACAAATCAGCGTCGGTAAAGCCACTTACCCTTTACCACAGTTATTTATGGTTATGGCAACTCAAAACCCCATCGAGCAAGAAGGCACTTACCCCTTGCCTGAAGCGCAGCTCGACCGTTTTTTAATGCATGTCCGAGTGGACTACCCTGATGTTGACGCCGAACGCAAAATCCTGCAATTAGTGCGTAATGAATCCATTACCCAAACAGAGCACATAGCGCCACCACCACCGCTACCCCAATCGAGTATTTTTGCCGCGCGACAACAGGTGCTTATGCTGCATACCGCGCCAGCCGTCGAGGAGTATATGGTGCAATTGACCATGGCAACGCGACACCCACAAAATTACAGCAAAGAACTCGCATCCTGGATCGATTTTGGCGTAAGCCCTCGGGCAACGATAGCATTAGATAGTTGCTCACGCGCCCACGCCTGGTTGCAAGGTAAAGATTTTGTCAGCCCCGATGATGTACAGGCAGTTGCTGCCGATGTGTTGCGCCATCGTTTGATCCTCAGTTTTGAGGCAGAGGCAGATGGTATCGATACTGATCACGTGATTGCTGAATTGCTCCGTTTGGTCCCTGTTGCCTGAGGAATAATTGAGCAATGTCCAGCATCAATAAAACGGCTAACCGATTTGATCGATTGCTCAGCGGCGCTTACAGCGAGCTGAATGATTTGATCAGCGCTCGTTTCAACGCCAAAGATTTAAAACTGCAGCAACGGCGTAAGGCCTTAAGTCTGTTAACCGGTCCGAATAAAACCAGCTTCCGCGGTCGCGGTCTCGATTTTGCCGAAGTACGGGCCTATCAACCCGGCGATGATATTCGTACTATCGATTGGCGCGTCAGTGCCCGCAGCGGTCAAACTTATACCAAAGTATTCCAGGAGGAGCGCGATCGGCCAATGCTGGTCGTCACCGATCAACGGCAAACGATGTTTTTTGGCAGCCAAACCTGCTTTAAATCGGTCACCGCCTGTTACCTCGGTGCCCTTATTGCTTGGTCTGGCTTACAAAATAATGATCAAGTCGGTGGTCTAGTCATAGGTAACAAAACCCAGCAGGAAATTCGGCCACGACGCAGCCGTCATTCGGTACTAAAGTTCATTCACGCCATGCTGGAATTTAACCAGCAACTCAACCGCGACAGCGGCGTGGCGATTTCATCAGCGCTGCGATTGGAGCAGTCCTTAATCGAACTACGCCGTATCGCTAAGCCAGGTAGCGCTATTTATATCATCAGCGATTTTGCCGGTTTGAATGAAGGTGACTGTAGCAAGCACTTGTACCAGCTATCACGTCACTGCGAAATCACCGGGCTGTTTGTTTATGACCCGATGGAAAAACAACTACCACCTCCAGGCACTTACACTGTCACCGACGGCCAGCGGCAACAACTGATTCACACCGGCGGCAGGCAAGCCAGACAACGCTATGCTCAACATTTTGAACAACGCCATAACGCCTTACAACAACAGCTCGCCAAACTGGGGATTCCGCTGATCGACATTGGCACCGAGCAGCCTCCCTTGCAACGACTACTACACTATTATGGTGCCCAGAACAAAAGGCCGAGATCCCAACGTCATGCCTAACCAAGATCCACTCGCACAATTGCGCGATATCCACTTACCCGCAGCGGTCAGTGCCTGGCCGCCGGCCATAGGTTGGTGGCTAGTCGCCGCACTCCTTATCATCACCATCATTGTTATGAGTTATTTTTTAATCCGCCGATACCGTAAAAATCATTACCGCCGCTTGGCGCTAAAACAGCTCAGCGCTCTGTCACTGACGACCGACTTTAACTTATATCTACAACAACTTAACCAGCTACTCAAACAAACAGCCTTAGCCGCCAACGCCCCCGCTGATATCGCTGGTTTAACCGGCCTGCAATGGCTACAATTTTTGGATCAAAGCGGCCACTGTAATGATTTTAGTCAAGGCCCAGGAAAAATCTTATTGAATGGTCCCTACGCCCCAATTAAACCCAGCTCTGATGAGAATGCTTCACCCCAACCCCGTGAGCTTGAAGCACTGGCGAGACGATGGATTAAACAACATACGTTTAAATCAGTGAGTAACATACCATGCTAGGCTTTGACTCCCCCTGGGTATTTTATTTGCTGCCACTGCCCATACTGGCCTATTTTTTAATACCCAGAGCGCGGCAGCAACAAGCGGCTGTACGGGTGCCCTTCTATAATGAGCTCAGTGCGTTACAGCAGCAAACCAACAATACGCTGGCACGACGTAAATCACGCATCGCTGCTGTACTGTTAATTTGGTGCTGTTTAATCGTCGCAGCCTCTGGCCCCAACTGGATTGGTGATCCTATTAGCCTGCCGACCAGCGGCCGCGACCTGTTATTAGCGGTTGACCTTTCCGGCAGTATGGAAATAGAAGATATGCAGGTCGGCGGCGAACGTGCTCAGCGCATCATCGCCGTCAAGGCTGTGCTTAATCAATTTATTCCGCAACGCAAAGGCGACCGCCTGGGCCTGGTATTATTTGGCACCCAAGCCTATGTACAAGCGCCGCTGACCTTCGACCTTGCCACCGTACAGCGTTTTATGCGCGAAGCACAAATAGGCTTTGCCGGCGAAGAGCGCACGGCTATTGGCGATGCTATCGGCCTGTCGGTGAAACGCTTACGCGAACGGCCCGGTAACCGTCATGTGATGATCTTACTAACCGATGGCCAAAATAACGGTGGCGAAGTCAAACCTATACCCGCTGCTAAATTAGCCGCAGACAATAATATTATTATTTACACCGTCGGCGTTGGTGCGGACGAAATGGCCGTACCTGGTTTATTTGGCTCGCGCCGAGTCAACCCCTCCGCCGACCTTGATGAAACCACCCTAAAAGAAATTGCCAATATTACCGGCGGTAAATATTTTCGAGCGCGTAACCCCGAAGAACTCATGCAAATTTATCAATTACTGGATCAACTAGAGCCGGTCGAAGACAAACAACACACCTTTCGCCCCCAACAAGCATTATTCTATTGGCCCCTCGCCGCAGGGTTTATTGCTAGCGTCTTACTGGCGCTGACGCTATTGCCCTGGTCAATGTGGTTTCACCGTTTTACTAATAACGCTTTAGTCGATGAGAAACAGCTGTGATTCACTCTGATTTTATTCAACAGTTTCATTTTTTACGGCCACTGTGGCTGCTAGCTATTATTCCTGCTGCTTTACTGGTGGTTTATTTTTGGCAGAAAAAGAGCAGCTCCCTGCATTGGCGCGGTGCTATTAATGAACAACTACTAGGGCACCTCATCGATGGCGGCCAAACTAAAATTTCACGCTGGCCCTGGTTAAGCTTATTATTCGCCTGGATCATTGCCGCCATCGCTATCGCCGGGCCAAGCTGGGAGAAACTCCCCCAACCCGTCCACCAGCGCCAGGATGCCTTAGTAATTGCCTTTGATTTATCGCTCTCCATGTTTGCTGAAGACACCAAACCCTCACGCCTTATTCGCGCTAGACACAAGGTGTTAGATATCCTGACTTATCGTAACGAAGGCTTAACGGGGCTTATTGCCTATTCCGGCGACGCCCATATTGCCTCACCGCTAACCGACGACACTGCAACCATTGCCAACTTAACACCCGCGTTATCCCCCGACATGATGCCGGTCTACGGAAGCAACCCCGCTGCAGCGATAAAACTAGCCAAGCAACTCTTCACCAATACGGGCATCAACAGCGGTCGCATACTATTAATCACCGATGGTATTACTGATCGAGATATTAATGCTATCAGTGATGAGCTAAACGGTAGCGGCCTACAGCTATCGATTATGGGCATAGGCAGTAGCGATGGTGCCCCCATACCTACATCCGATGGTTTTTTGAAAGACCGCAGCGGCAATATTATTATCCCGCAACTGAACCGCCCCTTATTAGAGCAGCTCGCAAAACGCAGTGACGGACGCTACACCGACGCCAGCATCAATGACAACGACATCAAGTTTTTATTACCCCCACCGCTAGCAGAACTAGAAGGCAACACTCTATTAACGGAACGTCAATTTGATCAATGGCAGGATCGTGGCCCGTTGTTAGCCCTACTGCTGTTACCGCTAGCCTTACTAGGTTTTCGACGCGGCTGGTTATTGGCTTTGCCACTGGTATTTATCTTACAACCTCAGCCTGGCTATGCCTTTGAATGGCAAGACTTATGGCTGCGCCCCGACCAACAAGCAGCACAAAAATTACAGCAAGGCGATACTAAAGCCGCCGCTGAACAGTTCCAGGATCCACTGTGGCGCGGTGCAGCCCATTATAAATCTGGTAGTTTTGAGCAAGCCGCAGAGAACTTTTCCCATGCCAACACCGCAGACGCGCATTACAATCGCGGTAACGCCCTAGCCAGAGCTGGCAAGCTCGATGAGGCAATTAAAGCCTACGACGACGCGCTTAAGTTACAACCCGATATGGACGACGCCAAAGCCAACCAGGAACTGCTCGAACAGATTAAAAAACAGCAAGAACAACAGCAACAAGATCAACAAGATCAACAAGAGCAAAATCAGCAGCAAGACGACAATCAGAATCAGCAACAATCAGAGCAAAATCCGGCAGATAAAAACAACGCTGACAGCCAACAGTCTGAGCAACAGGACAGGGACCAAGCGGAACAACAACCATCAGATCAATCCCAACAGGATGGGTCCCAGCAAAGTAAAGCCGAAAAAAATCAGCCAGAGCAGGATCAAGCACAACCAACTGATGGCGATAATCCTGAATCAAAGGAAAAGCCAGAGCAAACTAACCAGCAAAAAGCCCAACAGCAAGATCAGCAATCTGACTCAGATCAAGATCCATCAGCGCAGCAGCCAGCTCAAGCCGCTGAGCTTAGCCCGGAAGAGCGAGCCAAACAGCAGACGATGGAACAATGGCTACGGCAAATTCCCGATGATCCATCGGGTTTATTGCGGCGCAAATTTCATTATGAATCTCGCCTGCGCCAGCAGCAGGGAGAATTACAACAGGAGCAATCTCAGTGGTAAATCAACACTCTCTTTTCGCCACTCTTATCTGGATACTGCTAAGCGGGTTGAGCCTGACCGTTAATGCCGACCCAATTGCCAGCATCGATCGCAGTGTTATTGCTATTGACGACACACTTACCCTAACGATCCGCGTCAATAAAGCGGGATCATTTGACAGCCCTGATTTAAGCGCCTTACAAACCAACTTTGATGTCTTGGGCAGCAGCCAACGCAGCCGCCATATTATTCGCAACGGACAATCAGAATCATGGACAGACTGGGTTATTAACTTAGCGCCCAAACGTCAAGGGCAACTCACCATCCCGGCTATTGAAGTAGATGGTGAAAAAACCCAGGCTATTACTATTAATGTGCAGCCCAGGGTGCCGGTAGCAGAAGGTGTACAGCAGCCCGTGTACCTAGAATCAGAAGTCGATAAAGAATCGGTATATATCCAGCAGCAAGTTATTCTGACCGTCCGTATTTTTCAATCAATTCAGCTCGATAATATGAATATTAGCGAACCGGATTTTGATAACGCAGCAATTAAAAAACTCAGCCAAAATTCATTTCAACGACGAATTAACAACCAACTCTATCAGGTTCACGAATTACGCTATGCCATTTTTCCTCAGCAAGCCGGTGAGTTAACTATCCCTGAACTCATTTTTTCTGCTAATGAAGCTGTTACTCGGCAATCGATTTTCGACTTGGCTCAAACGGGTAAACGACTGAGAAAAATGACTGAACAGCATACTGTGACAGTAAAATCACCACCAACCACCAACACTACTATTTGGCTGCCAGCACAATCACTTCATCTAACCGAAAGCTGGAGCACTGACTTACAAAACATACATGTGGGCGATTCGATTACCCGTACCATCACCACGACTGCCACAGGCTTGCTTGACTCACAGCTACCTCCACAGCAATTTAAGCCCATTGCAGGTGCCAAGTTTTACCCAGATCAAGGCTCTGCAGAAACCAGCGTTAGCGATCAAGGCGTTGTGTCAACACGTACTGATAGCGTCGCCATTATCCCCACCCAGGCCGGCAAACTAGAACTCCCGGCAATGACTATTGACTGGTGGAATACCGAACAAAACAAACTGCAGCAAGCAGTGATTCCGGCTCAAACCCTGCACATTGCCCCTGCTTTAGCCAACAGCCAAAGTACTAGCACCCCACTGGCTATTAACCATAGTGGCGATGGCCTATTACCATCCGAAACGGCTCTTGGAACGGCTGCTGGCGAACCCCTGACAGACTCTAACGATGTAACCTTGTGGCAGCTAGTCTCGGCGGTATTGGCGCTGCTCTGGCTAGCAACCTTGCTACTCTGGTGGCGCACCAAAACGGTAACATCTATCGCCGAAGCTGCGCCATTAAAACCAACTGCAAGTACCCTGTCAGAAAAGCAAGCCTATAAACAATTAGTGGTGGCCTGTCGTAGCAATGATGTACTCGCGGCGCGGCACGCTATCATCGCCTGGGCACGTAGCTTTTGGCCAGAGACTAATATTCAAAGCTTGCAGGATATTCAACAGCACTGCCAACAGCATCCTTTATCTAACGCGCTAATGCAGTTAGACAATACCTTATATGGTAATAATATCGACAGCAGTCAATGGAATGGTGAAAGTTTAATTACAATTATTAACACCCTAAAACTTGAAAAAAATAACCATAAAAAAACCACCGAGAAAACGCTGCCGCCCCTCTATCATAATTAATCCATATACCAATTAATTGTACCCATAACAAAAAACCCCCAAGCCGATGATACGACGTGGGGGTTTGGTGTTATCGTTAAAGCACTATTACATCAAAGCTTTTAAGCAGAGCGTTTTCAGGCTGAAGTATGTAAACCGCATTCGCGACCATCTTCTACTTTGGTTGGATCAAAATAATGCCGGCAACTAGGCAACTCATATTGCTGCATATAATTTTCAACCTGCTCTTCAGTCCAATAAAAAATCGGCGCGACTTTTAAAATACCGCGTTTATCATAAGACAAAATATCCAAGGTCTTTCTAAAGTCCGTTTCCTCACGGCGAATACCGCTGATCCACACCTCGGGCTGCAAATCATCCAGTGCTTTTTGAAAAGGCTCTAATTTAACTTGGCGAGTAAATTCCTCATGTACCTCGGGATCATCGTCTGGGTGCGGAATCCCTCCCATGATGGCGTTGCGGCGCTCAGCGGTCCACTGCGGGATATAAATCTGCATATTGGGTTTGAGTTTATCCATAATGACTTCAGCCACCCGATAGGTATCGGGTACGTTGTAACCACTATCAATCCAAACAATCGGAACAGATGCATCAGCCTGCGTAACAATATGCAACATCGCCGCAGCGTTCGGTGCAAAGCTGGTCGTAGCGATTGTTTTTTTACCCAGCTGCAAAGCCCAACGCACAATTTCTACGGGCGACAGGTTTTTAAGCTCTTGATTTAATGCTTGCAGGTCCAAACTCATCTTTCATCCAAAGTATTCGCGCTTCTCTAATCAGCGGCTGCGGTAAAGGAGACGCACTATAAAAGAAAACCTCAACAAAATCAAACACTTATAATTAAATAGCATAAGCTTATAACAATATTTGCACTTATGCCGAACGCAACTATCAAACAGGCTAATACAACCTGAAAAACCAATAATCTATTTAGTGAACCAGTAATGATAATCGTATGGACTCAATCGGCAATACCTCCATTGTCATAAAAAACATCAATTCAACGCCTTTGAGTTATTATTTATTGATCGCTGGCAGCATTGCTTTGTACGGCAATCTCGGCGCCACGGTGCACTCCTTCATCAAGCCAGGCCACGGCATCGTGAACGGTAGAAAAAACATAGCCTTGCTGGATATAGTCGCGTAGATCGGACTTCATTAGAGTATCGCGAACTGGGCCAATCAAACCAGCAAGATAAAAGCCTACATTCTGTTCGCGCAGATTTTCGATGACATGCACCAACATCCGCAGCGACGTGCTGTCGATGCTACTGACCGCCTGTGCATCGAGGATAACAGCCCGCAAGCACTGCGGCGGACGCTGTTTCATCCACGCATATAATCGCGCCATAAAATAATCCTTGTTGGCAAAGTACAGGGGCGCATCAAAGCGAAAAATGAGCAGATCGCTGCGCGTATTGGCGTTACCGAAACGGTTAATATTGCGGTACAGGTTTTGTCCTTCGATCAGCCCGAGTTCCGTCATATGCGGATTGGCACTGTTGTAGATCACCAATATCACCGACACCACAACGCCCACCAGCAAACCCTGCTGCACGCCTAACAACAGAGTAATAATTAACGTTACCAACAGGATTAAAAACTCTTTTTTATCCTGTCGAAATAACGCTTTCATCTCCCCGTATTTAAATAAGCTCAATACCGACATCAGGATAATCGCAGCGAGGATTGCCTTGGGTAACGGATAACTGACAAACAGCGGCGTCAGAAACAGTAACGTAATAGCCAGTAGCAGCGACGATACCAAAGCTGAAACCTGAGTCATAGCACCTGCTGTACGAAAAGCGGCGCTACGGGAAAAGCTGGCAGAGACAGGAAAACAGCGCAACAAGGCGCCGAAGGTGTTCGCCAGGCCAATGGCGATTAACTCTTGATTAGGTTGCACACTGATTTTGTCTGCGGGCGACTCCTGCGATTTACAAATGGAGATGGTGCCTACATACCCCATTAACGCCACCGTCAATGCTACGGGCAGCAAGTCACCCAAGCGCTGCAAATCAATAAACGGGAACGTCAAAACGGGAAAACCTTGCGGGATCGAGCTAATCACATCGACACCCTGCTGCTCAAACTGAAACAGGCCAGCAATAGCCATACCTCCTGCCAGCAGCAACAGTGCCACCGGCAGTTTGGGGGCTAATTGCCGACCGGCAAAGATAAGCAGCAAACTGGTTAATGCAATTGCTACCGTGAGCCAGTGCCAGTGCTGAAATGACGCTAGCAGTTGCTGCACCAATCCAAACACGTTGTCGCTTTCCATGTGCACCCCGACCAGGCTCGGTAACTGGCTACCAATAATAATGAGCGCAGCTGCCGAGGTGTAGCCGACGATCACCGGATAGGAAAGAAAATTAACGATAAAGCCAAACCGTAACACCCCGAACATAAACTGTAGTAAGCCCACCATCAACGTCAGCTCAATAGCCAGCTGTAGATATTGCGCTGACCCAGGCTCTGCCAGTGCGCTGAGACCAGCCAGTATCAAAATCGCATCTAGCGCCACGGGGCCCACCGAGATTTTGTTGGAGGTGCCCAACAAGGCATACAACAACGGTGGAAAAATAGCGGCGTAGAGACCTACCTCTGGTGGCAGACCGGCCAGTACAGCGTAGCCCATGCTCTGAGGAATGAGCATAACGCCGATGGTAAGACCGGCGAACAGGTCGTTTTTGAAAGTGCTCATTGAGTAGCTTTGTAGCCACAGCAAGCCGGGAAATAGTTTGTACAGCATAGTGGTTTATTTAATTCGGCAACGCCGTCTCTTGCAATTCAATAGTTTTAAAATAATAAAGATGAGTATTTACATCTTTACCAGCGGAGTTACCCCCATGGTTTCATAGCAACCAATCGATCGGCAGCACGCTGAGTATACGCAGAGCAATACGCTTGCCGATAGTAGCGCCCGGCTCAGTGTCATGCCGAATACTACTGGCACCCCGCTGCTCCAACCAGTAAAGCTTGCCGTGCGCATCCAGTTTTACCTCGTAAGCCGTCAGTGCTGCTTTGTTACTAAATTCGTCCGCAATGGCGCGGGCCAGTACGGGGCTTTCAACCACAAAGCCAAGTTCAGTATTGAGGTGCATAGAGCGCGGGTCGAAGTTGAAGGAGCCGACAAAAATACGCTGGCCATCGACAGCAAAGGTCTTGGCATGCAGGCTGGACGATGAGCTACCGAAGGGGCCAGCGGCACTTTTATGGGGTTTAGGGTCAGTTGAGGTGCGACGCAGTTCGTACAGTTTGACCCCGGCCTTGAGCAAGGCTTTGCGGTGTTTGGCGTAGCCGGCGTGAACGGGCAACACATCGGTTGCCTCCATAGCGTTGGTGAGTATGTTGACGGTAACACCTTGATTAGCTATATCAGCGAAGAACTCGACGCCGGCGAGCGTCGGTACAAAGTAAGGAGATACCAGCACCAAACTATCTTGTGGGCGACCGATAATTGGCGTTAGCCGGTGAATCAGCAAACCGTCCTTATCAGCTTTACCCAAACCCTTAGCCGGATCATCGCTGACCATTTTTGTTGCAGCCCATTCAAAGGGCAGCTTTCCCGACAGCAGCTCGCTGACGAAGGAGGTGTTGCGCACAGCATCGAGATAGCTGCCACCTCTACCATCATTATTAAATTTTTGTCCACTGCCGATAATATCGGTGGCCTGCTCCGAGTCAACGGCTGCCACTATCTGTTCAACGGGATAAGCCGACTGGCTTGACCAATAGCGATCGAAATCATCGGATACCTTTTGTACGATCGGGCCAATGGCTAGTAGATCTAAATCCTGTTTTAACACACCGCTAGTAGCGCCAAAATAGTCGTCGCCAACATTGCGCCCACCAATAATGGTAGCGCGGTTATCGGCGGTGAAGGACTTATTATGCATACGACGATTGGCGCGACCAAAATGGGTGATATAGCCTAACCACTTTGCCTTGCGCAGGGTAAACGGGTTGAATAGACGAATTTGTATATTGGGATGCGTGGCCAAGGCCGCCAACTCTCTATCAAGTCCGGCGGTACCATTATCATCAAGTAATAACCTGACCCGCACGCCGCGCATGGCTGCTTGATGCAGGGCATTGAGTAATAAGGTGCCGGACACATCACCATGCCAAATATAGTACTGCAGATCTAACGTGCGGTCGGCAGTGCTTGCTAACAGCATTCTTGCAGCGAAAGCCTCGTGCGGATTATCCAGCAAATGGATACCACTGTTCTCGACCTGTTCGTCCAAGCGAGAGGCCACGGCTTTACCAAGGCGGGTATTCTCTGCTGCTGATACAGGCAGGGCGAAAGAACTCTCACGGCTTTCCAGTGAAGGCAAGGCACATCCTCCTAACAAGATTGTAAGGCCAAGCAGAGTTAAACAAGAGATAAAAGCTGTCTGCATAGCTCCAGTATCCTGTGGGGCCGCGCAGTGCCAAGAACCCACCCTTGCAGGGGTTTAAGGCCAAGCCTTGAGATTGGAGGGGGCACTGCAGGTTTCGGTTAAGCGGAACGTCTATAAGTCTGTGTGGCCATTTACACCGGACCAACCCCAAAAATATGGGTTTGATTACGACCATTTTCTTTAGATTGATAAAGTGCTTTATCAGCATTAACTATCCAGTCACTAGGATCGATCGTTTCTGCATTCAGCACCGCGATACCCAAACTCACTGTAAACTGGACCGAATTACCATCATTATATACTACCGACTCGGCTATTTTCTGCCGCAAACGTTCACTGTAAATCACAGCACCTTGCAACCCGGTTTCTGGCAGCACAACGACAAACTCCTCACCACCGTAACGCCCGTAGATATCAATCTCACGAGAATTGTCCCGCATCAATTGAGCCACTAAACGAATAACATCATCGCCCACTTGATGACCATACTGATCATTTATATCTTTGAAGTGATCAATATCAAACATTACCAGCGACACGTCACTATCACTGCGCCTATTGCGTTTAAACTCTTCGTTCAAGCGCTCTTCCCAATAACCCCGATTATATAACCCTGTTAGCCGGTCAGTTCTGCTTAAGATCAACAGTTCTGCTTTTGTATGCTCTAGCTTTCTACTATTAATCGCATTATCAGTTACGTCATACACGATCAAGCCCACCTTCTCTACCACATCACTCGCAGAGCGCAGCGGTACAAAGGTGGTGTTTTGAAACATTTTTTTTATTTCAAAATGAATCGGGAGCTGCAGCGGAAAATCGAAGACATTGTCGCGCTGCTCCCAAGTGGTATGCACCGGTATACCTAGATCAAAGACTGACGCGACACGGCGTTTAAACCATTCGCCTTGCAAATAAGGGAATAAATCAAAAATATTGGCGCCAATTGCTTGTTCAGGAGCAATACCGCTGTGTACCTGCATAAAGCGGTTATAAATCTGAATATTGAATCCCTCATCCAGCACTACGATACCAATATCAGTACTCTGAATAATATCCAATAACCAGTGTAAATCCTGAAAGTTTGGTGTACCCATAAATACAGTTTTTAATCCTAATCGAGTAAAAAACTCACCTGTTTAAAAAAAACAGGCAAGGAATCTTCATGCAGCAAAATAATTAGATCACAGGTAATCGCGTAACCCTCAAAGGAATAGTTTAATTCGATAGCCAGTGTTTGCTCCCAAGGAAATTCAGCGTTGGCTATAATATCGTTGAGCGATGTATGCTGGCCAAGCAGAGTTGGATGTTTCAGCAACACGCTAATGTCCAGCTGATTACATATCCCCTGTATACAGGAGCCGTTCAGCAACGATGCCATTTCCAGTGCCAACTCAATTGCCTGACGATCATCACCCACTAACTCATAACCCATCAACTGTGATAACTCTGCCATACTGGCATCGGTAAAGATCAATAGTGCCTCACCACTGACACCCATCCCATAAAAAGGCTGTGTGACCGCAGTAACCCTAGACTCTGAGCTAACAGCATTAAGTGCCATCATAATATCGGCAGACTCCAACAAATGAACGGCGGGGACAGGGATACGAACAAACGTCGAAAAACTACGGGCAATATTATCTGCAGCAACGCCTACTGCGATATTGGAAATTTCCTGAATACCATCCCTAAGGTCCTCATCAAATACTATATTGGACATTAACTACACACTCTGGGTTGATAGCTCACGACGGGGCTTGATGCAATATACCAAGACGCGCTTAATGGCTACACTTTAGATGAGCTATAAAGCAGCATTAACACTAGATTTAAAACCATAATCGGGGGGGGCTGCCCCGTCCCTGTGACCATACTCGTTATAATGGCTTTCAGGGAAAAGTGTAGCTCAGATTAAGTGACTAGCCAGTGCAGAACACCGACTTACTGGATAAATAGTGATTCTCGGCACAGATCCAATATAACCAACGTCAATAATGCGGCGGCCGCTCAATTGGGCTATCACTTGAAATCTCATGACTTAGAGCGTCCAGTTGGTTTTTTTGACCATGATACTGCTCATGTAAATTCTCAATTTGCCGCTGTTGCCGGGTAACGATATCGTTCAGTAACTGCAACGTGTCTTCCTGGAAGGCCAACTGGCTTTGCAAATCGTCTATCTGTTGCTTTAATCGGTCAAGCTCACTTTTTTCTGTCACAATTTACCCACCTGATACGAAGAAAAAGCTAAAATACCCGCGACATAACTAAACACTCAACACCTGTCCCGAGGCAGGTTATTATACTGGGCGCGACTTTAAAGATACACCTAACCGCAGGAAATGATTATGAATCGAGTGGTCTACTCCACTGATCAGGGCCGCCATTGCCCTGACTGCAACCAAGCTATTAAGCAGTGTTGCTGTAAACAACGGCAACAGCAAGTACCTGACGGTGATGGTATCGTTCGTATTCGACGCGAAACCAAGGGCCGCAAAGGCAAAGGTGTTACCCTGATCACCGGGCTTGCTTTAACTGAAAAAGAGTTAAAGCCACTCGCTAAAGAATTAAAACAAAAATGCAGTACCGGCGGCGCAGTCAAAGACGGTATTATTGAAATTCAGGGTGATCAACGAACTTTTTTACAACAGTTGTTGCAGGCCAAGGGCTTCACCGTCAAACTCAGCGGCGGGTAAAAACAACTAATACGGCTAATCAATACACAATATGGAAAATTTCGATTTCATCGGCACTCTTATTACCTTCATTTTGGGCGCCGCTTTTGGTGCTCTTGCTGTCTTTTACAGCATGAAAGATAAATTACAGCAGCAACAACAGGCCAATTCTCAGCGCAGAATTGGCCTGTTAGAACAAGTGGCGCAACATGTCGGTAAAGTCAGCCACGTATTCGGCAAATACTCATCGCTAGTCAGTGAAATTGGCGTCAAAGCCGAAAGAATGTCACCCAAGCAAGAAAAAGAGCTGGATGATCTTAGCAATCAATTAGTGGCCGTGTACGAAGAGGTCTCAATTGCCGAGTCCAAATTATTATTACTGGGAGAGCAACGATTGGGAAAAGCTCTCAACCTTTATACGGGGAAAATGGCCCAATACCGTAAGCAAGTTTACCCCGGGCGCTACAAAAACGTAGATGAAGCCAACCAACTAAGAAAGGATGTCGCACAAATGCGTGACCAGTTTTATGATATTCTCAGTCAACGCTACGATCAAAAAATCCAATAGCAACAACGCTAAGGGTTGGCTTATAACACCCCACCTAAATACCGTTATAGCCAAGTCTCAGCAGCAAGTTTAAAACTGATCAATCTTCATCGCCATCATAGTCTTTTCACCGGTTTCGGCCGCAGCAATATAAGCTTGAGCTCTGGGCATAATTTGCTCAGCATAGAAACGTGCAGTAATTAATTTCGCCTCGAAAAACGCCCTGTCCTGATCGCGCTTTTCTATGGCTACCAGTGCTGACCTTGCCAGCAACCAGCCCCCTACGATAGTACCGGACGCCATCAATAAATTAACTGAAGCGGCTGCGGGTAAGCTGGGATTTTCAGCACCTTGTGCCAGCAATAGTGTAAGCAAACGCTGCAAAGCTTCAACCCCGGCCGACAATGCTGTGCTAATACCAGCCAATTCCCCCCCTGCTTTGGCTAGCTGTTGCTGCGTTGCCGATATATCAGCCAAGAGGCGGAAAAACTCAGCACCATCATCACGAAATAGCTTCCTCCCTACTAGGTCATTGGCCTGAATAGCCGTAGTCCCTTCGTAAATGGTAATGATGCGTGCATCCCGCATATATTGGGCCGCGCCGGTTTCTTCAATAAACCCCATACCACCATGCACTTGCACCCCTAAAGACGTGACTTCCTGCGCAATTTCGGTAGACCAGCCTTTGGCCAGAGGCGTTAATAAATCACCTCGCGCACTCGCTAACTCTTGTTGCGCACCCTCTTCCCCATGGTGGCCCAAATCAAACGCGGCAGCGGTCACATAGCACAGCGCTCTTGCAGCCTCGGTCAAGCTGCGCATCGTCATTAGCATGCGCCGCACATCAGGGTGGCTAATAATCGTGCCTTTTTCACTATCCCCTGGGGCCAAGCCTTGAACCCTGTCTTTCGCATACGCAACCGCATGCTGATATGACCTATCCGCCAATGCAACGCCCTGTACGCCTACATTCAGACGAGCATGATTCATCATGGTAAACATATAAGAAAGCCCTTTATTAGGCTCCCCCACTAAATAGCCGATTGCACCATTATTTTCGCCAAAGCTCATCACACAAGTTGGGCTCGCATGAATGCCCATTTTATGCTCGACCGATACTGCGTAAACATCATTGCGCTCGCCCAGGCTGCCGTCGCTATTCACTAAAAATTTAGGCACAACAAAGAGCGATATTCCCTTCACCCCCTCAGGCGCATCCGGTAACCTGGCCAACACTAAATGCACAATGTTTTCTGTCATCTGATGATCGCCCCAAGTAATAAAAATCTTGGTGCCACTGAGGCGAAAATAATCATTTTCTGGCGTGGCTTTGGTGCGCACCATCGCCAAATCTGAGCCCGCTTGTGGCTCAGTTAGGTTCATCGTCCCGGTCCACTCTCCGGAAATCATTTTCTCTAAAAAAGCATCCTTTATCGTCGCGCTGGCATGAGCTTCTATCGCACCAATCGCCCCCTGCCCTAACATTGGACATAAGGCAAAACTGATGTTTGCCGCCGTCCACATCTCTGCGGCTGCAACCCCCACGCAATCAGGTAAACCCATACCACCGTATTCAGGCGTACAGGGCAAGGCAACCCAGCCACCAGCAACAAACTGCTGATAGGCCTCAGCAAAACCTTCGGTTTGTTGTACTGCATTATCAGTACATACAGCACCATTTAAATCGCCGAAAACATTTAATGGCTGCAGCACACCGTTGGCAAACTTACCCGCCTCCTGAAGAATCGTTGCCACGACATCGGCATTGGTTTCTTCGAAATATGGCAAGCCACAGACTTGATCCAAGCCCACCAGCTCATGGAGAACAAACGTCATATCTTTAACTGGGGCAATATAGTCTGACATGATTTAACCTACTTATATTTGTTTAAAGCTACGGCGCTACGCCTAAGCTACACCTGAACGAACACCAGAATAACACCTGCGCTGTAATCAACTCGGAAACCGATAATCTTTATAGTGCTCACGTAAATCTTTCTTACTGATCTTGCCTGTAGAAGTATGCGGAAGTTCATCCACAAATAAGCAATCATCTGGTATCCACCATTTTGCTACTCGACCTTCAAACCACGCCAGCATTTCATCACGGCTTATTTCAGCCCCCTGTTTTTTTACTACCAGCAGCAAGGGTCGCTCAGACCATTTTTCGTGCGGCATCCCTACCACCGCCGCTTCAGCTACCGCAGGATTATCGACGGCAGTATTTTCTAATTCAATCGAGCTTATCCACTCACCACCGGATTTAATAACATCTTTGCTGCGGTCAGTGATCTGCATAAAACCTTCAGCGTCAATCGTTGCTACGTCACCAGTGTCAAACCAACCATCTTGATCATGGGAGTCGCTAACCTCCATCTTGTAATAAGCACTGCATACCCAGGGGCCACGTACTTTTAATCGACCAAAAGCGACGCCGTCCCACGGTAATTCATTATTTTCATCATCGACGATTTTCATCTCGACACCGTAAATACTGCGCCCCGTTTTTACCCGCTGCCGTGCGTACTCTTTTTCACCCAATTGCTCACGGTTCAAGCGTGAATTAAAACAACCCAGGGGACTCATTTCAGTCATACCCCAAGCTACGTGGGTATATACGTCGTATTTATCTTCAAAGTCTTCCATTACCGATAGCGGGCAGGCTGCACCACCGACAACTACCCGCTGTAGCGACTCAATGGTTTTACCAGACACTTCCAAATATTTAAGCAGTGCTAGCCAAATCGTCGGCACACCTGAGGAGAAGTTAACGGCCTCTTCATTAATCAACGCTGCCAAAGTCTCACCGTCAACCATTTTGGGGCCTGGGAAAACAACTTTTGGGCCGGCAATCGCCATTGCATAAGGCATACCCCAGGCGGCAACGTGGAACATCGGTACAACCGGCATCACCACATCTTTATTAGTCACCCCCATGACCTCACTTAAACAGACAGCATAAGCATGTAATACCGTCGAACGGTGGCTGTATAAAACGCCCTTTGGGTTGCCGGTAGTACCCGAGGTATAACAGAGTAAGGACGCGTCTTTTTCATTCAGTGCTGGCCAGTCGAAGGTATCGGGTTCATCTTTTAACAACGCTTCATAGCAGTAAACATTGTCCATACCGAGGTCAGGCATATTCGCCTCGTCCGTCATGACAATCACCCCTTTAACCGACTTTAGTTGGTCTTTTAATCCAGCCAACAGGGGTAAAAAGACGAGATCAACGTAAAGAAAGTGATCTTCTGCATGATTGATAATATAAGCAACTTGTTCTGGAAATAAGCGCGGATTGACTGTATGACAAATCATCCCGGAGCAGCTAACCGCGTAATAAAGCTCAAGGTGACGATAGTCATTCCAAGCCAGTGTGCCTATTCGGTCACCCGGTTTAGCTCCCAGTTTTTGCAAGCTATTAGCAAGCTTTCTTACCCGCTTAAAAGCATCCGCGTAGGTATAACGATGCCTTGGGTTATCGACAGTTATTGAAACGATCTCCCTATCAGCGTGCACCTTATCAGCAAAGGTCATTAGTGAAGTAATGGTTAAATCTGAATCCATCATTAGACCGTGCATGAAAAGCTCCTGTAATTTAATCACTGTTTATAAGTAACGTTAATAACACTACTATTTTATTGATGCACAATATATGGGCTGTTTAAGCATTTTGCTTATGTGAAACAGTATAGCCACTATCCAATGCTATAAAGCAATATCCAATCGTTCACTATAATACATGACCCCTGCTGCTAAAACTAAAGCTCTAAACGACCATAAACTCAAACCTGTGACTAAAGCCATAATAATCCAACTAGCATTAACCAGATAAAGCTAATGTTTACCGAATATATGCTTGTAACGCCCCTGTTGCCCTACCCAGAAGTTCTAGATTCATCCACAATAGCCACTGACTACCTAAACAGCGATACCTACATTTAATGGATGCTCCTGCTAAAACATCACCGACTCAAGACCTACTTCTTCTTGGTGGCGGCCATAGCCATCTGGCAGTCATTAAGCAGCTGGGGATGAAGCCTATTCCAGGGTTGCGCATCACCGTGATCAGCCGAGATACTCATACCCCTTACTCTGGCATGCTCCCAGGACTGATCGCTGGACATTACCAATACGATGAAGCCCATATCGATCTGCGTAAACTCTGCCAATGCTATGGCGTCCGGTTTTTCCACGGTGAGATCCGCGACATCAACCTCAAACAGCAGCGGGTGTATTGCCGCGATCGCCCCCCGGTGCGTTACGACTGGTTATCCATCAACATCGGCTCGCAACCTGCACTGCAGACCATTCCTGGCGCTGATGAAATCGGCATTGCAGTCAAACCTATCGAAGGTTTTTTATCGCATTGGCAGAACACTTTGGATAATTTCAACGCCAAGCCGACCACTCGTCATGTAGCTATTGTCGGCGGTGGTGCCGCCAGTATCGAAGTCGCGCTGGCCTGCCAGTTTCAGCAGCGCCAGCGTAATACCACCGGCAATGTGCGCTTTACCCTTTATTCCGCCACACCGCAGCTATTACCCAACTATAACTCTCGGACTCAGACCTATATCGCTACATTACTGGCTCAACGTGGCATCGACGTCAAACTAAACCATTATGTGATTAAAACCACCAGTAATGAGGCCACCAAACAGCTTATTTTTGATGACCACTCCAGCACCGAAGCCGATGAAATTATTTGGGCAATTCATGCCGGCAGCCCCAAATGGCCGCAACAAACCGGACTGGACTGTGACGACCGCGGTTTTATCAGCGTCAACCAGTACCTGCAAAGCAACTCACATAGCAACGTCTTTGCTGCCGGTGATATTGCCCACTTTATACCTCACCCCATTGAAAAAAGCGGCGTCTATGCAGTACGCGCCGGAGTACAGCTTGCTCGCAATATACGCAGAGCAATTAGTGGCCAACCGTTGCAAGCCTACATACCACAACGACGCTTTTTGAGCATACTAATGACTGGTGACCAGCATGCCATTGCCTCAAGGGGCCCATTCAGCGCGGCGGGGCATTGGATATGGCGCTGGAAGGATGCCATCGACCGGCGTTTTATGGCCATGTACCAAATAGACCACTCGAAAAACCTCACTCAACAAAAGCCCTGGGCTAGCGCAGAGCTCAGCTCTATAGATGCCATACGCTGCGGCGGTGGCGACGCCAAAGTGAGTAAAAACATTCTAAACCGAGCCATGAATAAAATTATCACCGTTGAAAACCCCGATATTATTATCGGCCTCAACGCCCTCGATGATGCCGCCGTCATTAAACCGGCAAATGATCAACACTGGGTTCAATCCATCAATTATTTTCGCGCGTTTATCGATGACCCTTACTTGCTCGGTCGCATTGCAACCAATCACTGCCTTAGCGATATTTATGCTATGGGTGCAGACCCACACTCTGCACTCGCCATCGCCACGGTACCATACGCCAGCGAAAAAATTGTTGAAGACACCTTGCTACAACTGATGCAAGGAGCAACCGACAGCCTCAATGAGCAAAACACCAGTTTGATCGGTGGTCACAGCAGCGAGGGCACCGAACTGGGTTTTGGCCTATCCGTTAACGGCACTATTGCCCCCCAAATGCACCGAACCAAATCGCAAGCCAACCTTAACCAAGTATTAATACTCACCAAACCGCTAGGTACCGGCACCCTACTAACAGCCAATAGGCAAGGACAAGCGCAAGGACGATGGATCGACGCTGCTATCGAGCAAATGCTTATCAACAACCGCTACGCCGCTAAAATACTGCACCAGTACCAGACTACCGCCTGCACAGATATAACTGGATTTGGCTTGATTGGGCACCTGCTGGAAATGCTAGAGCCAAGTGACTTAGGCGCGAGCTTACAAATGGATGCCATACCGGTACTAACGGGGGCGATAGAAACGGCTAAAAAAGGCTGGCTGAGCACCTTGCACCCAGACAATCTTCGCTCACAGCAAAAAATCAAACCCAGTGAACGGATTCAGCATCCGCATTACCCCTTGTTGTTCGACCCGCAAACATCCGGCGGCTTATTAGCTGCCGTTGCTCCCGAACAAGCGGATGAATGCCTGCAGCAATTAAAGCTGGGGGATTGCCCACAAGCTGCTGTGATTGGCATCATTATCCCAGCCTCAAGTGATGGAAGAATTATTTTGAAGTGAATCATCGGTAGCACTACACTGCCCTGTACAGTGATCGCCACCGATGAACATCGAGACTAAGGCGTGTTTTCATAAGACTAAAGCTCTCTTACATCCATCAACAATAGCGAAAGGCTCTACCATCTATCGAGTTAATAGGGATTGGTTATCACCCACATAGTAATAATTTGATTCTTATTCGCCAAACGAAGCATTACTATGCATCATCAAAACAACAGAGGTGAATCAAACCTCTTATCAACTGGCTGAAAGTGACAGGAGAATAATGTGAGCAATACCCAGTATGACTATGACTTGTTAGTCATTGGCGCCGGTTCCGGTGGTGTACGCGCTAGCCGAATGTCTGCGTCTTTTGGCGCTAAAGTTGCTGTAGTGGAAGACCGCTACATGGGCGGCACCTGCGTCAATGTTGGCTGTGTTCCCAAAAAACTCTATATGTATGCCTCACAATTTTACAACGCCTTTAAAGACTCCCAGGGCTTCGGCTGGAAAACCGAGGTCCCTGATTTTGACTGGCCTACCCTTCGCGATAACAAAGTCAAAGAAATTTCGCGCTTAAACAGCGTCTACGACAATATGTTGGGCGGCGCTGGGGTTGAAGTTATTCGTGGCCGCGGACGTTTTGTCGATGCCCACACCGTCGACGTTAACGGCCAGCACTACACCGCAGAACGCATTATGATCGCCACCGGTACGTGGCCCTATGTGCCTGAGTTCCCCGGTAGCGAACATGCCATTACCTCCAATGAGATTTTCGACTTAGCCCATTTCCCCAAGCGTTTGCTGGTTGTTGGCGGCGGCTATATTGCCGTGGAATTTGCCGGTATATTCAATGGCTTAGGGGCTAAAACCACACAGTTATACCGCGGCCCCCTGTTTTTAAGGGGCTTCGACCAAGATATCCGTAAGTTTGCCGCCCAGGAAATTGCCGCATCGGGGGTCGACCTGCGCTTTAATTGCAATATCCGTAGCATTGAAAAACTAGCTGACGGCAGCCTTTGCGCCACCTTGGAAGACGGCAGCCAGATAGAAGCTGATACCATTTTATACGCTACTGGTCGCCGGCCCCATATTCAGGATTTAGGGTTTGACCGTATCAATGTTGAACTCAATAGCGATGGCACTATCAAGGTCGATGAAAACTTTCAAACCAGTGAAAACTCTATCTACGCATTGGGTGACATCACCGGCGGCATGGAGCTAACACCCGTCGCCTTAGCCGAGGGTACCGCCTTCGCTAACACTCAGTATAACAATCAACCAACCCAAGTGGATTACGATACGATCCCCACCGCCGTCTTTTGCCAACCCAATATCGGTACCTGTGGTTTATCGGAACAACAGGCGCAAGAAAAGTACGGCGACATTGCTGTATTTGAATCCAGCTTCCGAGCGATGAAACACACCATTGGCGGTCGCCAGGAACGCACCTATATGAAGCTAATAGTCGATAGCAATAGCGATCGCGTAGTGGGCATTCATATGGTCGGCGACGACGCAGGGGAAATCATGCAAGGCATGGCAATAGCCATGAAAGCCGGTGCTACCAAGGCGATTTTCGACAGCACCATCGGCATACATCCCTCTGCCGCTGAAGAGTTTGTTACCATGAGAACCCCAAGGGACTAGTACTAAATCAAGCCCTGATATAAAGGCTACCCGTACTCGCTAAGCTCAAATAGTTTAGCTAATACGAGCAGCCTTTCCCTCCTGCGTTAAAAATACCTTCAAATCAATTACTCAGCGCAAGCAACCAAGACTGGCAAAAACCACCACAATGCATTAATTTTTAACATCGAATGGTACATATAGCTATTGCTTACTGAGCTAAAATCTACCAATCTAACGCTTGAAACTTTGTCTTTTGAGGATGCCAGCATGGCCAACTATAAAGCTCCACTTCGTGATATCCAGTTTGTTCGCAACGAGCTCTTAGAGCTAGGACCGTTCTATACAAGCACTGAACGATGGTCTGAAGTGAGCGATGACCTAGTCAATGCGATTACCGGCGAAGCGGCTAAATTCAGCGAGAATACGCTCGCCCCTCTCAATAGCATTGGCGATGAGCAAGGCTGCTCGCTGAAAGAAGGTAAAGTGACCACCCCAGAGGGTTTTAAAGAGGCTTACCAGCAGTTTGTTGCTGGCGGCTGGCCATCGCTTGAAGGGCCTGCAGAGTTTGGCGGCCAAGCACTGCCTAAATCGCTGGCGCTGGCGGTAACTGAAATGATTGGCAGCGCCAATTGGGCCTGGGGCATGTATACAGGCCTTTCTCAAGGTGCCTGCCACACCATCAATGAGCATGGCACCGCAGAACAAAAAGAGCGCTACCTGCACAAGCTTGTAGCAGGTGAATGGACCGGCACTATGTGCCTTACCGAATCACACTGTGGTAGTGACCTTGGTCTACTGCGCTGCAAAGCCGAACCAAATACTGATGGCAGCTATCATATCAGCGGTACCAAAATCTTCATTTCCTCTGGCGAACACGATTTAGCCGACAACATTATCCATATTGTTCTGGCACGCTTACCCGACGCCCCCGCAGGCACCAAGGGTATTTCACTCTTTATCGTCCCTAAATTCAAAGTCAACGAAGACGGCTCTATCGGCGAGCGTAATCAAGTGAGCTGCGGTGCGCTGGAGCACAAAATGGGCATCCACGGTAACGCCACCTGCGTGATGAATTTTGACGGCGCTACCGGCTATTTACTAGGTCCAGAAAACCGCGGTCTCAACTGCATGTTTACCTTTATGAACGTGGCCCGTGTAGGCACTGCCATACAAGGACTCGCCCACGCCGAGCTGGCCTATCAAAACTCTCTGGCCTACGCTACGGACCGGCTGCAAATGCGAGCACTTTCTGGCCCAGTTGCTCCTGATAAACCAGCAGATCCAATTATCGTTCACCCCGATGTCAGGCGCATGCTGCTAACACAAAAAGCCTTTGCTGAAGGTGGTCGGATGATGATTTATCAATTGTCACAAATCATTGATTTACTCGACATCACCGAGCCCGGCGACACCAAACAGGGTTATGAGGATCTGCTCTCCATGCTCACCCCTATTGCCAAAGCATTTATGACCGAAACCGGTTTTGAAGCTGCTAACCATGGCATGCAAATATTCGGCGGCCATGGCTATATAAGAGAGTGGGGGATGGAGCAAAACGTACGCGACAGCCGTATTTCCATGCTCTATGAAGGCACCACCGGTATTCAAGCACTCGATTTATTAGGTCGTAAAGTCATGTTAAGCCGCGGTGAACTACTGAAAACGGTCATCGTCCCTATTCATCAATTCTGTAAAGAAAATAGCGGCGACAAGGCGTTGGCTGAATTCATTCAACCTTTACAGGTATTACTGGGTGAATGGAGTAAACTAACCGAGCAGCTGGGTGCCAAAGCGATGGGCAACCCTGATGAAATAAATGCCGCCTGCGTTGATTACCTGATGTATTCTGGTTACGTTTATTATGCTTACTTATTTGCCAAGGCAGCAAAAATATCACAAGCTCAATTAGCAGAAAATACCGACGAACAAGCGTTTTACCAAGCCAAAGTCTATTTGGCACAGTTTTATTATCAGCGCTTACTACCACGCACTGCGACACTGGCCACAACGATGCTATCAGGGGTAGAAAACCTTTTAAATGCGAAGGTAAACCCCTTTTAACGACCCAACTTCAGAGGGGCTGCCCGATAAAGCAGCCCGTTTCACCACCGTAGACCTCGCCACCCATTATTAGATTATTAGTCAGGAGCTTTCACACATGAGTTACCAAGGTAAAGCCATTAACATTCAGATTAAAGATAATATTGCTCGATTGATCTTCGATCTGGAAAACGAATCAGTTAATAAATTCAATGAGCTAACCCTCCGCGAATTACAAGCTGCAGCTACTGAACTCAAAGCAAATACGGCGATAAAAGGTCTGCTGGTGCTCAGTAACAAAGCCACTTTTATCGTGGGTGCCGATATCACCGAATTCGGCACACTATTTGGAGAAAATAGTGAAGAAAACGTAGCCAATGAATTATTTCGCATCAATACCGAGATTTTTAATGTTATCGAAGACCTCCCTTTCCCCACGGTATCGGTCATTAATGGTTTAGCTCTAGGTGGTGGTTTTGAAATGTGCCTAACCACAGACTTTCGGGTTATGGCCAGTGACGCCAAAGTCGGCTTTCCCGAAGTTAACCTCGGTATTATCCCAGGCTATGGCGGCACCGTGCGTGCACCAAGAATCATTGGCGGCGACAACGCCGTTGAGTGGATTGCCGGTGGTAAACAATACAATGCAGATGCTGCACTGACGGTAGGGTTTGTCGACGCAGTAGTGGCCCCGGATTTACTACAAGAGGCGGCATTAGACTTGCTCAACAAAGCCATCGCCGGTGAACTGGAATATAAACAGCGCCGCGAAGCGAAGCGTACCGCGCAACAACTGGATGACATTGAACTATTGATGGCTTACACCACCGGCAAAGCCATGGTAGCCCAGCAATCACCTAAGGGCATGATAGCTCCTGTCACTGCTGTCAAGACCATGGAGAAACATGCCAAGCTAGATCGCGACGAAGCGCTTAAAATCGAAGCACAGCAAATTGCTAAACTTGCCAAAGGTGAAATATCCCGCAACCTGATTGATCTTTTCCTCAACGATCAGGCGCTGACCAAAAAAGCCAAAACCCTTGCTAAAAGCAGCAGTCCGGTAGCCCACGCCGCAGTGCTCGGTGCCGGAATTATGGGCGGAGGTATCGCCTACCAATCAGCCTCTACCGGCACCCCTATCTTAATGAAAGATATCGCCCAAGCCGGCATCGATGCCGGTTTAGCAGAAGCCTCAAAATTATTATCAGGCCAAGTTAACCGGGGGCGTTTAACCCCAGAAAAAATGGCTGCCACCCTGCTTCGTATTACCCCTGCCCTCGACTATGATGATATTGATAGCACCGATTTCATCGTAGAGGCTGTGGTTGAGAATGCTAAAATCAAAAAAGCAGTATTAGCCGAAGTTGAATCTTTAGTTAGCGACGACACGATCATCGCCTCAAACACATCGACCATAAGGATCAGTGAATTAGCCTCCGCATTGAAGCGGCCAGAAAATTTTTGTGGTATGCATTTTTTCAACCCGGTTCATCGTATGCCTCTAGTTGAAATTATTCGCGGAGAAAAAACCAGCAATGCGGCTATCGCTCGCACAGTCAATTACGCTTTAGCGATGGGTAAAAAGCCCATCGTGGTCAACGACTGCCCTGGGTTTTTGGTAAACCGAATTTTATTTGCCTACTTTGCCGGCTTTACTCGCTTGATTAATGAAGGCGCTGATTTTATTGCTATCGACAAAGCCGCAGAAAAATTTGGTTGGCCGATGGGTCCCGCGTACCTGTGTGACGTTGTCGGTATCGATACCTGTGTCCACGCTGGCGCCGTTATGGCTGAAGGTTTCCCCGAACGTATGGGCCACGACCATAAAACCTGCCTGGAAATCATGCTGGACAATAACCGTTTAGGCGAAAAAAATGGCAAAGGCTTTTATAGTTTCGAAGCTGACAAACGCGGCAAGGTCCGTAAAACCTTCGATGCAACAACCCAAACGTTATTAGCTCCTCATGTTGCCAGCCCACAAGAATTTAGCGCTGAAAACATCATCGACCGATTGATGATTCCATTCTGCCTCGAATCCGTTCGCTGCTTGGAAGATGGCATTGCCAGTAACGCCAACGAGCTGGATATGGCTCTGGTTTATGGCGTAGGTTTTCCGCCCTTTATCGGTGGCGCCATTCGTTATATTGAGAATATGGGGCTGGCTAATTTTTGTAACAAAGCGGATACCTATGCCGAACTTGGGCCGCTATATCAACCCACCGAAAAGCTGCGCCAGTTAGCCGCCAGCGGCGGTAGTTTGTTTAGCTCGTAATTATTTATCTGTGATTGTTTAGAACATATAGGCTCAGTAAACAAAGGGTTGGCAATTGATGATCGAGTAATGACATCTGTGATAATGCCCACAGCAAAGAATGCACAAATTTTAGGAGAAACAGCGTGACTTCAGCACTTAACCCCAGAGACGCAGTAATCATTGATTTTGCCCGCACCCCCATGGGACGTTCAAAGAACGGAGGTTTTAGGCACACTCGCGCTGAAAACCTCTCGGCCGATTTAATCAATGCCCTGTTTGCCCGCAACCCCAAGGTTGATCCAAGCGAAGTAGAGGATGTTATCTGGGGCTGCGTCAATCAAACCAAAGAACAGGGTTGGAATATCGCCCGTATGATCAGCCTGTTAACCGTCATTCCCCATCAGGCGGCTGGCCAAACTATCAGTCGTCTCTGTGGCTCTTCGATGAGCGCCCTACACAGCGCGGCACAGGCCATCATGACAAACAACGGTGATGTATTTGTGGTTGGCGGCGTTGAGCATATGGGCCACCTACCGATGGATTATGGCCTGGACCCCAACCCCGCTCTAAGTAAGCATGTGGCTAAAGCTGCAGGCATGATGGGCTTAACCGCCGAATTTTTGAGCAAAATGCACGGTGTTTCGCGAGAAGATCAAGACGCATTTTCTGTTCGTTCTCACCGCCTTGCTCACGACGCTACTATTAACGGTCGTTTCGACCGCGAAATCATTGGTATCGAAGGTCATGACAGTAACGGCTTTAAAACACTGATCACGCAGGATGAAACTATCCGCCCAGAAACCACACTAGCCTCATTGGCCGCATTGAAACCAGTCTTTGATCCCAAAGGTGGAACCGTCACTGCGGGTAGCTCTTCTCAAATTTCCGATGGTGCCTCGGCGATGATCATGATGTCCGCAGAGCGCGCACAGGCATTAGGTTTAAAGCCCATAGCAAAAATACGCGCCATGGCAGTTGCCGGAGTTAATCCATCCATTATGGGTTACGGCCCAGTTCCCTCAACCATCAAAGCACTGGAGCGAGCCAAACTAAACATGGAGGATATCGAATACATTGAGCTAAATGAGGCCTTTGCTGCACAGGCTATTCCCGTACTTAAGGACTTAAAATTATTAGATAAAATGGATGAAAAGGTAAACCTTCACGGTG
Organism: Spongiibacteraceae bacterium; assembly: GCA_041677245.1. Lineage (GTDB taxonomy): Bacteria > Pseudomonadota > Gammaproteobacteria > Pseudomonadales > Dasaniaceae > Oceanicoccus. Next base: position 2,811 of record JBAYQJ010000025.1, on the reverse strand, counting down.
GTGCTATTGCACTAGGCCATCCCTTTGGCTGTTCCGGTACACGAATCACCGCCACCCTGTTGACTATTATGGAGCAAAAAGATGCCACCATGGGGATATCAACTATGTGTATCGGTTTAGGCCAGGGCATTACCACTGTTATTGAACGCCTCAACTAAACTACAAAGTTTAGCAGTGCCTTCGTCAATAGATTAGTTAAACAATGCGTTAGCCCAGCGATTATATGGTTTCTACCCAGCTGGGCTAACACGCTCTATCGACTTATTGTTAACAAGTTATCGATTTTCTATCCGGTTATAATCAAGAAACCCTGCGGCTATCGGATGGCTTTTTAAATATTGCCGGTGAATGTCATCACTAAATGCCCAAAAGTTTTTATTGCCACGCCGCACCCCATAGCTACTAACCAAATCATGGTAGTCCTGCTCAGACGCCAACTGAGACACCGCTTCAACAAATGCACTTAAATCTGTTTCGTTGATATCGTAAAAAGTATTCGGATAAGCGCCAACAACATCCTCAACTACTGTCAGCGTTTGTTCTTTAGGTTTGAGCCGTTTATTTTCACCAAACAACTCGGATACATTACTGTGTGCACGGTTGCGAATTAAGCTCACCAACTTAACGCTACCATCAGCTAAAGTTAATCGCATAATAGACTGCTCCGATAAGTGTTCAAGCGGCAAACCTTGAACCCCCGACAACAGCTGTAATTGCCGCTGATAAGGCTGAACATCAACCTTCCACGGGCGGCGATTGATAACATCATCTGCGATGACATCAGCACCAAAATCGGCCCTGATTAGCTCAAATAATTCCTGCTTCGGATTATCCGTCTTAAACTTGATCCCTGAAGTTTCTTCTCTGCGACTAAGCAAGTCCTGTATATAAATATCAACCTTGGACTCAGCATCTCTATACCAAAAATCCAACTCTCGTCTGGCCACATCATTAGGCAACAATGACAGAAACGAATATTCACCCTCCATCCGTAAAAAATCCATATACAGCCGCGTTAAGAGTTGATGCCCCACATTGCCATAAACATCAAAGCCCGACACCAACAAATAGTGAATCCGCTCTAGCAACGGATAACCGATTAGCCAAGCTGTTTTGGGTGTATCGCCTACCAAACCCTGAATCACACTGGAGCTATCATTATGTCGAAAGACCGTAAGCGCCGCATTACGATTGGAACCATTACCATCCCAAAGCAAGGAGCTATCGACTTTATTACCCGCCATTAGCATTTTATCAAGCTGTGCTTTTTTCGCCCGCAAATAGTTTTTCTCTAAGGTTGAGTATTCCATCCAAGCACTAACCGGTCGCCAGGCATTACTTTCACGCTCAGCCGGCAGACGTAAGTTTCCGGCCTCACGGGACAAAAATTCTGCGCTGATGTAGCGTTTGCTCATATCAGGATCAATAAATACCACCCAAAAATGATCATTAATTGCATTAAGTGCCACTTGCCCACGGCATACGGGGCCTTTAATAAACCCCATAATAGAAAATTGCGCCTCGTCTAACATGAACCTGTAGCGTGAATCCACAGGCAGTTGTTTAAACGTCTCAAACGGATTCGAGGCTGTCTCAGGCTTATAATCAGGTAGCGATGAAACACTATACTCAGGCGCTAGAAACAAACTGGTCCAGCGCTCCATGCGCTGCTCATCCAACAGATAAGGCAAATGCTGTTTAACTAACACAGTGGATTTAACCCGCTGCAAGCGGTAGAAAACAGGCCCACCTGGATCATCAAAGGGACGTCTGGACGGGATGATTTCAACTGCTTCACCTGGTGGAGTCTTCGAACGTACCAGTTTAAAGAACTCCCGTTGCTCACCAATACGATTTTTGTTGCTACTGAAATAAAGATTAGCTAGAAATAGATGCTCGTAAATATAGCGACTCATCAGTTGCTGCTTGTTGGACTTGCCGTTAAAAAAGCGCTCCCAATCATCAACAATCAACTGATCTGCACTCGGTGCTACCCCGGGATAAACGGCCTTGGCGCCGTTAGTCACCCATTGCTCTAATAATCGCTGCTTATCTTTTTCAATTGCGGGTAAACCATAGGGCATCCCCCATAGTGGGTAACTGTCTTCGAAACTATCAAAATCTTCAATTTTGCTGCATTGCTGTTTACGATTAAGAGAAAAATCGAAGCTATCCGGTAAGATATCGTCCGCGGGTAAAGGATGGGATTGTTTAAGCTGCAACATACGATATATTGCACTGGCTCGCTGATTGGTCTCTGGGGTTTGCTGCCGCTCATTCAATACTGGAAAGAAGTTCTCTTGACGCCACTCTTCGGTAGTGCCTGCATCCACCGATATACGAGATAAATTAGCCGCGAGCAAACGCCTACCGTCATAAACTTTATCCTTGCTGGCACCCCGGTCGATGCTTTCAAAGCTACTCATTTTTAGCTGACATGGTGCGTCATAACAGCCATGGCAGACAACGCAGCGGCTATCAACAATCGGTTTTATATCTCGATAAAACTCTGGCTCAGTGTCTGAAACAACCATCACAGTTCTTTCCACTACCTTCTCAGGCCCATACCATTGCGAGAATTGCTGCTCAGCAACTATGGCGCAACCAGATAAAACTAAAAGAGACAAAACTAAAGACAGAGGATTAGATAAAAAGTGATGTTTAAAACGATTCATAGCGCAGAGTGTGTTTCAGCCAAAAAATAGTGAAAAAACTGTCATAGCGTACCAATGTAACACACTTAGACGATGATTAAGACGAGGACGGCTTAGCCTTGGTGGAGTATCGATCAACAATACTAATGCAGCCTTC
>JBAYQJ010000024.1:0-57558 GCA_041677245.1 Spongiibacteraceae bacterium | reverse complement strand
GTGAGCCAATCAACGGTTAGCAGGGAGCTGTCTAGAAATAAAGGGGATAGAGGCTATCGTCATAAACAAGCACAGGAAAAGATGGTGCAGCGGCGAAGAGAGGCGGTTAAGCCCACCAAGATGACGCCAGCGTTGATAGCCGAGATTGAATTGAAGTTGCGTATAGAGTGGAGCCCTGAACAGATATCAGGTTGGTTGCTGGTGGGTAAAGAGCGACTGATTAGTCATGAAAGTATCTATTTGCATATTTGGGCGAATAAACAGCTAGGCGGTGATCTATATACGTATCTGCGTCGCCAAGGCAAGAAATATGACAAGCGTCGCAATGGTAAATCAACACGTGGACACATCAAAAACAGGGTGAGTATCGATGATCGCCCATGAGTTTTTGAGGATAAATCGCGCATTGGCGATTGGGAAATAGATACGGTAATAGGCAAAGGGCACAGCGGAGCACTGGCAACAGTTATTGAGCGCGTGACGAACTTCACCGTCTCAGCGCAGGTCGATAGTACTTTCCAAAAAGCATAGACCTGAAAAAGGTCACGCAGGCTGAAATACAAAGAGCAGTAAAGCGACTCAATACTCGGCCAAGAAAAAATCTGGGGTTCAAAACACCAGACCAATTAATAAGCGATTACAGGGCTGCGTTAGCAGCTTAGACTTTGATGCACTTCGGATTTGAATCCGCGCAGCTTTACGCTATTACCTTACTCCAATTTTAGATATGTTAAAATACGCACCTAATTACAGGCTCGCTATTTCAACAAAAACATTACCTAAAAAAATACTTACATGTTATATAATCTAGGCGAAACACGTTAAAACCAACCATTCAACCCCACTATTAAAGCAACCACCAACCTTGTATATTAATTTTGGATCATATAGCATGCCTGATTTACCAAATTTCATTTGTATAGGCGCCCAGAGAGCAGGGACAACTTGGCTTCACAACTGCTTAAACGAGCACCCAGATGTATTTGTTCCACATGAAAAAGAACTACACTTCTTTGATCGGTTTTATTCTGACGGAATTGAAAGCTACAAAGAAAACTTCTCCCCCGAGCTTCGCGGCTCAGCCAAAACATGGGGAGAAATAACACCAAATTACTACCAAGAACCTAACTCACTAGAGCGAATAAAATCCCACATTCCAGAAGTTAAAATAATATATATATTACGTGAGCCAGCAGCCAGAGCATTCTCTCAATATCAGCTCTACACACAGAATAAAATTGAAAACATTCGTTTCCAAGACTTCATTGATAAAAATCCATCCGCAATCGACTTAAGCCTACAAGGGGAGCACCTCAATCGCGCCCTTTCATTATTTGATCGACCCAAGGTATTGATTTTATTTTACGACGAACTTGTAGAAAATCCCGTAGATTTTATCAAAAAAGTTTACTTATTTATTGGCGTAGACCCTGAATTTAAACCAACCTCACTTAAAAAGCGCATAAATCGCATTGTACTACCAGGACTACAAGAAAAATTAAAAAAAATGGGACTCACCTGGCTTATCGACCTAATCAAAGCATCACCATTTTCGGAGCTAGTCAAAGAAATTGCTCATAGAAAACATGACCAGACCGGCAATAATAATTATCCGAAAGACGTCCAAAAAAAATTCAACGCGGACATAAAAAAAATAGAAGAAACTCTAAAAATAAACCTGAGCCATTGGAGATAAAACGCCATCAACATCATCACATGGCACCCCAAAATCAAATTGACCACCCTCAGCATACACGACCTTGCGCGCAAAAACGTTACGCAAACTTACTGCAGCCCAAGCTTATACCCACCATAAGCTGTAAACGTGGCCCCGAGAATTTGATACCTTTTGTTGTTTCACGCAACAGAGGCTTCCATTTATAGCGGCTTACCACCCCTCCCATGAGAGATTAATAATTAACAGTTACAGCCTCTCAAATAATTAATTTAAATTAATTGACAGCTTCCTGCAGCCCTCTTCCGCCTCCCAACTCACCATCAACCAACTTAGTTATAGAGACAGTCACGCCCCAAAAGAACCAAATTAAATCTGTGTACGCCAACGAATAAAAGCCGCCACCGACAATGAAAACAGTCTGGCTAGCTATCAATGCATCTACTAACTGCTTATAAAATAAAGGATTATCAATATGATTAACATTTAGTTTTATCACCGACCTCAACTTAAAAAGTCTTTTATAAGTCAGAAGGAATAAACCAAGCCACAAGAGCAAGCCAATATAACCATTTTCAGCCCACATTTGAAAGTGACTACTATGGACATCACGATAAAGCCCATACATACCAGCACTGTCATCAAATTCATTGTAAAACTCTCGATAACAACCCGGCCCAACACCTAAAGGATAAGTGTTAACCATCAAGACTGCAGTCTTCCAGAAATGCGGACGCGAAGCTGCTGAACTATCCAGATCATCACTTTGCTCAAAAGAACTACCCAGCCTATCGCCATACCCTTCCGGGACTGGTATTAGAACTGCTCCCACAACCAAAAAAGGTATAAGATATAAACCAATTCTAATTTTATTACTACTTAACAAATAAAATACTAAGAAGCCGCCCCCTGCAGCCAGCGCTGAACCCCGCGAATATAGACTGACTATATTAAAAGCTGAACCAACTACAATTACAAATAGAGCAATCTTTAATAAGAGTTTATATTTGCTTATAACTCCAGGGAAAAATGCTAACGTTTTACGATTAAAAGCTTGCAAAAATAAAAAAACCATCAAAAATAACATGCTGGCTGTACCCATCGCGAAAGCATTAGAACCAGAAAACAACCCCTTTAAATTCGTCGCCCCATAATTTACCTGCCCACCAGCTAGCATCGCAACTACACCGGCCTTCCCCGCAAAAAAACCAACCGATAAGGTGACAACTACGATCCAATACAAAAGTGTTTTTTGATTTTTAATAACACCAACCGACAGCATAATTGCAAAGATTAATAAGCCCATATATGAAATAGGCTCAATAGTCTTATAAGTGCTTGAGCACCCTACAGTTAAGGCTGCTATTATCATAAAAAAGTACAAAAGCAGCATCATCACTACAAGACTATCTTTTACAAATGGCTTATCCCCCCGAAAGATCGCAGGCAAGAAAAAAATAGCTGTAGCTAATAATGGCAATCTAATACTTGTTATATCAATATAAATCCAATCTTGGGGCCTAAAAATAGAAAACCACCAATATGTAAGCATCCCCCAGGCACTCGACTTTAATGCATAAGAAAAAAAAGCTACTATCATGCATAAAACAAAAACAGATTTCATGCCAACTGAACCACTTGATTAGCAATGGAAGAATATCGAAAAACACTACACAGCAATGGCTCGCCTGCTAGCGATAGTAGCCAATACTGCCACTTCACTTTTACATAATACAAAACCGTCAACAATAATCATTTGTTTTTCATTGAACTCAGATACTTTAATCTCTTCATAATCATGAATGTTTACACCTTCCAAATACTCCTCCGGCGAAACTTTTTCGCTTTGATTCCAAGCAGCTAATGCCAAGTGTAAAATATCCGGCAATAGAGTGTTTTTAGCACGAGGGCCTGGCACCGCCACCCTGGGCACTAAAAAACCAACCATACAAACCGGAAGTAACTTCAGAATGCTTCGTCGCGAACCATCAAATAATTTAGACATTTTTTAAGTACTCCGCTAACCGAATGCTCATAGCTGCAATAGTAAGTGTTGGAGGAACATGTCCACCCGTGGAAAACACCGAAGATCCTGCAATATAAAGGTTTTTAACTCCAAAAACCTTTAAGTTTTCATCAACCACACCATATTCTGGAGTGGAACTCATTCGCGTTGTTCCCATATGGTGATCACTAAAGCCCAACTGATTTGACCACAGCCTTTCCGCGCGCTCTTCTAATACTTTCAGCCTGCCTAACGATAACGCTCCAACCTCCTGGGCAACTACCATTAAAGAGCGCCAAACACATGCCTTATCGAAGCCTGACACAAAATAATCTATTGAAACCTTCGGTATACCAAGCCTATCTTTGGCCCGCCCTAAATAGATTCGGTTGTTTTTATCAGGTGTTTGCTCCATCATCATTGGTATTTGAAAACCGGTAATTTTATTTGCGTGCTCAAACAACTTTATTCCAAAAGTTTTTCTAGCAACAGCCTCGATCACCATATCCATATCACCCACAATGTTATATAGATGATCACTAAAATTATCTGGCAAGCTATGCCGCGCAAAAGACTCAGCTAAAATATGCGATGAAGATATCCCATCCGAGAGCGTATATTCATCCTTAGGGATCAGCGGCATTCTTAAGTTAGTCGTCTGATGATCATGCAATACCTGCTCGGACAAAGACAAAAAACCGACAACAGTTCTATCTTTAAATTGAACGCTTTTATAAAACTCTAATCTTTCGACATCATCAGCAAACAACTGCGCAGCTCGCGGAGTTGGGTGCTCCATAAAATAACACCCCACATTTCCCCCCTGATTACCGAGCTGATCACTATACTTTTGATTGAACACCAGTAACATTCGAGCATTTTCAATTCCCCCCATTGCGAAGACAAATTTATCTGCAGAAACCGTTATGTTACCACCTCTGTTACTTACGATATCAATTTGACGCACCCTCTTATCGGAAGAATCATAAACAATATCGACCATATTAGAGTTGGTAAGGATGGTAATATTACTTGCTGATTTTAATCGCTCACCATAAGCCTGATAAAAGCGCACAGGAGGACTAGACGCTTTTGCAATTGCGGTTATTAATAAGGCTGATTCTTCGACTTCATCTTTCTTATTTAATACCGAACTCCACTGCTTTGTGTTATAACCATCCTCTCCCACCCCACAGTAATATTGAGCCTTTTTATAATAAGGGTTAATATCACTAAAGCTTATAGGCCAACCACTATTTGGCACCCAATCTCTTTTTTCAAAATCACTTGGCGAGAGTGGTGAAGTATTATTTTGCCAGTGGTTACTACTCCCCCCCAAAAATCGCATCCGCGAATACATAGGATCTGGCAACTGATCAGGGTACTTTTCTGCTTGATATAATTCTTGCGCTTCTGGCACATAATGCTCATCACCAGACTCAACTATAATTATATCCTCATACGCATCCTGTAATTCATTGGCCAAAACAATACCAGCCACCCCACCACCAACAATACATATTTGCCCACGAAAATGACTATTAGCAGCTACAAAATTACCATCAACGACCATTACCAAAACCACTCCACAAAAATTCGAATCACCATACCTAATTACAAGTAAAATTGTGCACTTCACCTAACAAACAACCTAACCTCCTATTTTCACTGATGCTAAGCATCACATTGAAAACACTAACCTTAGCACTACAACCACCATTCACTAATATCCATTTAAATATGATTTAATTGTGCCGGCAAAGACTCGCCAACTTTTGGTCAAAAGCCGATTTACCTCCATCAATGATTCTGCGGCATCCATCCTCACCCAAAGCAGGCCTTATAACCCACTTAAAACAATCAAAGCATCATCAATGAAACTGCACCACCCCTGGAGGACTGGGTAAAACATTTCTTGGGACATTTATCTTATATGCAGTTATTACTGGCAGCCGTGCATATCCCTCAATGTATGCAGGTGTTTGAACCAAGTATAAAATTCCTTTTTCTTCATCATAGGCCCCACCGCCGATCTCAGTTTTTATATTCCTATCATTTGTCTCGAACACGGTATCTATCGGGCCATATGCATATGGAACTAATGAATGAGCCGCCTTCTCCCCCTGCTTCACCAGCGCAAAATCATTAAGGTCAAAAAACCAAACATAATTTGACCAGTCATCATATTTCACAGAACAATATCCCGAGCAGAGATTTCCGTTATTTTGTATAATCTTATAACCGACTCCAGATTCATGCCCAGAGGAAGTACCAAAAACTGCGTACGTTCTAGTCCCCGGAACTATAAAACCAAAGGCACCTTTTGACAAATATGTCAGCACATCATTGCCTTGAGGTGTGATCGACGTAGACTCTAAATCAAGTGCATTGTTAAGATTCCAATCAGGATTAATATTTTTCTGCATTTGATGCTCCATCGAAAACGACATCAAAGCTATAGAATCAATAATTTCACCATCCGTATTGGCAGAAATAATATCATCAAGGTCCACACAGTAAGCAGATGGCCCAATAGAGAGACGGGAATTAATACTATAGCCATTTGAATTACCCATTAAATGCTTGCACCCCAATTTCGATTGCCACTCCCTAGGCACAGCACTAATCCAACCAGCAGTTCTTGCATTATCCTTAATGCCATAAAACCCACCTACAAATGAATTTGTCAAATCATTTGGGGCATCTACCCTAAGAAGAAATTGAGTATTATCAGCTTTACCATCATATATTTTCATTGCTGCAATAATTAGCTTATTTTTATATGAATAAATCCCTCTATACTCATCATTTTCTTGGGGATTGCCAGCAGATGCTTTTGTCATCATTTTTACAAAATTTTGTTTTACTCCCGCAGTATTCAACTCGCTTACGACATCCGTATTTTTTAGTCGCGGGATCTCCACCTCAGCTATGCCAGAGTCAGTACCAAGGACTTTTTTTCCCTGTATAAAAAATGATGCTCCATCTTCACTCAAGCCAATAGCCCCCCCCGTATTATTAAACTCACCATAACCATGCACACCACTAGGCAATAAAAAAGCCCCCTTATATTGAAAGGTACCCTCACTCCAATATACTCTTGGCAATTGAGAGGAGCATAAAGCAGACCCCGAAACCAAAAAACCAGTAAAGGCAACAAAAAATACTAAAAAAATACGTTTCATGAACTCCCCCTAATTACACACACCAACAATCTACACTGTTATACATTAAGCGCATCATCACCAGTCGAAACATTAATCACCACAATGAAACTTCCAGGCATCAAAAACTCACCTTAATTCAACCCACTTAGATAAAATAGTTTGTATCACCCTCCTATGCCATACAAAAACACTACAGCACACAAGCAAGTCGATGAGTTTAACACTTTTCGCTCTAAACACATGACAACAGGGTCAACTTCCTGAACCACATAATATTTAAATAAATACTTTTTGACACAATCCATAACTCTTGAAAAAAGATACGATTTGGCACTTTTTTTATCAAATCCAGCCTAAAGACACTTGAAACACACCAAGTTATATGCTTATTAATCCCTCACACCCAACAATTTAAAACCACCTAAGCTACAAGTCTTTAATGAAGCCCCCTCAACCCAGCTGTGATTCCAAAAAATCCAGACCGACAATATGATTTGAATATAAAAACAGGCTCCCCATAAAATGAAAAAATCAATTCCTCGCTTCGCTGCCATCATAATACTCTGTATATCATATAGTTATGCAGAAAAGCATGTACAAAAAACAACCCCCACTAACATCCTCACCAGCCTTTCTGCCTCCTGCTCCTCTCTACCAGAACACTTACGACGCACTCGTCACACAGCAACCATTAGCAATACAAGCCAACTAGAACACACTTTACATCACGGCAACGATAATATAACTATTCTGTTGCAACCGGGGACCTACCGCCTTGAAAACACTTTAACAATATCAGCTCCAAATGTAGCACTGATAGGACTCGGCCTAAATCCAAGCCAAGTTCTTTTAGAAGGCCCAGGCATGGACAACCCAAATTTTGGCAATACCCCCCACGGCATTTGGTCCAACAGTCACAGACTAGTCGTTGCCAACCTGAGCATCAGAGACTTTTATCAACACGGCATCATCTTTAATCCTGGCGCTCAACAGCCCTATATCTGCAAAACGTATATATCCAATACGGGCAAACAAAATTTAAAAGCCAGTAGCCCAAAAGGACTAACTCAAGGGGTTAACAATGGTATAATTGAAAAATCTCAATTTGGATATAGCGTAGCTCCATCCATGATTAATCACGGTGGCGGGACCGGATATACTAATGGCGTAGACGTACATACTGGCGCAAATTGGATCATCCGAGACAACCTATTTAAAAACTTTCATAACCCAGATAATGCCGACCACCTTTGGGCACCAGCTGTTTTATTTTGGAATAGCTCTCGCAACACAACAGTCATTAACAATCGCTTTATCAATGTAGACCGAGCTATCGCTCTCGGCCTCACCCAACGTACAACAGGTAGTGACCACTACGGTGGGACAGTCTCAGGTAATTTTATTTATTACCCCCCTGACTTTTACAGCCCCTCACGTAAATCACAATCTGATGCAGCCATAATAATATGGGATTCACCCAACACCACAGTCAGTGACAATACCATTATCACTAACGGCAATCTGAATAAATCGATTGAGTTTCGCTTCAACACTGAGGGATCTACCGCCATTAATAATCGAGTAGATGCACCCATCTCTGGCCGAGAAAACGCGCCATTTAGTGCTGATAATAACCGTAGCATGACCGATCTAAACTTTAACGAAGAAACATTCGAGCGTAGCACCGCGCACTAAAAGTTGCCCTGCACAAGCTTATACATTTACTTTCGAGCATTGATTGTGACGTGTGTCACACAGCTACTTTCACTACTGCTGTCGAAAAACATTACACAACCATAGACCTAGATTTAAGTCGAATGAAGTAACCGTTTGATAAACCGACAAAATTATTTTGTGGCATAAAAAATGCTCTCAAGAAAACGGCTTAAACCCAGAGGATATAACAGGCTGAGCCGACTTAGATAACGAGAATTAATGGAGAAAAACAGCATGATGCAATTACGTCTTAAAACCTTAATATTTACCTGGCTCACATTCGCCAGCCTCTCAGTTTCTGCCGGTATAATTGAGAGCACTATTTCTTATGACTTTAACGAACCAAGCGGTAAAAATAACTTAGATGCCTGGCATTTTAATTTGGCTACCGATGGCATGGTGAGTTTTGACATACTCGCCCATGAACTTGACCCTCTCAACGGACCAGATCCTTTCACCTATACCTGGGTCGACCTAAACAACGATGGCGATGAGGACTACCTCGATTCTATGATCTGGCTATTTCATGATGATGGCGCACTCAGCTGGGATGACTTGATTAGTAGTAATGATGACAGTGGCTTTGGCGACGATACCAACAACTCTCTTGCCGACCACGCTAGATTAACCCATAGCTTGGACCCGTTTATTTCAAACCACCTTGTCGCTGGTGATTATATCTTGATGGTAGGGAGTTGCTGCGGTAATAGCATGGATCTATCAACGCTGACTCAGGATGTAGGATTTGACAACTACCATCCGGCCACTGGGGATTATCAACTACACTACAGCGAAAATTTATCCCTCGTTAGTGTCGCGGAGCCAAGCAGTATTTGGGCGGCTGTTGCTCTTATTGGTTTTTTGTCTCGGTTTAGACGCAAAAACTTAACAACCACCGCCTAAAGGCGGTGGTTTAAAATTGCGGACTGAAAGTCCAGTTTATCGGCTAAAGCCGACCCCACCCTAATTAACAACCTCACTTATCATCTCTTTCATTCGTTTCTGATTATTGGCACTATACCAGCGCTAATCACACCCTACTTATGGCTTTGCATGAATATATTATTTCTATCACACCGCGTACCTTATCCACCTAATAAAGGTGAAAAAATACGTACCTTCAACCAGATAAAATATCTGGCTGACCTAGGCCACCGTATTACCGTTTTAAGCCCCGTTGAAGGTGATGAGGATATCAATAACCTGCAGGCGCTAAAACAGCTGCATGGCGTGGCGATTGAATACGCCACTAAACCCGGCAAGCTGGCGCTGGTTAAGGGCTTATTAAGCAATCAGGCGCTGAGTGTGGTGAATTTTTACACTAAGGCACTGCAAAAAATACTGGAAGAGCGGCTTAGCAGCCAAGCCTTTGACGCAGTGGTGTGTAGCAGCTCCAGTATGGCTGAGTATGTTTTTAATGCAGGCCAATTACAGCCTGCTGGCGCCCCTACACCCACCCTGGTAATGGACTTTATGGATTTAGACTCCGATAAATGGCGGCAGTACCAACGCCTTAACAGTTGGCCGATGAGTTTTATTTATGCTCGTGAAGCCAGGCTGGTCGCCCAGTATGAGCAAAAAATTCATCAGCACTTTGATGCTGGCTTGTTTATCTCACAGGCCGAGGTTGATTTGTTTTTATCCAACAATAAGGATTTGGGCAAGTTACACGTGATCGGCAATGGTATGGATACTGAATTTTTTAAGCCCTGCGAGCAACCTAAACCCAGCAAAGGCCCAGTAATGCTGTTTACCGGGGTGATGGATTACCTGCCTAATGAAGATGCGGTGTGCTGGTTTGTAGAAGGTGCCTGGCAGCAGATTAAAAGCAAACACCCAGATGCCGAGTTTATTATTGCCGGCATGAACCCCTCAGCAAAGGTCAAAGCACTGGCAGGTTACCAGGGCGTGATAGTCACCGGCTTTGTCGAGGATATTCGCGAGCACTATGATCGCGCTCACTTGTTTGTCGCGCCGTTCCGCTTAGCCCGTGGCGTGCAAAACAAGGTATTGCAAGCATTTGCCTGCGGTTTACCGACTATCACTACGACCATGGGCTGCGAAGGCATTGCCGCCGATGACCAGGAACATGTAATGATAGCCGATAGTATGGAGGCCACACTGCAAGCCATCGATACGCTGGTCGCCAACCCTGCGCTGTATCAGCATATCAGCGCTAATGCTTTGCAACTGGTGCAATCGCAGTTTTCGTGGCAGGGCAAACTCGGCAACTTTGTTAGTATTTTAACGCCAAATAATAACCCGATAACCTCAGAGCCTCATTAATGAAAGCCGCAGCCACAACAATCAAAACCTTAATCAAGAATACAATTTATTATCTATTTTGTATTTTGACCTGCCCTATTTACCTGAGCTATCAGCTGCTGCGGTTATTTGGCTCGGCTGATAGCTTAATTGCAGGTTACTCACAATTGTTAAGCTTATTCCCTGGCCAGCTGGGTAATTATATTCGTAAAACCGCGCTGCGTTTTATGCTTAGCCACTGCGACAAAGACAGCTTAATCGCCTTTGGGGTTTTATTCTCACAACAGGATACCGAGATACAAGCCGGTGTTTATATAGGCCCGCAGTGTAATATTGGCAAATGCCGTATTGAAAAAAACTGCTTGCTAGGGAGCGGCGTACATATTATGAGCGGCAAGAATCAGCATGACTTTAGCGACATTAACACTCCGATTAAAGATCAAGGTGGTAACTTTGAGAAAGTAGTGATCGGTGAAGACAGTTGGATTGGCAACGGGGCTTTGATTATGGCCAATATTGGTAAACACTGTATTGTCGGCGCCGGCTCAGTAGTCACTCATGATATTGAAGACTACTGCATTGTTACCGGCAACCCCGCCAAGATCGTCAAGAAAAGAGCGACCTAATAGCCGTAGATCGCTTTCATTGACGACCATTCAAAATCGCTCAGCATATTATTCAGGCGCCCCTCAACCTTGCTTAAATTCAAATAATGCCGAAAACGACTTTTAGCCGATATGCCATCAACCCGCGGCTGTTGTGGGTCGACCTCCCACGGGTGTAAATAGAAAATATACGGCTGCGCCTCGGTTGCGGCAAAACGCTTTACTGCCCAACGGGTGAGTGGGTAGGGATACAAACGAAAAAAACCACCACCGGAAATCGGAATGTTCTTCCCCATTATTGGCAAAGTGCTAAGGGGGATCTCATCCACGCCGCTATCGGTTTTATACTTGAATCGCGGCGCATCGGGAATACCGTAATGATCATGTTTGACCGGATAGACACTGGAGCTGTACTGGTAGCCCTCTGCGGCTAGTGCATCGTACACCCAGGGGTTTTGCTCATTAAATGAAAAGCTGGGGGCGCGATAACCCACTACTGATTGCCCGGTTAAATCTTCAAGCAGCTTTTTGGCGCTGCCTATATCTTGTTGAAATTCACTCTGGCTTTGATCGGTCGCGCGCTTGTGCATAAAGCCGTGACTAGCCAACTCATGACCTTGCTCGACGATGCGCTTGATCAGCTGAGGATAGCGTTGGGCAATGTAGCCTAAAGTAAAAAAGGTTGCTTTGGCGTTATGTTCAGCAAACATCTGCAACAATCTATCAATATTGGCTTCGACGCGACAGGCGATGCTATCCCAATCGGCTGGGTCAATGGCGTGCTCGAATGCCGAAACCTGAAAATAATCCTCTACGTCGATAGTCATGGCATTGGCCGTGACATGACCCGCACCAGTAGCGGGTATGGGCTTGTCGTCTAAAGCACGCGCATTCATATTCATCACTTTTCACTCGCTGCTGATTGCAATTGTTTCACCCATGGTACGGCATAAGCCTGTAGAAATTGCTGCATAGCCGCTTGCTGCGTATCACCAAGACCTTGATAATCCATGTTAACCACCGTCACAACGCCCCCCTGGGGATTTCTGACCAGACTATTGAATGCTTGTTGCAGCTTTATTTCAAGCTGGCTTGAGCTGACTCGCGTCGGGAGAGTATACCAGTACGCCAGCAACCGGCGCTGGCCTGCAAGATTAGATAGATCCAGCACGGTTACCGTACCCAAGCCATCAACAGGCTGCGAGTAGCTTGTTTCTAACGACCACAGGTCTATATCGTAGAGCCTGTTTGCTGACGAGATGAGCTCGTGGCCAGGCTCGTTGTGTTGATAGACTGCCGTATAAGTTTTTGCCTGGAGCGTAGCACCCCCTGCATCAATACTGCTCTGCTCATTGATAGCATAAACATCGGCACCAACAAATCTTGGTGTCCATACCTTTGAGCCTGCTTCATCGGCAGATACAACCACATCACCATCAACCCGACTTAAATTAAAGGTATCCTCTGTGACTGGGTTGCTCAGCACCAGCGCAACCAAGCCCATCATAAGCAAGGGTGACATGGCGAGTATGATTGTTTTGTTATTGATATAGCCAAACCAAACTGGGTCTACCTGTTTAATTTCATTGCACCAAACCCGCTGCCCATCCGATAAAAAATACCCAATAACAAATAGCAATACGAGGATGAAAGCAAAAAACACACCGCCATAAATAAGATGGTCTGCACCTACGGCATATTCCATATTGGTTTTAAAGCCAATATAAATAATCCCAAACACCCGCGCACCATTGGCCAGTATTGGCACTAACACCGCAAGGACGATAAACGATACTGCACGCCACCGACTGGTGAAATTCAGATAGGCATAAGCAAACCCCAGCATACAACAGGCAATCAAAAAGCTGATACCAGAGCACGCCTCAGCAACAAAGAACACACCATCGGGTATCGTAAAGTACAGAGCATTGCGGTAGACAGGAATATTAACTAACTGCAACATCCACATGGCGATATCGGCGGTTACTTGCTGCAAAATTGGCACGATCTCTTCACCAATTGGCACCGCAAACATAATCAACAGTAGCGGATAAGCGATTTGCGCCACTACTTGCCAGCCAAACAGGGTTAATACAATAATCGGCAGCAGTGAAAACGCACCAATATGCTCAAACACATTAATACCTGCAGCGCTGCCCAGCACCGCCACGGCTAAGGCGCCAGCTGTGGCCAATAAGCCCAGCCATGAAATATGTGGCTGCACCGCCAACACCGCGCCCCGCTGCTGCCAAATAAAATAAAAGGCTATCGGCAAGACTAAAAAGCAATGATTAAATATTTCAGAAACCCACCAAACACTAACCGCACTGGTAAGCGCCTCCCAAAACACTAGCACCCACAACACTAACCAGGCACCGATAAACAGCCCCAGACGTTTTAATAATTGTTGATTATTCATGCACAATTAATCCTTTAAGCCTTCTGAGTTTTTGTTCCAGCCACAATCCGGCGGTTTTCTTTTGGAAGGCGATTATTTTGAGATCGGTAGTATGCTGCCCTAGGCTGCGCTTATAACGGGCATCACCGCCCATAAAATCATAGTGCATTTTACCCGCCGACTGATGCGCCTGAATGCACTCTGCATGGCACAATAAACCCGGTTTTATTGACTCGGTACCCTGATAATTAATACCCGAAAGATAAAAATACACTTTGCCACGGTACAAAAAATTGTACAAACCGGCGATGAGCTCGCCGTCTTTATTAAATTGGAATACTTCAATATTTCCCGCTGGCATCGCCCGACTAATTAAACACTGATGAAAAGCCACAAAAGCTGCATTATTAAACCCACTGTCATCGCCCCAGCGTTGCTTATGCAAGCTGCCAATCGCATCAAATGCCTGTAGAGCCTGCTCTGTATCGGTCACGGCTGTAAAACTTATCTCGCCCAGTGCTTGCGCGTCACGGTGGGCGCGCCGAATTTGAGCGCGAGTATTTTTTGATCGACTTTGTAGATAACTGATCCCTTGCTCACGCAACGCAGCTAAATCCACACCGTAACTTGGAGCGGTCCACCGGATATGTTCAAACAACTGTGGGTGACTAAAGTTTTGCAGGCTGGTATCGCTGGAGGCACCCAGTACCAGCTCATCCCAACCGGCCACCTGCGCCAATAAAAACTCTACACAGCGCTGTTCGACCAAGCCACGATGCTCAGTGGCAATGAGGATATCGTTGTATTCTATCCAGATTTGATCTTCGATCTGCTCGCCGGTTTGATGCAAGCGCAAGATGTTAGAGCGCAGCCAACCATGGCGTCGCTCTGCTGAATGAGTGATTAGCGCCAGTGCCACGACTTGATCCGATTGAGTAACGCGCAGCACATTAACCGCTGGCTTAAACACTTCAAGCCAAGTGCCTATCCACAACCATGACAAAAAAAACTCATTGGCCGAGCACAATTCTAACGCCTGCCACTCAGCGGCTAACTGACTGGTATCAACCAGCGGTTTAAAGCTGATTTGATAGTTACTGCTGGACCTGTCCATTGCATCGTCACCCTTATAATTGCAACTGGGTGATTACCTGAACTGGTAGCTGATACGAATATAGCCGCCTAGGGATTGATACTCTCTACTAGCAACATCGCTGTTATCACGCTGCTCGTAAGACACCACATAGCGAAAATCCCAGTTGGGCCTTATGTTGTGATTGATGCCTATGGCAACATCCACATCCTGGTCCTCACCGAGAAAGTCCTGATCGGTAAAATCGGCTTGCTCTAAACTGAGATCAATAAACGCGTTAATATTTTGGGTTAATTGATAATCTAAACCCATTCTAACACTGCTGTTTTCCTGATCTTGCAGCTCGGTGCTGTAATCTTCTATATCGTGCGCCAGAGTGATAGAGCCACCTAAACGACCATCAGGGCTGGTACGACGATAAAATACTTGGTAGCGAGTGCGAGTAATAACATCAAAGCTATTGAAGTTGTTATCACCATTTTGAAAATCTGATTCAGGATCGATATATAAGCTTAAACCCACACTGCTATCGGTGATATCGCGATTAACCGAAGCTCCAAAGGATTGCCCCGCCCATGAGGTGGTGTAATTAAAATTACCGTACACACCATTAACATCGTCGATATTAGCATCATCACGCGTTAAGTTGCTGCCGCCGACTTCAATAGAATATTGGCCATATCTAAATTGTGAACTAAAACTAACACCCAGCCGCTGCTGCTCATAGCCCTTGCCGTCTTCTTCAGCATCAACTTCGGTATGACTGGCGTTTAATCCGATATGAGTAAATTGGCTTAAACTATGCCCCCAGTTAAGTTGTACCTGCCCACGCTGGGTATCATTATTCTCCGACTCATCAAAGCGCGTATCAATATAGCGCCCCGAAACCGTTAACATATCGACTGGTGTAATACGTAATTTGACATCCGGACCGGTAGTAAAGGTGCTGCGCTGATCTATGTTATCCGTGGTAGAAACATCCTGACTACTAATCAAACCGATACTTTGCTGATGTTTAAACACCCAGGAATAACGTTCAGGATTAGAGGAGAACAACGCCGACAGATAACCTTCCAGCCTGGTTTTGCCGTCGTAACTATCGTGCTGATATTCCTCATGAGTAAGGCTGTATTGCGTCGCCAAGTCGATGGAGCGCGTGGTGTAATTAGCACCAAAATTAACCCCAATTATCTGTTTTAAATCAGCCTTTTCGTTAGCTTCGGCTTTACGAATATTATCGTCGTAATCAGCCTCGACAAACAAACCAATGCTTACGCTATCGGCCAAATCTGCGGCGAAGCTATCTTCGTCTGTTTGTGCCACCACTGGTGCTGCCCCTAACGTCGCAGCTAAGGCCAACAAGGGCATGGTTGAGCGCAATGACAGGGATAGTTGACTGTTATTTGTTTTATTCATTTTTCACTCGTTTCTATCTTATGATAGAGGACGCTTATGATAGAAGACGCGACATTAAGGGCAAGCAAGAAGCCGGTGCATACAAGCACGTGGCGTCAATTATTAAAAACCAACCCGGCGAATTTGTTTTTGCTGATAACGTCAACCCCTGCCTGTACTTCAGATGGCGATACCTTGCCGTAGGGTACTACCAATACAGCCATATCACATAGATCAGCCAGGATCCGTGTTTCTACCGAAGATAATACCGACGGCGCATCGACAATAATAAAACGGTCGTTATAGCGGGATTTGATGGCCTTAATAAAATCCGCCATCCGCTCGGAAGAATAGTGCTCAGCACCCGCCTCGCGATTGCTGCCCACGGGTATAACCCGTAAACGCGGGATACCCGAGGCATAAATAATATCTTTTATATCTAGCTCAGGATCATCCAAAAAGTCAGTCACGCCCTCGGCGCCTTCCATTTTTAATAAATGGTCAACCCCTGGCGAATAGAGATTACAATCGATCAGCAGCGCCGTTTTGCTTTGATCCAAGGCAAAGGTTGCGGCTAGGTTTAGCGCTACATAACTGGCGCCACCACCTTCACACAACGAACTAACCAGACAGATAAAGTTTTTGCCGCCGGCTTGCTGTACTAACTTGGTACGCAACTCACGAAAAGCGTTTAACACCTGCCGCTCAGGCATACCCGAATGAATAATTTTGAATTGGTTAAGCTCGTCTTCGGTTAATCGACCGACCTCGCTCATGCGCCTGATTTTTGCCCGCGATACATGCCTGTCGGCCATTTCGGGCGCTTTATTTTCAATTTTACCGTCTACTACCGGTGTTTTACCGCTCTCCATTAGATAATCTCCGCGCGATGGGCAAACGCCAAACCAAAATATACTGCTAACAGCAATATGCCTAGTATGATCAGCCACACCATATCACTGCGCGCCATACGCTTGTTGAACGCCGTTCTAACATGAGGAGTGACAACCAGCACCGGCAAGTCCATCGCGGTCAAACTGGAGGCAAACCGAATACGAGGGTCGAGCAGCACATAGGCAACGGCGATACCGGCAGGCACGAGCACACCCAACACCAAGCCCATAACCACAAAATGCAAAAAGCGCCAACCCACCGGGCTTAGCGGATACTCTGCTGGCTCTTGTATTTTATAATTAACACCCTGCCCTTCTATGCTCAAAGTCATGGAAAGCCTTGCCTTCTCTTTACGCTCCAGCATGTCGTCATAGATTTTTTTGGTAACGGTGTAATCCCGAGTCAGCTCCGATAGCTCAGCCTGCTGAGAGGCGATACGCTTACGGCGCTCATACTCGTCGTTCAATAATTGCTCAGTTGCCTCCATGCGGCGGATTCTGGCGTTGAGTGCGACCTCTGCATCCAACAACTTGCTGCGCAGCTCTTCATAGAAGGGGTTGACGCCCTGACTCGGCATATTGGCACCGGCGTCGCTCTCGTCCTCTTGTGACTCGCGCATCGCCGCAGTGATATCTTTCATTTGCAGGCGCAAATTAACCACATCGGGGTAAGACTCTTGATAGGTCAGCAACAGGTTATCTATCCGGGTTTGCAACTCAGCTAAACGCGCGCGGTACACATCGGATTTATACTGCCGTGCAACATTGCGGTTTTCATCTTTAAGCTGGCCTCTTAATGCCTCTACCCGCGAACGATCCTCATCGAGATCGATTTTCATCTCTTCTATATAGGAGCGTAAACCGCTGATGCGTGAATCGACATCGCTTTCGCGGCCATCAAAATTATCGGCTTTGAACTGTTTAAGCTGCTCCTCTGCTGCCAATAGTTGATCTTTATACTGGCGCACCTGGTTATCAATAAACTGGAAGGCTTCGCGGCTTTCTATCCGCAGGTTTTCTGAACTCTCTTTTATAAAGCGGTCAATCACGGCATTCAAAACATCAAAGGTTTTTTCGGCGGAGTGATCGGAATAGGTGATCTTAATATAGCTGCCACCGAGGCCGCTAATATCTAAGTTACTGCGCACCTGATTCACCTTCATCTCAAGCGCCGCAGCTGAGTCGAAAGGCTCATAGACAGACTCTACCACTTCGCGTAGCAGCCGAGGGGCGTAGATAGAATCGCGCACCACCCGTATTTGCTCCTGAATTTTACCCACAGCAGCCTGCTGAGCCAGTAGTGGCTTGAGAATGTTTTGGTTGTCAGCAAACACTGTAGCTGAGGTACTAAAGGTGGTCTTCCAAGTCATGCCCACCGCTAACACCGTCAAGCTGACAACCGCAAAGCACAAAAACGCCTTGAATTTATGCGCCAGCAACTCACGAAAGATGACCGGTATATATGCAAATATTTGAGAAAAGTCCATAGAGCTTTAGAACGTCCTTTCAGGTACTGTCAAAATATCAGAGGGGGCCAGTTCATAGTTGGTGTCGAGACGGCCTTTTTCTAAAATGTCTTTGAGGTAAACGGGATATACCTTCAACCCTTCGCTGGTCTGACGGTACAGTAAACAACCATTAGGCACGCCAAATGCTGTCACACCACCGGATTGTAGTACCACATCCAACACAGTCATGCCCTGCTGATAAACCAGAGACTGGGGTGAGTTTACTGCTCCGGTTACTCGCACCCGCTGTAAATAATTGGCACTATTGGGGCTGATAACAATCACGGTCACTTCAGGAGAGCGCACAAAACTGGACATAGATATGGTGATATCTTCGGCCAGCTCTTCCGTAGTGCGGCCTGCGGCAGCCACATCACCAACCAATGGCACAGAGATTTTACCATCCGGCCTTACCGGTACCGATACCGAAAGATCGGCATTACGCCAAACTGATATCTGTAGTTGATCGCTTACACCAATGCGGTATTCTTCTGATAACACGCCCTGGGTGAGCTCGGGTCTCTCTTTACTGATCTCGACCGATGAACAGCCTGCAACTAATGCCAGCAGTAGCATCGCCATGATTTTATGTAACATTGGAACTCTCCTTTTTAACACCACATTTTTATATTAACGGCTGTTTATTCAACGAACACCCTTGCCAAGTAATATAACTTCCGCCGTCTGGATTAATATTAATATATCGAGCAAAAAGCTATGGTTTTTACTGTAATACAAATCATAACGCAGCTTTTGAGCTGAATCTTCCACTGAGGCACCGTAGGGAAACTTTAGTTGTGCCCACCCCATTAAGCCGGGCTTAACTCGATGACGAAGATCATAGTAGGGTATTTGCTCGATCAAGTCACAAACAATCTCGGGGCGCTCTGGACGGGGGCCAATAAAACTCATATTACCCCTGAACACGTTATACAGCTGGGGTAGCTCATCTAACCGGGTGTTGCGAATGAAGGCTCCGACACGGGTTATTCGGCTATCTCTGGCAGTGGCCCATACGGCTTTACCGTCTTTTTCGGCGTCGACGACCATGCTGCGAAATTTATAAACTCTAAAATCCTTGCCGTTTAAACCGGTGCGCAACTGCGAGTACAATACCGGCCCACCACTTTCCAGATACACCGCCAGCGCCGTGAGCAGCATAAATGGCCATATCAGTAATAACAGGATACCTGCCACGAACAAATCGAAACCGCGCTTCACCACATCCCGGGCCTTGCTATAACGAAAGCCATCAGAAAACAGCATCCAACCAGGATGCAGCAAACCCAGCTCTAGCTTGCCGGTTTCGCGCTCACAAAATTTAATCGCCTCAACCACACTGATGCCAGCCAGTTTACAATCCAACAACTCTTCGAGAGGAAACTCGCCGCCTTCGCCACGCCGCCGCTCATCCGGCACCACTACGATTTCGCCTACGTTATTCTTTCGGGCAAATTCTAACCAGCCATTAGAGCAATCAAGGCAAAAAGCTTCGTCAACCTCCCGCTCCTGCCCTGAGGGAACGCATCCGATAATATCGACACTCAATGAGCTGGAATCGGCCCGCAAAGTCGTCAGTAAGTTTTGTGCTTTACGCCCTGCACCAAAAAAAACCACTCGACGCCTAAGCTTATCAAATCCGACAATATGGAAAAAACACCAGCGCAATGCCGTAATCATTAGCATCGATAGCAAGATGGCAATAACCAGTACCGTGTTACCTAGATACAACGGTGCTATTAATAAATGCAACACCATAAATAGAGCGCAGCCCAGTAAACAATAGGCGACCACGGTGCGCGTCACCATGCTCAAAAAGCCCTCGCTTAAAAAAGATTGATACACCCCCATTGCCAAGGTGGCACCGTGCATAACCAGAGCAAACATAGCGGCCCGAAATATCCAGAGCCCATCCTGATAGATTAGACGCTGCGCCTCATCAGGAAAACGTAAATGAAAGGCACCAAAAACCGCCAGCATAAGTACGGCGTATTCCAGCATCCCCAAAATAATATATGGAGTGTGCATGTAGTGATTAAATAAACGAATATGTGCCACTGAACGACCTTTTAAAATTTCACTAAAAATATTGACGCAAACGAGCTAGTATAAACCAGCCCACAACTGGAGTCGCGGGCAAGACTAAATTTTACAGGCTTTTCCAGCACTAAACCGATACCATCGCGGCTGGAGAAAACAACGGAGTACTACATGAGAATCTGCCAATGGAAGGGTATCAACCCAACAAGCAGTCAAGCTTGGCAGCGTTTGCTTCAACTCAAAGAACAAGCCGAACAAACATCTATCAACCAGCGGTTTACTCAAAATCCACTGCGGGCTACTCAACTTTGTCTGGAGAACTCCGGCCTAACGGTAGACCTATCTCGTAATATTTTAACCGAAGAGATTATAGACGCTCTGGTAAGTCTTGCAGACGATTGTGACTTAAAAGCAGCCATTGAGGGATTAATTACCGGAAAAAACATTAACAATACAGAAAATCGAGCAGCCCATCACACTCGCCTGCGCGCCGCAGACCCTGCCGACACCGAGGTTAATCTGGTGCTCGATCACATTGACCAGCTAGTTGAACAGATTCACAGTGGCACATGGCGCGGTTTTAGTGGCGAGCGTATCACCGACATCGTCAATATCGGTATTGGCGGCTCAGACTTGGGCCCTCGTCTGGTCACGGAAGCCCTCACGCCCTACCAAACTGCTGCAGTAAACCTCCACTTTGTCTCGAACATGGACCCCAGCGACTTACAGCATTGTTTGCGGCCACTCCAGCCAGCAACCACCTTATTTATCGTGGCCAGCAAAACCTTTACCACGATGGAAACACTCACCAACGCAAGCGCTGCCCGCGAGTGGCTGGCACAATCTGCCGGTGCTGACACCTCCCTGGAGCAACACTTTATTGCGATCACTGCCAAACCAGATCGAGCGATTGAATTTGGCATGACAGCAAACCACATTCTGCCGATGTGGGATTGGGTTGGCGGCCGCTACTCGCTCTGGTCAGCTATTGGCCTGCCAATAGCGCTGGCGGTAGGCTCGGCAAGATTTCGCGAATTACTCGCCGGTGCCGCGAGCATGGACCAACACTTCGCCAGCAGTGATTTAAAGGCAAACATTCCAGTGCTAATGGGCCTACTAGATGTGTGGTATGTCAACTTTTGGCAGGCGGCCTCCATCGGTATCCTGCCCTACCACCACAACCTCGGCAAATTACCTGCATATTTACAACAACTCGCTATGGAGAGTAATGGCAAGCAAGTGGACCGTGATGGCAAGCGTATCAGCTATCACACCTGCCCGGTATTTTGGGGCTCTGCGGGTACGGTTGGGCAACACTCGTTTCATCAGCTATTACACCAGGGCACGTTTTTTATCCCCATTGATTTTATCCTGCCACTGCAATCACACACACCTGTCGGTGATCAGCAGGCGCAATTAGTGGCCAATTGCCTCAGCCAGAGCATTGCGCTGTCGGAGGGGAAACGCTATCCCGATGACGCACACACCGACGGCGCCGCCCCTTATAAGGATGTTCCCGGTAATCGTCCTAGCAGCTTGATCACTATGGATATATTAACCCCCTACACTCTGGGGGCGCTGCTTGCCCTGTATGAGCATCGGGTTTTTACTGCCAGTGTTATCTGGAATATCAACGCCTTTGATCAGTGGGGAGTGGAGCTGGGTAAACAGATCGGTACGCGGCTCGCTACAACCCTCGACGGTGGCGCAGCGCTTGATGGTTACGATAGCGGGATTCAGAACACGATTAAACGCTATCAATCACTGCAAGCCAGATGAGTAGGCGTATTAGATGCCGTGGTGTTATTTTGGCTATTGGCAATAGATTTTTGTACGATATAACCGATCATTAATTCTTATTCAGACATGTTATTTTTATGGATATTTTAGTTACAGGCACTGCAGGCTTTATTGGCTGCGAAGTAGCACTACAATTGCTGGATCGCGGCGACCACGTTATCGGCGTTGATGTCGTTAATGATTATTACGAGATCTCGTTAAAACGCGACCGCTTGCGACGCTTGCTTGACCACCCCAACTATCAGCATTATGAGTTTTGCATCTCTGACTACGCGCAGCTGAGTCAGGTATTTAGCCAGCATCAACCGCAACGGGTGGTACACCTGGCAGCTCAAGCAGGCGTACGTTATTCAATCTCAAACCCACAAAGCTATGTTACGTCTAATCTGGCCGGCTTTGTTAATATACTTGAATGCTGTCGCCACTACCCGGTCGAACATTTGGTGTATGCCTCTAGTAGCTCAGTTTATGGTGCCAATACGGCGCAGCCCTTCTCAACGGCTGACGGTGTTAACCACCCAGTTAGCTTATATGCCGCCACTAAAAAGTCGAATGAGCTAATGGCACATACTTACAGCCATTTATACGACATCCCCACCACTGGCCTGCGTTTTTTTACGGTGTACGGCCCCTGGGGACGCCCCGATATGGCACCGATGATTTTTGCCCGTAAGATTATGGCTGGCGAAACCATCGATGTATTTAACTACGGCAACCATCGCCGGGATTTTACTTATATCGATGATATTGTCGAAGGCGTTATTCGCACCCTCGATCAGCCCGCCAAGGCTGATGAAAACTGGGACAGTAATAACCCTGATCCCGCGAGCTCAAAAGCCCCTTATAAGATTTATAACATTGGCTGCAACGAACCTGTTGAGCTGATGCGTTTTATTGAGCTGATGGAGCAAGCTCTGGGCAAGACAGCGACGAAAAATTTACTGCCGATGCAGCCCGGCGATGTGCCCGACACCTATGCCGATGTCAGTGCTTTAATTAGCGATGTGGGCTATAAACCCGACACGTCGATTGAGGTCGGGGTTGAGCGTTTTGTGCGGTGGTATCGGGAGTATTATGAAGTTTAGTCATAGCGCAACGCACTTCAGTGTAAGCCTTGTGCAGTAACGAGAGGCTAGGCATCAAGCATCGCCAATATATAAGCGGTTTTTTCTTCCATTAGCGCCTGATTGCCACGACTTTCAACATTTAAACGCACCACGGGCTCGGTATTGGACATACGCAAGTTGAATCGCCAATCAGCAAAGCTCATGCTTAAACCATCGACATATTCAACCAGCTCGGCCTCGCCTTCAAAATGCGCCTCAATTGTAGCAATTGCTTTTGCGGGATCTTCGATTCGACGATTTATTTCGCCACTACAGGGATAAGCAGCCATACGCTCCGCCATCATTGTCGATAACGGTTTATCGCGCACCGACACCAACTGTGCCACGAGCAACCAGGGAATCATGCCGCTATCGCAATAGGCAAAATCACGGAAGTAATGATGGGCACTCATCTCGCCACCGTATACGGCATTTTCTAACCGCATCCGCTCTTTGATAAAGGCATGGCCGGTTTTACTTTGCACGGCGAGGCCACCATTGGTTTTAACGATATCCTCCGTGTTCCACGTCAAGCGCGGATCGTAGACGATTCTTTCACCTGGGTTCGACAATAAAAAGGCTTCAGCTAATAAGCCCACAACGTAGTAGCCCTCGACAAAACTACCCTGTTCATCAAAGAAAAAGCAGCGATCAAAATCACCATCCCAGGCAATACCTAAATCGGCCTTATGCGCTTTAACGGCCGCGATGGTCGCCGCACGATTTTCTGGCAATAACGGGTTGGGGACACCATTGGGGAAATTGCCATCAGGCTGGTGGTGTAATTTGATAAATTCGAAGGGTAGCTGCTTGGCCCCGGTTAACGCTTCAAGCCGATCGATAACAGCACCAGCGCCACCATTACCAGCATCGACAACGATTTTTAATGGCTTGAGCGTGGCGATATCAACATAGGAAAGTAAGTGATCAATATAATCGGACGCGGTATCCAGCGGAAAGTAACCACCCTTAACTGCCGCCTTGGGTAAGTTGTTTTGTTCAGCCAAGTGTTTGATCTCAAGCAGACCGGTATCGCCACTGATTGGCCTTGAACCTTCACGCACCAATTTCATGCCATTGTAATCTTTAGGGTTGTGGCTGGCGGTGACAACAATACCACCATCCATTTTTTGCCCATCGACACAGGCATGAAAAGTGGCGAAGTAGATTTCTTCGGTGCCACACTGGCCGATATCATAAACATCAATTCCGGCATCCATCAAACCCTGTGCAACAGCGGCTTTGATTGCTTCGCTGGTTAAGCGAATATCATGTCCGACCACGATTTTTTTTGGCCCTGTTGTTTCAGCTCCCACCACCTCCGCGTAGGCGCGGCCAATAGCGTAGGCAATGTCGACATTCAATTCATCGGGGACGCGCCCACGGATATCGTAGGCTTTAAAACAACTGAGTTGATTTGGCATTGGGGCTTCTACTTGTCTGGTGGTTTTGGTGGATCGGAATCCACCTTACAGTACTGGCTTTGTGGTTTTATTCTGGCTCTTTATAGATATTTTTATAGACATAATTGGTGGCCTCTACAAAGCCATCGACACTGCCACAATCAAAACGCTTGCCTTCGAACTTATACGCCATGACGCAACCATTTTTAGCCTGGGTCAACAACGCATCGGTCAGTTGAATCTCTCCACCTTTGCCTGGGGGAGTATCACGTAAAATATCAAAAATATCGGGTGTTAAAATATAGCGACCAATGATCGCCAGGTTCGATGGCGCGTCTTCGGGCTGTGGCTTTTCTACCATGTCGTCAACACGGTACAGGCCATCCTTTAAGGCCTCACCTGAGATAACACCATATTTATGTGTCTGGTCTTGAGGAACCTCTTGGATAGCAATGATGCTACAGCGAAATTGTTTGTACAGTTTAACCATTTGCGCCAACACACCATCACCGGTGTTGATACACAAATCATCAGACAACACTACACCGAAGGGTTCATTACCTATCAACGTTTCACCGGTTAAAATGGCATGCCCCAAACCCTTCATTTCCCGCTGACGGGTCATGGTAAATGTGGCTGCATCCAACACACCACGAATACTGGTCAGGTATTTTTCTTTGGCACTACCGGCAATTTGATGCTCCAACTCATAACTGATATCGAAATGATCGGTGATCGAGCGCTTGCCGCGACCAGTAACAAAAGCCATTTGATTCATACCAGCATCGATGGCCTCTTCAACCCCGTATTGCACCAAGGGCTTATTCACTACAGGGAGCATTTCTTTAGGCATGGATTTGGTCGCAGGTAAAAAACGGGTCCCGTATCCGGCAACAGGAAACAAACATTTTTTAATCATCTTTATCAATACCCCAATAAGTTATGCTAAATTTTTAATAATTACGAAAGCCTTGCTCTCTGGCTACTTGCTGCGACCATAAACATCTTCAAAACGCACGATGTCATCCTCACCTAAATAACTGCCACTCTGCACTTCGATCAGCTCCAGCGGAATAACCCCCGGATTAGCCAAGCGGTGCTTGGTGCCAAGCGGGATATACGTCGATTGATCTTCAACTAAAATAAATTCTTTTTCGCCGCTGGTTACTTTGGCCGTACCTCTAACCACAATCCAGTGCTCGGCACGATGATGATGCATTTGCAGTGATAAGGTTTGACCTGGATTGACAATAATACGTTTCACCTGGAAGCGCTCAGCATTGACCAATGATTCGTAAGAACCCCAAGGGCGATAAACCTTGGTATGCGTGCTCACCTCCGAACGCTGCTGCGCTTTAAGCGCATTAACAATGGCTTTTACATCCTGAACCTGTGATTTGTCGGCTACCAAAATGGCGTCTGCGGTCTCAACCACTACCAAATTTGCAACGCCGATGGTGGAAACCAAGCGCGAACTGCTATGGACATAGCTGTCGACAGTGTTATGCAACAGCGTATCGCCGCAGGCAACATTACCGCTGGCGTCTTTTTCACCTACTTCCCACAAGCTGGACCAGGCACCCACATCACTCCAGCCACAACTTAAAGGAACAACCATACCTTTATCGGTTTTTTCCATCACCGCATAGTCAATGGAGTCACTGGGGCAAGCACTAAATTGCTCTATATCTAAACGAATAAAATCTAAATCTTCATGGGCCAGCTCAAAAGCCTTGGTCGCTGCGGCTACTATTTCCGGAGCATAGACACTCAACTCATCCAGATAGGTTTGAGCACCTAACAAAAACATACCGCTGTTCCAGTAGTAATTGCCGCTATCTACATACTGCTGGGCGACATCTTGCGAAGGCTTTTCGACAAATTCGGCAATAGCGAAACAACCATCAATTTCAGTGTCGTCACGACGAATATAGCCGTAGCCGGTTTCAGCAACATCTGGAACCACCCCGAAGGTTACCAGCTTTTGCTGCTCAGCTTTGACCAAGCCCAGCTCAACCGCCGCCGCAAAGGCTTTAGGATTTTTAATTACATGGTCTGCTGGCATCACCAGCATTACTGCATCGGGGCTCTGCTTTAATGCTTGTAAAGCGGCGACCGCAACTGCCGGCGCGGTGTTTCTACCCACCGGCTCCAGGATAATTGCGCTGGGAGTGATATCAACACTGCGCATTTGCTCAGCCACCATAAAGCGATGCTCATCGTTACACACAACAATCGGTGCGGTAGCGGGCAGATTCTCGCTGCGTTGCAAAGTTTGCTGCAATAAACTGAGCTCACCCGTTAGCGGTAAAAACTGCTTTGGGTTTAACTCTCGGGAGAGCGGCCATAACCGACTACCGACGCCACCGGACAATAACACTGGGACAAGCATGCCTTCTTCCTTAAATGTTTATTCTTTGTTATTAAAAATTACGACGACCGATAGCTGAATATTTAAAACCAATCTCACTTAAAGCCTGTGGGTCATATTGATTGCGACCATCAAAAATAATTGATTCTTTCATTAAATCTTTCATTGCTTCAAAATCCGGCTGACGGAAGCGCTTCCACTCGGTTACCAGGGTTAAGGCATCAACACCCTTCAGCACGTCATACTGGTGCTCCATGATTTGCAAGCGGCCATCGGCCAACCACTGCTCGGGGAACTCCCGCGCAGCTGTCTCTCTGGCTATCGGATCAAAGGCCATCACCGTGGCACCCGCCTCAATAAGAGCGTTAATCAACACAATTGATGGTGCTTCACGCATATCATCAGTACCGGGTTTAAAGGCCAAGCCCCACACACCAATACGCTTGCCGGCCAAATCACCGCCAAAATAGTTAGAGATATTTTCAAATAACTTTTGCTTTTGCAGCCGGTTGCGCTCTTCTACCGCGGACAACAACGAGGGCACAAACCCGGCCTGCTCGGCACTGTGCACCAAGGCTTTTACATCTTTAGGAAAACAGGAACCACCGTAACCGCAACCTGGGTAGATAAAAGAATAGCCAATGCGGCTATCTGAGCCGATACCTCGACGGACATGCTCAACATCAACATCTAAGCGATCGCAAAGGTTAGCGATCTCATTCATAAAGGATATTTTAGTGGCAAGCATGGCGTTGGCGGCGTACTTGGTCATCTCTGCATCACGCACCCCCATAAACATCAGCCGATCACTGGAACGCAGGTAAGGGTCGTAGAGTGCCGCCATGTGCTCTCGGGCTTTTTCGCTATCAGTACCAATAACGACACGATCCGGGCGCATAAAATCTGCCACCGCAGCGCCTTCTTTCAAAAACTCCGGATTACTGACCACATCGTAATCGATATCAGCACCACGCTCGGCCAGCTGCTCGGCGATAGCAGCACTGACTTTGTCAGCCGTACCAACCGGCACCGTCGACTTATCGATAATCACGGCGTAATTTTGCAAGTGACGACCCACATCGCGAGCTACAGTCAGCACATACTGTAAATCGGCGGAGCCATCTTCGCCGGGCGGGGTGCCTACAGCGATAAAGATATAATTGACGTCTTTAATAGCCTCTGCAATGTCAGAGCTAAATGTCAGCAAACCAGAATCAATACCGGATTTAACCACTTCTTCAAGGCCAGGCTCATATATAGGTATGATGCCATTGCGCAGGCTCTGGAGTTTGCGCTCGTCAATATCGACACAAACCACATGATTACCCATTTCAGTAAAACAGGCCCCCGTTACCAACCCAACATAACCTGTACCAACAACTGCTATGCGCACTGTATTTTCCTTAAATAATTATTAAAACCCATTGATTTCAATGCATCGAGGTATTTAAACCAGCCTCTCGACTATCGAGCGAGTCTGGGGATGGCTCCACTAACTGCGGTGCCAAGTTTAGCACCACGAACCAGAATCCTCTAGCAAGCTACCTTAATTCTCAAGCCAATCAAGACCTTAAACCCGCATTTATTGGCTTGGCACGCCACCATGGATTACAATAGCAGCCTTTCACCCACTTTGTGGATAACTCATTAATCGGTACTCTATTGATATGTCAGCCCACGACCAAAACTCGTTCAGCAAGGAAGACCTTATCGCCTCCGGAAACGGAACTCTTTTTGGTAAAGGCTTTGCCCAGCTTCCCAGCGACAATATGCTAATGATCGACCGTGTAACAAGTATGACCAAAGATGGTGGTACACATGGTAAAGGCGAGGTAATTGCTGAGCTAGACATTAATCCTGACCTCTGGTTTTTTGACTGTCACTTTAAAGGTGATCCCGTAATGCCTGGCTGTCTTGGTGTTGACGCAATGTGGCAGCTGGTTGGCTTTTATTTAAGCTGGCGCGGCAACAAAGGCCTGGGACGGGCACTCGGCGCGGGGGAAATCAAATTCACCGGTCAGGTATTACCTACGGCAGGTAAAGTTACCTACAAACTGGATTTTAAACGGGTTATTGAACGCAAGCTGGTGATGGGAATTGCTGACGGCTCTGTCGCCGTCGATGGCAAAGTTATTTACACCGCCAAAGATCTGCGTGTAGGCCTGTTTCAACCAGATAACATGGCCTTTTGATAAGTTTTAATATGATGGCTGGCTATCAGCGATAGCGCAGTTTATAACGAGGTAGATAATGAAACGCATTGTAATTACCGGTCTGGGGATTGTTTCCTGTATAGGCACTGATAAAGCCACCGTTGTCGAGTCACTCAAAACAGGCAAATCTGGCATTCGCTTTAGAGAAGACTACAAAACTGCTGGTCTACGTAGTCATGTTGCCGGCACTATCGACATTGATTTTAAAGAGCATATTGACCGCAAACAGTTACGCTTTATGGGTGATGCCGCGGCCTACGCTTATATCGCCATGCAACAAGCAGTGGAAGATTCAGGCCTGACTGAAGATCAGGTTTCCAACCCGCGCACAGGCATTATCGCCGGCTCTGGTGGCGCGTCCTCTGCCAACTTAATTGAAGCCGCAGATATTTTACGCGAAAAAGGCCTTAAGCGTATTGGGCCCTATCGCGTTACTCAGACAATGGGCAGCACCGTATCCGCCTGTCTGGCCACACCCTTTAAAATCAAAGGCGTTAACTATTCTATTTCATCTGCCTGTGCGACTAGCGCGCACTGTATTGGCAATGCCATGGAACAAATCCAGCTGGGCAAACAGGATGTGGTCTTTGCCGGTGGCGGCGAAGAAGAACACTGGTCGCTGAGCTGCCTGTTTGATGCAATGGGCGCACTGTCCACCAAATACAATGACACTCCTGAGAAAGCATCCCGCGCTTACGACTCGGACCGCGATGGCTTTGTTATCTCTGGCGGCGCTGGCATGGTGGTAGTTGAAGAGCTCGAGCACGCTAAAGCTCGCGGCGCTAAAATTTACGCTGAACTGGTTGGCTATGGCGCCACCTCTGACGGCTATGACATGGTAGCCCCCAGTGGCGAAGGCGCTATACGCTGCATGCAGCAAGCACTGAGCACTGTCGACGGGCCACTGGATTACATTAACTCCCACGGCACCTCTACACCCACTGGTGATATTCAGGAGCTAAAAGCCATTGTTGCGGCCTTTGGTGACAAGTCGCCCATGATCAGCTCGACCAAATCGTTGACGGGCCACTCGCTTGGCGCAACCGGTGTGCAAGAGGCTATCTATTCGTTATTAATGATGGAAAATAACTTTGTTTGTGCTTCCGCCAATATCGACAATCTCGATGAGCAAGCAGCTAACTTAAACATCGTTCGTGAACGGCAGGATAACGTCGACATCACTCGCGCGATGTCAAACAGCTTTGGTTTTGGTGGCACCAACGCCAGTCTGGTATTTCAAAAATACGAAGATTAGTTAAAAAGTGCCTAGCGGTGGATCAGAAACCACCCTACGCAGGGCCAGCTTTAGCGCTCTTCGTAGGGTGGATTTTAATCCACCAACCTATCTCACCCCTTTACCAACTCACTCAGCAATATCACCTGCACCCGATCACCACGCTTTACCGTGGCCGCTGGCGGTAACACTAACAGGGCATTGGCCCAACTGACTGACGCTAGTACGCCTGAGCTCTGGTTGTCGTATAGCTGCGCACAAACATCGACAGCACCAGCAGCTTGACCCTCTCGATGGCGATTAACAATTTTTACCCGCAAATACTCCTGCCGAGTTCCCGCTGCTGACCAATCAAAATCTGCCTGCGCATAGGAAATGATCGGCGCAACGTCGTGCCGACCCTGATAGCGCAATAGATAGGGCCTCGCCAACAAAGCAAAGGTAACAAAAACAGAAGAGGGGTTGCCCGGCAAACCAAAAAAAGGAGTGCGACCTACTCGCCCAAAAGCTAAGGGCTTACCCGGTTTAATATTTAACTTCCACAACGCCAATTCACCGAGCGCCTCAACTGCAGCCTTTACGTGATCCTCTTCACCAACCGATACGCCGCCGGAGGAAATGATCAAATCGACCCGTGCTGCTAGTTGCTGCAATTGCTGGCAAGTCGCTTCAAACTTATCTGCAATGATACCACCATCGATCACTTCGCAGCCCAGTGCCTGCACCAGCGCTGCCAGAGTATATCGATTTGAATTATAAATCTGCCCCGCAGCCAGCGCCTGGCCAGGCTCTACCAGCTCATCACCAGTAGAAACCACCGCCACCTTAAGCCGCCTAAACACTGCCACCTCGGTCACACCAATCGAGGCCAGCAAGCCGATATCCTGTGGCTGCAAACACTTCCCGGCGGCCACAACCAAGCTGCCCGCAGCAATATCCTGCCCCTGCGGCCTTATGTGCTGGCCCCGTCTAATCTTGCCACTAAAGCGAACAACATCAGCCGATAACGCTGCATTCTCCTGTATCACCACCGTGTCCGCCTGCTCGGGAATCGCCGCACCGGTAAAGATCCGCGCTGCCGTACCAGGGAGCAGCGCGGTACCTATCTGCCCAGCAGGAATACGCTGGGCGACTTTTAACGGCGGGTAGCTTTGCGACTCTGTGGCAGCCAAATCACTATAACGCACGGCATAACCATCCATCGCGCTGTTATCACAAGGGGGAACATTTATAGAAGATATTTGATCCACCGCCAACACTCGCCCCAAGACCTGCAACAGGGGCAGAGACTCAGTCTCGGTAACAGGCTCAACACTGGCAAGTATCAACGCCAGTGCATCTTCAACGGGCTGCAAAGGCGCTCTCATTATTCGTCGCGCTGCGCTGCGCGGGTTTTTAATACCCCCACAAAATTACAGGGCCGATGGCTACTGTCCAACTGCTCTCGGATAATTTTCCCCCACGCGGTTTGGCAGGCACCGGTAGAGCCCGGCATACAAAAAATAACCGTCTCATTCGCCAGGCCTGCGAGGGCTCTGGACTGAACAGTTGAAGTACCAATTTCATCATAAGATAAAAAGCGAAATAACTCGCCGAACCCCTCAACCGTTTTATCAAATAAAACGCTGACCGCTTCAGGCGTGGAGTCACGACCGGTAAACCCTGTACCGCCAGTAATCAGTATCGACTGCACTTCAGGCATTGCTATCCACTGCGACACCACCGCACGAATCAAATAGATATCATCGATAACAATTTTTTTGTCGACTAAATGATGCCCCTCTTGCAGCAAGCTATCGACTAAAAATTTACCGGAGGTATCGTTTGCTTCGCTGCGCGTATCCGAGACGGTCAAAACGGCTATACCTAAACTTTGTAGCTCACTACTGCTGCTATTCCCCACGCCCAAGCTCCTTTGTTGTTTTTTCTTGCGCAAAGATCTCCTGTACCGCGGGCACAATAAAGGATCGCCACGACAACTGCTGAATACCAAAGGTATTTAATATTTTTTCACAGTTTAATAAGGGGCAGGCCCAATCTCCGCCATCACCATCTACCAGCTCAAGCGCCATATCATCCTTATCGCTGCCTATGTATTGTGAGGCAACAGCCAGGACCGTTTCAGCAAACTGAAAGCTACTAATCGGCTCTGTACTGGAGTAATGATAAGTACCCCAAGCCTCACAACCGCAACTCAATTGATCAATTATTGCAGAGATCACTCTTGCCAAATCCTTTGCATGCATGGGGCAGCTTTTACCCTTATTCGATAAGCGCAAGCTCTCGCCACCTTTAAATTTGGCGATTAAATCCGTCAGCAAATTATCGCCCATACTGCTAAACAAAGGCCCTGTACGCAATATGATATGCCGATTGCAGCTGGCCCGCAGAAGTTCTTCCGCGTTGAATAGAGCCTCACCAAGGGCGCTTCCAGGAGCTGCCACATCGGTTTCTTTATGACGACCACTGGTGCCATCAAATACTCGACTACTGGACAACTGAATCAAGGGAGTTGAAGACTGCTCGCAGGCCTGCGCCAATAGCGTTAACGCCTCGCATCCATCACCGTGACCACCTTGCAGGCACTCAAAGGTCACTGTGTTTACCACAATATCGATATCACTGGGTATGGTTAGCGAGGAGGATTGCAACCACTCCAAACCCACTGACTTAAACGCTCGACTACGAACAACAAACTGCGCCTCAAGGGCGCCGAGAAGCTGGGGACCCAGCGCAATGATCAATACTTTCACAAGGTTACCGCCCTATTTTAGAACGGGATGTCATCATCAAAATCATCAAAATTACCGGCAGGAGCTACCGGCTGCTGCTGCGGCGCTGGTCTCGACTGCTGAGGAGGGGCCTGCCGAGGTGCCTGTTGTGGTGCTTGCTGATAATCATTTTGCTGACGTGGAGCTTGCTGCTCGTAGCCACCCTGATAATCGCCACCCTGGCCACCACCACTACCGCGACTATCGAGCATTTGCATTTCGTTGGCTACTATCTCGGTAGTGTAGCGATCTTGCCCACTTTGATCCTGCCACTTACGAGTGCGCAAAGAACCCTCGATATAAACTTTTGACCCCTTTGATAAGTACTGCCCAGCGATTTCGGCAAGACGGTTAAAGAACACTACGCGATGCCACTCGGTACGCTCTTGCGGCTGACCGGTTTGCTTGTCCTTCCAGGTTTCAGATGTTGCCACTGTGATATTGGTTACAGCATTGCCACTAGGCATAGATTTTTGCTCGGGATCGGCGCCCAAATTGCCAACTAAAATAACTTTATTCACACCGCGGGCCATGAAACTCTCCAACTGTTAATCTTTAAAGGGAATGGCCTGAACTATACTCCCTGCACCCAATCGTGACTAGTCCAAGGATCGATTGAAATCGGCTTAAAATAACTGCCTCTATTTCAAAATAAGTCATTGGGGCTTTGCCTCTATTGGGCGTGAAGACTTATAATGCTCGGTTTTGCAATAGAGCTTGTCTGCTAACCCATCATCGGACCAGCCACACAGAGTAACGCAGAGCCATGGATACAATTTTGCTTCGGGGTGCCAGAACCCACAACCTGAAAAATATCGACTTAGATATTCCTCGCAATAAGCTGGTTGTCATCACCGGACTCTCAGGCTCGGGCAAATCGTCGCTGGCCTTCGACACACTCTACGCTGAAGGGCAGCGCCGCTATGTCGAATCGCTTTCTACCTATGCGCGGCAATTTCTATCGATCATGGAAAAACCCGATATTGATCATATTGAGGGTTTATCTCCCGCGATCTCTATCGAGCAGAAATCCACATCTCACAACCCCCGCTCTACTGTCGGCACCATCACCGAGATTTATGACTACCTGCGTCTACTATACGCCCGCGCCGGTGAGCCACGCTGCCCAGAGCATAATGCGCCCCTACAAGCACAAACCATAAGCCAAATGGTCGATGCAGTACTAACACTACCCGAAGGCAGCAAACTGATGCTGCTAGCACCCGTCATCAAGGAACGTAAAGGCGAACACCTGCACATCTTTGATCAGCTACGCGCCAGCGGTTTTGTCAGGGCTCGAGTAGATGGCCGTGTAGTCGACCTGGACGACGCACCCGAACTGGAGAAAAACAAAAAACATACTATTGAGGCCGTGGTCGACCGCTTTAAAGTCCGCGATGATTTACAAATACGATTAGCTGAGTCTTTCGAGACCGCTATTGAGCTTGCCAGCGGCACCGCCACCATTAGCTTCATGGATGGCGAACAGCCCGACATCGTGTTCTCGTCGCTGTTTGCCTGCCCGCAATGCGGTTATAGCATTAGCGAGCTGGAGCCAAGGTTGTTCTCCTTTAACAATCCCGCTGGCGCCTGTGGCGGCTGCGATGGTTTAGGCGTGAAACAATTTTTTGACCAAAGCCGCCTAATCCACCACCCCGAAGCCAGCTTGGCTGAAGGCGCGATTCGCGGCTGGGATCGACGCAGCGTGTATTATTTTCACATGCTGAAGTCTATCGCCGAGCATTATCAGTTTGATATTGACACCCCCTTTGAGAAACTCAAAAAGAAATATCAGTCGATTATTCTGCAGGGCTCCGGCAAAGAAGAAATTAGCTTCAGCTATGTTAATGATCGCGGCGATGTATTCCAGCGCACCCATACCTTCGAGGGTATCATTCCTAACATGGAGCGCCGCTACCGCGATACCGAGTCGCAAATGGTACGGGAGGATCTCGCCAAATTCCTCAGCACACAGCCCTGCCCGGATTGCGGCGGCACTCGCTTAAAACGTGAAGCCCGCCATGTGTTTATCAATGATCGTGACCTGCCCTCAATCGTCGCCATGCCCGTTGGCGAAGCCCGCGATTATTTTGCGCAGTTAAAACTCAAGGGACGCCAGGGCAAAATAGCCGACAAGATCTTAAAAGAGTTGCGCGAGCGCTTTACCTTTTTAGTCGACGTCGGCCTTAATTATTTAACCCTGAACCGCAGCGCCGACACGCTATCCGGCGGCGAGGCTCAACGCATTCGCCTAGCCAGCCAAATTGGTGCCGGCTTAGTCGGGGTGATGTATATCCTTGATGAGCCCTCCATCGGCTTGCACCAACGGGATAATGAACGCCTGCTCAAAACACTGATACATCTTCGCGATTTAGGCAATACCGTAATCGTAGTAGAGCATGATGAAGAGGCCATTCGCATGGCCGACCATATCATCGATATCGGCCCTGGCGCTGGCGTCCATGGCGGCGAAGTGGTCGCCCAGGGCAACTACCAACAAGTTCTCAAGGCCAAAAACTCGCTAACCGCACAGTATTTATCTGGTGCAAAAAAAATCCCTGTTCCTACAAAACGGATAGCCTTTGACAGCAGCAAACTCATTGAGATCAAAGGAGCTACTGGCAACAATTTAAAAAATGTTGACCTGCAAATCCCACTCGGCCTAATGACCTGTGTCACCGGGGTTTCCGGCTCGGGCAAATCAACACTGATCAACGGCACTTTATACCCGCTTGCCGCCACCGAGCTTAACGGCGCATCAACCTTAACTGCGGCACCACATCAAGAGATCACCGGACTAGATCAAGTCGACAAATGTATTGATATCGACCAAAGCCCCATTGGCCGCACACCGCGCTCAAACCCCGCGACCTATACCGGCATATTTACGCCAGTGCGCGAGCTGTTTGCCGGCACACAGGAGGCTCGCTCACGCGGCTATAAAGCCGGACGCTTTAGCTTCAACGTTAAAGGCGGGCGCTGTGAAGCCTGTCAGGGTGACGGCGTGACCAAAGTGGAAATGCACTTTTTACCCGATGTGTATGTGCCCTGCGATATCTGTAAAGGCAAGCGCTACAATCGAGAAACCCTGGAAATCCGCTTTAAAGGGAAAACCATACACGAGGTTCTCGATATGACGATTGAAGAGGCCAGCAGCTTCTTTGAAAACATTCCTGCTGTCGCGAAAAAACTGCATACCCTGATTGATGTGGGCTTGTCCTATATCCGTCTCGGCCAAGCTGCGACAACCTTGTCAGGTGGTGAAGCACAGCGAGTGAAGCTATCAAAAGAATTATCAAAACGCGACACAGGTAAAACTCTATATATTCTTGATGAACCAACCACCGGCTTGCATTTTCACGATATCCAGCAACTCCTCAATGTATTGCACCATTTACGTGACCACGGCAACACCATTGTAGTTATCGAGCATAATTTAGATGTGATTAAAACCGCTGACTGGCTGGTTGATTTAGGGCCCGAAGGCGGCAGCGGAGGAGGTCAAATTATTGCCGTCGGCACACCGGAGGAGGTTGGCGATAATAAAGACTCGCATACCGGTCGATTTTTAAAGCCTTTGCTGGCGTAACTGGCCTGCAACTTCACTGAGTATATTTTGGCGGATCAACATCGACCACCTCTGCTGGCCAGCTCATTGAGCCCCAGCGCTGTGGTCAACTCTGGTGAAATATTTTATCAGGACGCGGGATTCCAGACCCATAAAACGCTTCACCAACTACGGCACCCGAATACGATTAAAACAGCTGCAAAGTATGTTTTTATCCATTTTAATCAGCCGCCTTGCAGGTTATATTAAGCACTTGTCTTATTTGAATAGCCTTTATTTTAATAAAAAGCAGCTAACACCCAATGAATGAACCAACCAGCATCACTCATATCTCAACCGCCCCCTTCGATCACCTTGAATTGTTCTATCGAGGCGAAGAAGTCAAAATAGCCTTAACTGACCTACCCTTCGTATTGGGCCGAGATTCAGATCAGTGCCAGCTCGTCATTGATCACCTCAAAGCCTCTCGACAACACTGCACCTTAACGCTCCAAGACAACCAAGTAGGCCTGCTCGATAAGAGCACCAACGGCACCTCTCTACAAATTGGTCGCGCCAGCAGCATTATGATTAAAAACGGGTTTTACCCACTTACCGGGCAAGGCTACATCCAGCTTGGCAAAACCATTAGCGCCAACGATCCCGACTTGATTTGCTACAAAATGGTATTTAAGCACCCAGGCTAAACCAGCTATCCAGTCAACCGCTACGGTCTTTTGCCCAAATATTAGTGATACGGCAGCACCAAACCCCATACCTGTCGACAAAGCTTACACAAGGCCCGGCGATGCCTCACCCCCAAAACTTCAACCCATTGATTTAAAAAGAAAAAGTCATGTTGGCCCTGTTATTGCTCTAGTTTAGCTATAG
Organism: Spongiibacteraceae bacterium; assembly: GCA_041677245.1. Taxonomy (GTDB): domain Bacteria; phylum Pseudomonadota; class Gammaproteobacteria; order Pseudomonadales; family Dasaniaceae; genus Oceanicoccus. Next base: position 19,462 of record JBAYQJ010000024.1, on the reverse strand, counting down.
CAGCACAATAGATGCTCGGCAACTTAACCACCATAGAAGATTCTCGTTATGACTAAACAACTTGTAATAACACTTCTTTTCATCACTGGCCTAGGCTTTAGCCTCCCAAGCTATAGCTGGGAAAGCAACCTGAAAAGCAATATGAATAGTAATATGAACAGCAACCTGAATAGTAACTGGGGAAGTAACGGCGGCCATCCTGGCGACCACTACCCAAATTGCGGCCACAATAGTGGCGGAGGCAATAGTTACAACAGCAACTACAACAATAGTAATAGCAACAACCACCAGCATTCAGGCGATCATTTTGCAGGCTGCGGCCATGACTCAGGTGGTGATAAAAAAGACAAAGACAAAGACAAGGATAAAGACAACTGTAAAAAACAGAGCTGTGCCCATGACGTACCTGAGCCAGGCTCGCTAGGACTGCTTATCCTTGGCCTGGCTGGATTATTTATCCGCCGCAAGTTTCTACGCTAAAACCCCGCAACATCCCCAGTAGTCGGAACAAACAAGTTCCGGCTACATCTACACACCCACCTCTGCTGCCCACCATGGATAATTCGCCATAATAGGTTATCCTGTACTTGGAAACACCAAACAACTATCTATTCCTAGCTACGGAGCCTTAATGGATACTATTGTTGTCATAGCAGATAAATTAGGTGGAAAAAATATTGCGCTAGCCCGCGCATTATCCTTACAAAAAGAGACCGGCGCTGATATAGCGCTGCTAGGGTTTTGTTATACAAATCTCAACAACCTTGACGACTCTGACCTTGCTTCTAATGGCCCTGAAGACCTTAAAGCCAGCCTCATAGAGCATCGGCAGCAGCAACTTAATGAGCTGATCAAATCATCCGCGAGCCCACACACCGTGACAACCACCGCCCTGTGGGGAAAAGATATCAGCTCAGATATTATCAACTACTGTAAACACCACCCAGTTAGCATGGTAATAAAATCAGCCAATCGCAGCGAAACGTTTCTGTACACCCCAACCGACTGGCAACTACTACGCGAATGCCCTGCGCCGGTCTTAATTACCGCCCAGAAAAGCTGGAAGAAAAAAGCACATATCTTAGCTGCACTAGACTTCAGCACAACAGACAAGTCAAAAATGCAGCTTAACCACAAAATCATGGCACACGCCCAGTCCTTAGCCTCCGCTCTCGATAACGTTGTACATATAGCCTTCTCACTTTCTATTCCACAACCCCTCGTTGACATGGATATCATCGACTCACGTACACACGCACAAAAGAAACGTAAGCGCTTACAGCCCACTATTGATGCTTTTTGCCAACAATATGGCATTAGCAAAGAGCAGCTACACATAAAACAAGGCCCAGCAGACAAAGTCATCGCCAGCATTGCCAAGGCACTCAAAGCCGACTTAGTGGTTACTGGGACGGTAGGAAGAAAAGGGATAAAGGGGAAAATAATGGGCAATACCGCCGAAGGTATTTTAAGCCATATTCGTACCGATATTCTCGCAATCAAGCCTGATTAAAGACCATATGGCCCAGCATCCACTCAACTGATTTGCATAAATGACAGGCGAAAAAAAACCGAGCATTAGCTCGGTTTTTACCAAACTAAAAGCCTGGTTTATTCTTCATCTTCCGCCACTGCATCAACAGGACGATCGACCAACTCCACATAAGCCATTGGCGCTTTATCGCCCGTGCGGAAACCGGCTTTAAGAATACGAATATAACCCCCTGGACGCTCAACATAGCGAGGCCCCAAATCGGTAAATAGCTTACCCACAACGCCTTTGCTACGTGTACGGTCGAAGGCTAAACGACGGTTCGCAACTGAATCGGTTTTACTTAAAGTAATTAACGGCTCAGCAAAACGACGCAGTTCTTTCGCTTTTGGTAAAGTTGTTTTAATTAACTCGTGCTCAACTAAAGAATTAACCATATTGCGAAACATCGCTTTGCGATGAGAGCTGTTACGATTTAGTTGGCGGCCACTATGACGATGACGCATGACTCTAATTCCTTCAAATAGCTTTTGTTAGCGGCAATTTATGCCGCCGTTAACACAAATTATGACGCGAGAACTTTGTCGTCGTTCTTCAGGCTAGCTGGTGGCCAATTGTCTAAACGCAAACCTAGCGACAAACCACGTGACGCCAAAACGTCTTTGATTTCGGTGAGTGACTTCTTACCCAGGTTCGGGGTTTTAAGCAGTTCAACTTCAGTACGCTGAACCAAATCACCAATGTAATAAATATTTTCAGCTTTCAAACAGTTGGCCGAACGTACTGTAAGCTCAAGATCATCCACAGGACGCAACAAGATTGGATCAACCTCATCTTCCTCTTCAACTGGCTCAGCTTCTTTCTCGCTTTCAAGATCAACAAACACAGACAGCTGCTGCTGTAAGATAGTTGCTGCGCGACGAATAGCTTCCTCTGGATCAATAGTGCCATTAGTCTCTAGGTCTAAGACTAACTTATCCAGATCGGTACGCTGCTCTACACGGGCACTTTCAACAACATAAGCAACACGATGCACAGGACTAAAGGATGCATCTAACTGCAAGCGACCAATGCTACGTGTTTCTTCATCATCGCTTTGACGCGCATCAGCAGGTACATAACCACGACCACGAGCGATCGTTAGCTTCATGTTCAAAGCACCAGCTTCGTTTAAGTTTGCGATAACGTGATCAGGATTAGTGATTTCAATATCGTGATCAACCTGAATATCACCTGCTGTAACAGGGCCTACCCCAGATTTACTCAAACTTAAAACTGCTTCATCTTTACCGTGCATCAAAATAGACACGCCTTTCAAGTTGAGCAGGATTTCAATTACATCTTCCTGCACACCTTCAATAGCACTGTACTCGTGCAACACACCGTCTATTTCGACTTCTGTAACGGCGCAACCGGGCATCGAAGATAACAGTATACGACGTAAGGCATTACCTAAAGTATGGCCAAAACCACGCTCCAAAGGTTCCAAAGTCACTTTGGCGCGAGTCGGGCTTACTTCGTCTACGGCGATAACGCGTGGCGTTAAAAATTCGTTCACTGCACTCTGCATATGGACACCTGTGTAGTATTAGTCCTTCAGATTATCGAATCAAAACCAAGCAACCAAGTTACTTGGAGTACAATTCAACAATCAAACTTTCATTGATCTCGGAAGACAAATCAGCGCGATCAGGCTGCGCCTTATAAGTACCTTCCATGCTGCCTGCATTAACTTCAATCCATTCAGAATCGCCACGCTGGGAGGCTAACTCGATAGAGTGTTTAACACGCAGCTGTTGCTTCGCTTTTTCACGAACAGCAACTTTATCACCAGCTTGAACTTGGTAAGAAGCAATGTTAACCACTTCGCCATTTACCAAGATTGCTTTATGCGATACCAATTGACGCGATTCGGCCCGAGTAGAACCAAAGCCCATGCGATATACCACATTGTCCAAACGGCTTTCTAATAATTGCAGTAAGTTCTCACCAGTAGCGCCTTTTAAACGGGCTGCCTTTTTATAGTAATTACGAAACTGCTTCTCAAGTACGCCATACATACGACGAACTTTTTGTTTTTCACGTAACTGAACACCGTAGTCAGATAAACGACCACGACGAGCACCATGAACACCTGGTGCAGTTTCAGCTTTACACTTTGAGTCTAGAGGACGCACACCGCTCTTCAAGAACAGATCAGTACCTTCTCTTCTAGACAGTTTACACGTTGGGCCTAAATATCTAGCCATAATGGTATTCCTGTATTCTCTTGCTGCTTTTAATAACTAGACGCGACGTTTTTTAGGTGGACGACAGCCGTTGTGAGGAATCGGCGTTACGTCATTAATGCTACCAATCTTGTAGCCAACGTTGTTCAAAGCTCGAACTGCGGACTCACGACCTGGGCCGGGACCTTTAACTTCAACGTCAAGATTCTTTAAACCATAATCCTGGGCGGCGATACCAGCACGCTCTGCCGCTACCTGAGCAGCGAAAGGAGTACTTTTACGTGAACCGCGGAAACCTGATCCACCAGCAGTTGCCCAGCTAAGCGCATTACCTTGGCGATCAGTAATGGTGATGATGGTGTTATTAAAAGAAGCGTGAATATGCGCGATGCCGTCCACAACTGTCTTTTTGACCTTTTTACGGGCCGGCTTTTTATCTTTAGCCATATATTCCTACTCTAATATCAGCACTACAATAGTGATGTAGCTACACTAAAGTAATTATTTCAAATTACTTGTTTATTTAGCCTTCGAAGATTTAAGCGAACTTAATTACTTCCGAATTGGCTTACGAGGACCTTTACGTGTCCGAGCATTTGTTTTGGTGCGCTGACCACGTAGTGGCAAGCTCTTACGATGACGCAAGCCACGGTAACAACCCAAATCCAATAAACGCTTAATGTTCATTGACACTTCACGACGTAGATCACCTTCGACGCTTAACTTACCGATTTCAGAACGAAGCGTATCGAGCTGCTCTTCTGTTAAATCGCCAATTTTTACATCTTCGTTAATACCCGTGGCGACACATACTTGCCTGGCCGTAGGGCGACCGACACCATAGATATAGGTCAACGAGATCACCGCATGTTTATGATCGGGGATGTTGACACCAGCTATACGAGCCATCCAATTTACTCCAAAACTTTCGTTTGCTTATCTCTGGAGAGATCATACTTTCACAGAGGTAACCCTAAACTGACCACTTAACCCGTTTTAATGGGATCCCAGCTAATCAGAGATTTACTTTTGCCACTAGGACAAACAATAAACCCACCTGCTTAAACGGCGCGACAGTTTAGCGTCAGATTAAAAAAAAATCAACCTGAACGTAACCTATTGCTAAACCTAATGGTTTAACCCTGACGTTGCTTGTGACGAGGTTCGCTAGTACAGATAACGCGAACAACACCCTTACGACGAACAACTTTACAGTTACGACAAATTTTCTTCACAGAAGCACGGACTTTCATTTTACTTCTCCAACACGCTCTCAATTAAGGAGAGCTTTCAACAAAGCCGAAATGAACTAACAACAGCAAAACTGCTTATTAATCAACCGCGACCTTTACCATAATTTTTCAAGTTTGCTTTTTTCATCATTGACTCATATTGATGAGACATCAAATGCGATTGAACCTGTGACATAAAGTCCATAACAACAACCACAACAATCAATAATGATGTACCGCCCAAATAGAATGGTACGTTCCACATAACCACCAAGAACTGGGGCATTAAACAAACCAGAGCAATATACATTGAGCCAAAAATAGTCAAACGAGTTAACACGCCATCAATATAGCTAGCAGTCTGCTCACCTGGACGTATACCTGGCAAAAACGCACCAGAACGTTTTAAATTATCTGCAACTTCCTTCGGATTAAACATTAATGCCGTATAGAAAAAACAGAAGAAAACAATTAACAAAGTAAACAGCAGTATATTCAATGGCTGGCCTGGACCAATGGCCAAGGATACTTCTTGCAACCACTCCATTCCTTCACTTTGCCCAAACCACTGAGCAATCGACGCAGGAAACAACAATAATGAGCTAGCAAATATCGCCGGGATAACACCCGCCATATTAACCTTCATTGGCAGATGACTTTGCTGTCCTTGTACTAGACGGTTACCCTGTTGTCGCTTGGCATAATTCACTGTAATGCGACGCTGGCCGCGCTCAATAAACACTACCAAATAAACAACCGCTATCGCCAAAGCCAAAATAAGCAACAGCACCAATATGTTGATCTCACCCTGTCTCGCCTGCTCAATCGATTGACCAATAGCAGAGGGTAAGCCCGCAACAATACCAGCAAAAATCAGCAGCGATATACCATTACCTATACCGCGCTCAGTGATCTGCTCACCCAGCCACATCATGAAAACTGCGCCGGTTACCAGTGACACAACACCAGTAAAATAAAATGAAAAGCCTACCGTATAAGCCATTCCAGAATTGGCAAGACCTACGATCATGCCCGTACCTTGTACAGTTGCTAATATAACCGTCAAATAACGCGTGTACTGGCTTATCTTGCGACGCCCGGATTCGCCTTCTTTTTTCAAGGCCTCAAGCTGTGGACTAACAGCAGACATAAGCTGCATGATAATCGACGAGCTAATATACGGCATAATACCTAGCGCCAATATACTCATGCGCTCCAAGGCACCACCAGAAAACATATTAAACAGGCCAAGGACTGTGCCCTGGTTCTGATTAAACATTGCTGCGATTCGGTCTGGATTAATCCCAGGCACCGGTATATGTGTACCGATCCGATAAATAATTATGGCTAGCAATACAAAACGAAGGCGAGCCATAAGCTCGCCCAGTCCAGATTGCTTCCCGCCGGATAGCAGCCCTGTTTTCATTTATACCTCAGACTTATTCTTCGACTTTTCCGCCGGCTTTTTCAATTGCTTCACGAGCACCCTTGGTCACACCCAAACCTTTAATCGTAACCGGCTTGGTCAGCTCACCTGACAGGAAAATCTTAGCGCGCTCAATATGAGTACCGACAAGATCAGCCCTCTTAAGTGCAGTCAAATCAATAACTTCATCAGCCAGCTGGGTCAATTCACTAGTGCGAACCTGAGCAGTAACGCGCGATATACGAGAAGTAAAACCGTATTTCGGCAAGCGTTTTTGCATAGGCATCTGACCGCCTTCAAAACCTGGACGCACGCTACCACCAGTACGAGACTTTTGACCTTTATGGCCACGACCACTGGTTTTGCCGAGACCACTACCGATACCACGACCAACACGTTTGGAACTGTGGGTGCTACCTGGCGCAGGGCTTAATGTATTTAAACGCAATTCGTCAGTCATGATTATTCCTCAACTCTTACTAAATAGCTGACTTGATTAATCATGCCGCGAACAGAAGGCGTATCTTCTACTTCAACAGAGTGATTAATACGGCGTAAACCCAAACCTGCTACAGAAGCTTTATGCGCTTTTAAACGCCCAGCCGTACTGCGGAGCAGTGTAACTTTGATTGTTTTGTTGGCCATTTCTATAACCTTGATATTCAGCAACTCTAAGAGCCGCTTAAATTTTTCCGCTGCTTAGTTACAGCGAAAAAACTCTAGTTTAAAATTTCTTCAACTGTTTTACCGCGGCGATTTGCCACCTGCTCAGGAGAAGCCATTGTCTCAAGCGCTTTGAATGTAGCGCGAACAACGTTAACCGGATTAGTGGAGCCATAACATTTAGCTAATACGTTATGCACACCAGCCAATTCAAGCACTGCACGCATAGCACCACCGGCAATAACACCTGTACCTTGTGACGCAGGCTGCATGAACACTTTAGAAGCACCATGGTTAGCTTTAATAGCATACTGGATGGTATCGCCATTAAGGTCAACGCTAATCATATTACGACGAGCCGCTTCCATAGCTTTCTGAATAGCTACTGGCACTTCACGTGCTTTACCACGACCAAAGCCAACCTTGCCCTGACCATCACCTACTACAGTAAGTGCTGTGAAACCGAAGATTCGGCCACCTTTTACAACTTTTGCAACACGGTTAACCTGAACTAGCTTCTCTTGTAAGCCTTCAGAATCATCCTGTTTTTTAGAATCATTAAATGCCATCGTTCAAAACCTTAGAATTGAAGGCCGCCTTCACGGGCAGCATCTGCCAAAGCCTTAATACGGCCATGGTATTTAAAACCACTACGGTCGAAAGCAACGCTAGTGATGCCAGCGGCTTGAGCACGCTCAGCGATCAACTTACCCACGTTCGCAGCAGCTTCTGCATTACCGGTACTTGCACTACGCAAGCTCTTATCCAGTGTAGAAGCACTGGCCAGTACCTTGTCGCCTTGTGGCGCAATAATTTGTGCGTAAATGTGCTGCGAAGAGCGGTAAACGCTCAGGCGGTTAGCGCCCAGCTCACGCATCTTTGCGCGAGCACGACGAGCACGGCGCAATCTTGAAGTTTTCTTGTCGCTCATACTGATTACCTAACCTTTACTTCTTCTTAGCTTCTTTACGACGAACGTTCTCATCGGAATAACGAATCCCTTTACCTTTATAAGGCTCAGGCGGACGGAATGCGCGAATGTCTGCGGCAACCTGTCCAAGCTTTTGCTTATCCGCACATTTTAGAACGATCTCTGTTTGAGAGGGCGTATCTGCAGTTACACCTTCTGGCAGCTCATAGTCAACTGGGTGAGAAAAACCCAAAGTCAGACTAAGGACATTACCAGTTGATTTAGCACGATAACCAACACCGTTTAATACCAGTTTTCTCTCGAATCCTGTACTTACGCCAGTGATCATATTATTCACTAAAGAACGAGTAGTACCTGCCAATGCCCAAGCTTCCTTGTCATCATTACGGCCACTAAACACTAACGTATTTTCTTCTTGCTTAACTTCAACCTTCTCGTGCACATCCCAAGACAAGCTTCCGTTACCACCTTTAACAGTCAAATCTTGACCATTAAACTTGATTTCAACGCCTGCAGGAATGACAACTGGGCTTTTTGCTACTCTAGACATAGTCCTAAACTCATTTTCTAAATTAAAAGGCAGCCTAAATTAAAAAACCGTACACAATACTTCACCGCCAACACCAGCAGCACGTGCAGCACGATCAGTCATCACACCTTGAGACGTGGATACAATTGCCACACCCAATCCATTACGTACTTTCGGCAACTCATCTTTTCCAGCATAAGTGCGCAAACTTGGACGACTAACCCGGTCTATTTCAAGAATAACCGGCTTACCTTGGAAATACTTAAGCTCAATAACTAAACTGGGCTTACCATTAACTTCTTCGCGATGTGAACCGGCGATGTAGCCTTCATCTTGCAATACAGCAGCGAGTGCTGATTTCAACTTGGAAGCTGGCATAGCTACATCAGGCTTACCAGCCATCTGCGCGTTACGAATCCGGGTCAGCATATCCGCGATGGGATCTTGCATGCTCATATATTTGCTCCTAAAACCTTTGTCTTATCAATTTCTTACTGAAACAAAGACAAGATAATTACCAACTAGCCTTAACCAGTCCAGGCACATCGCCACGCATAGCCGCCTCACGCAACTTGTTACGACACAAGCCAAACTTACGATATACACCATGGGGCCTACCTGTAAGCTGACACCGATTCCGCTGGCGAACAGGGTTAGCATCACGCGGAAGCTTTTGCAGCTTAATCTGCGCATTCCACTTTTCATCATCGCTCGCGTCTTGACTGCGAATAATCGCCTTCAGATCAGCACGTTTAGCCGCAAATTTCTTTACAGTTTCTTCGCGCTTTTTCTCGCGTGCGATCATTGATTGCTTTGCCATAATCGCTATACCTTTAGTTCTTAAATGGAAAATTAAATGCTTTCAATAAAGCCAAGCCTTCTGCATTGTTTCTTGCAGTAGTGGTGATGGTAATGTCCATACCACGTAGCTTGTCGATTTTGTCATAATCTATTTCTGGAAATATAATCTGCTCGGTCACGCCCATCGCAAAGTTACCACGACCATCGAATGACTTGGGACTAATCCCACGAAAATCGCGAATACGAGGAATAGAAATGCTAATCAAGCGCTCTAGAAACTCGTACATACGCTCACTGCGTAGAGTAACTTTACATCCTATCGGCCAGCCTTCACGTACTTTAAACGCTGCAACAGATTTACGAGCCTTGTTAATCACTACTTTTTGGCCGCTGATTTGTTCCATATTACTTACAGCGTTCTCGAGGATTTTTTTATCTCCCAGAGCTTCACCAACACCCATATTTAAGGTGATCTTAGTAATACGAGGCACTTCCATCACGTTCTTCAGGTTCAGCTCTTCTTTTAGCTTTGCCCGAATCTCTGTGTTGTAAACTTCTTTTAAATTAGACATTACTATTCCCAGCTCTCTTTGCTTTGTCGCCCCAAGCTAAAAGCTTAAGCGTCAATCTGTTCGCCGTTGGACTTGAAGATGCGCACTTTTTTGCCATCCTCAACTTTAAAACCCACACGATCGGCTTTCGCTGTAGCGGAATTAAATATCGCTATGTTTGAAATCTGAATCGCAGCTTCTTTTTCAATAATACCGCCAGCAATATTAGCTTGGGGGTTAGGCTTTTGATGTTTCTTAATCATATTGATTCCAGAAACAATCATACGGTCCTCACCAACCTGGCGAACAACCTTGCCACGTTTACCCTTGTCTTTGCCAGCTAAGACGATCACTTCGTCATCCCGCTTTATCTTACGCATTTCCGATCCTCAACTCTCTTCGCTCTCTCTCGACAAGTATTAACTATAATACTTCAGGAGCTAGAGAGATAATTTTCATGAATTTCTCACCGCGCAATTCGCGGGTTACTGGTCCAAAGATACGAGTACCAATGGGGGCATTCTGGGCATTCAAAATAACAGCTGCGTTATCATCGAACTTAATCAGTGACCCGTCTGGACGACGAACACCTTTTTTAGTCCGCACAACAATCGCTGTCATTACCTGGCCTTTCTTAACCTTACCGCGCGGAATAGCTTCCTTTACAGTAACTTTGATCAGATCACCAATTCGCGCATAACGGCGATGAGAGCCACCCAGCACTTTGATACACATAACCCGACGTGCGCCACTGTTATCTGCAACATCTAAATACGATTCTGTTTGAATCATCTTTTACTCCAAACCTTTTAACCGCGCCCCGGCTTTAAAATCACCGAGAACATAACCCGCTGGGGTGGAATTAAACCTGTATACCACGCTCTTCGATCTTGTCCAGCTTCCAAGTTTTAGTCTTGGAGTAAGGACGAGTCTCAGAAACCGTAACAAAATCACCTATTTTACAGTCATTGTTCTCATCATGGGCATGTAGCTTAGATGAACGAACAAGGTACTTACCATAAAGAGGGTGCTTAACTTTACGCTCGACAAGCACTGTAATGGTTTTATCCATTTTGTCGCTAACCACTTTACCCGTGGCTATACGAGTTCCGCTTTCTGTTGTTGACATGTTATTTACCTGCTTTTTCTGAAAGCACAGTTTTAACCCGTGCTATATCTTTGCGAGCCTGTGTTAACAGATGGGTCTGAGCAAGCTGCCCAGTCGCCTTCTGCATATTCAGTTTGAACTGACCTTCTCGCAGCTTTAGCAATTCAGCATTCAGCTCTTCTAAAGATTTTTCACGTAATTCAGTAGCTTTCATCACATTACCGACCGTTTAACAAAAGTGGTTGCAAGTGGAATCTTCGCTGCGGCCAAAGCAAAAGCTTCGCGAGCTATTTCTTCACTAACGCCCTCAACTTCGTATAAAACCTTGCCAGGTAGAACCTGTGCCACCCAGTACTCCACATTACCCTTACCTTTACCTTGACGAACTTCAAGAGGCTTTTGAGTAATAGGCTTATCTGGAAATACACGAATCCAAATTTTACCACCACGTTTAATATGACGAGTCATTGCACGACGCGCCGATTCAATTTGGCGAGCCGTAATTCGACCACGGCCGATGGCTTTTAGGCCATACTCACCAAAGCTTACTTTACTGCCGCGATGAGCCAAACCACGGTTACGGCCCTTCATCATCTTGCGAAATTTTGTACGTTTAGGTTGTAGCATTTGCTGAACCCTTACCCTTAATTCTTTTACTTAAAACTTATGATTAGCAATGATTAGTTGCTAGCGCCTTTTTTACCTTTGACTTCGGGCTCTGCTGCCGCACCGCCTATCACTTCACCTTTGAAGATCCAGACTTTAACGCCAATAATTCCGTAGGTAGTTGCAGCTTCATAAGTCGCATAATCGATATCTGCACGCAGTGTATGCAATGGCACTCGACCTTCACGATACCATTCAGTACGTGCAATCTCAGCACCGCCAACACGGCCACTAACCTGAATCTTGATACCTTCAGCACCTTGGCGCATCGCATTTTGCACAACACGCTTCATGGCACGGCGAAACATTACGCGACGTTCTAACTGACCCGCAACATTTTGCGCTACAAGCTTAGCATCCAAATCAGGCTTACGAATTTCTTCGATATTGATGTGCACGGGCACACCCATTTTTGCAGCCAATTCTTTACGTAGCTTATCTACATCTTCACCCTTTTTGCCGATAACAATACCCGGGCGAGCTGTGTGTATGGTTATACGAGCAGTCTGTGCTGGACGCTCAATAACAATACGGCTTACTGACGCACTCTCAAGCTTCTTTTGAAGAAACTCACGAACTTCTAGATCGTTGATCAGATGTTCGGCATAAGCACGCCCATCTGCATACCATACAGAGGTGTGCTCTTTGGTAATGCCTAAACGTATGCCTGTGGGATGTACTTTCTGGCCCATCTGGTCGTCTCCTAATTAATCTTGGCTGTCGCTAACTTTAACGGTAATGTGACAAGAGCGCTTTAAAATGCGATCTGCACGACCTTTAGCTCGTGGACGTAGGCGTTTTAAGGTTCTACCTTCGTCAACGAAGATGGTTGATATTTTTAACTCATCAACATCAGCACCTTCGTTATGCTCTGCATTAGCAATCGCAGAGTTTAAAATCTTCTTAATAAGATCCGAGCCTTTTTTGTTGCTGAATTCCAGAATATCCAGGGCTTCTTCAACATTTTTGCCACGAATCTGGTCAGCGACCAACCGCACTTTTTGTGCAGAAATTTGCGCGCCAGTTAATTTTGCTGAAACTTCCATCACTCTTTACCTTGTCTTCAAATAAAGTGAATTAGCGCTTAGCTTTCTTATCAGCAGCATGACCGCGATAAGTACGAGTAGCAGCGAACTCACCCAGCTTGTGACCAACCATATCTTCAGTTACAAAGACAGGGACATGCTGACGACCATTGTGTACAGCGATTGTCAGACTCACCATATCTGGAGAGATCATCGAGCGACGCGACCAAGTCTTAATAGGACGCTTGTCATTGCTTTCAATCGCAGTCTCGACCTTCTTCATTAAATGAAGATCTATAAATGGACCTTTTTTTAGTGAACGTGGCACAGCACCTTCCTCTTTATCTTTTAAAGCTCTTAACGAGCGTTACGCTTGCGTACGATCAAGTTATTAGTACGCTTATTTTTGCGAGTCTTATAACCCTTGGTTGGCATACCCCAAGGTGATACTGGGTGACGACCACCTGAAGTACGACCTTCACCACCACCATGCGGGTGATCTACCGGGTTCATAGCAACACCGCGAACTGTAGGACGAACACCGCGCCAACGCGACGCACCAGCCTTACCCAGTTTACGCAGGCTATGCTCACTATTGGATACTTCACCCAATGTCGCACGACACTCTGACAAAATCTTACGCATTTCGCCCGAACGTAAACGCACTGTTACATACTGACCTTCGCGAGCCACCAACTGAGCGGACGTACCGGCACTACGTGCAATCTGCGCACCTTTACCAGGCTTCATCTCAATACAGTGTATAACGCTACCCACTGGAATATTGCGCAACGGCAATGCATTCCCAGGTTTAATGGCCGACGCATCACCTGACATCAATGGATCGCCAGCCTTCATGCCTTTTGGCGCAATAATGTAACGACGCTCGCCATCCGCATACAAAACTAAAGCGATATTTGCAGTTCTGTTTGGATCGTACTCCAGACGCTCAACTGTCGCAGGAATACCATCTTTATTACGCTTAAAATCAATTAGGCGATAATGCTGCTTATGACCACCACCGACGTGACGAGTAGTGATGCGACCATTATTATTACGACCGCCATTTCTGCTTTGCGCTTCTAAAAGAGGCGCGTAAGGCGCACCCTTATGCAAATCAGCATGTACTATTCTGACTACATGGCGGCGACCAGGAGATGTCGGTTTTGATTTTACAATTGCCATCTGACTTTAACCCCTGATTAATCTATTACCGCAAAGTCAATTTCCTGACCCTGCGCTAAGCGTACGTAAGCTTTTTTCCAGCTAGGCTTTGCAGCCAAACCAAACTTATTCCGCTTAACCTTGCCTTTGACGTTAACAGTCTTAACGCCTTCGACTTTAACTTTGAATAATTTTTCAACAGCCTTTTTTACTTCTAACTTAGTTGCAGTAACTGCAACTTTAAAGACAACTTGATCTTCATTCATAGCCGCCTTCTCAGAAATATGAGGGCCTCTTAGAACCGTATACAGTCTCTCTGCATTCATCCCAGTAACTCCTCAAATTTCTTCAGTGCAGGCACAGTGATAACCACTTTATCTGCAGCAATTAGGCTCACTGGATCCACACCATCAACATCTACCACACCTACTTTATGCAGGTTGCGTGAAGCAAGGTATAAATTATCAGAAACGTCTTCTGACACCAGCAATGCACCGCTCAAACCTAAACCGTCAAGCATTGAAACCAACAACTTGGTTTTAGGCTCAGCTAACACCAACTCTTCAACTACAATCAAGCGCTCTTGACGAGCCAGCTCAGAAAGTATTGAGCGCATGGCGGCGCGATACATTTTCTTGTTTACTTTTTGCGAATGATCTTGCGGCTGAGCTGCAAACGTCACACCACCTGAACGCCAGATTGGTGAGCGAATAGTGCCCGCACGAGCACGACCAGTGCCTTTTTGACGCCAAGGCTTCTTACCACCACCAGATACCGCAGCACGGTTCTTCTGGGCGCGAGTACCTTGACGTGCACCTGCCAAGTAGGCAGTTACAACCTGATGAACCAAGTCTTCGTTAAATTCTTTAGCAAAGGTCGCATCAGAAACTTCAACAGCACCTGTTGCCGCTTTATTACCAACTGTAAAGGTTGCTAATTCCATGGATTAAGCCCCCTTAACTTTAATAGCAGGACGAACAATAACATCACCGCCTGGAGCGCCCGGAACAGCACCCTTAATCAATATAATGTTTTTTGCTGCATCGACACGAACAACTTCAAGTGTTTGCACAGTTACGCGCTCAGCACCCATATGGCCCGACATTTTCTTACCTTTGAAAACGCGACCAGGAGTCTGACACTGACCAATAGAACCGTTCGAACGGTGAGATAGCGAGTTACCGTGCGTAGCGTCTTGCATGGTGAAGTTCCAGCGCTTAATACCGCCCTGAAAACCTTTACCTTTAGACTGCCCAGTTACATCAACTTTTTGTCCAACTTCGAAAGTAGCAACAGTCAACTCAGCACCCACTGCAGGAGCCTCATCACCATCACCCAAGCGAAATTCCCAAAGACCACGACCAGCTTCTACGCTTGCTTTAGCAAACAAACCAGCCTGAGACTTTGATACGCGAGATGCTTTGCGTGAACCAGCTGTTACCTGGATTGCAGAGTAGCCATCATTATCGCTAGTTTTGACACCCGTAACGCGATTGGGAGTTACCTCAATCACAGTTACCGGTATAGATATGCCCTCGTCTGTAAAGACGCGGGTCATGCCGCTTTTACGGCCAACCAAACCAATTGTCATTTTACAACCTCACAGTGTACGGGGCTTACCCTCTATGGCCGTGCTCTTTAACCCAACAGGTTAAGAGTACGTTACACGACTCGGGGACGACCCCGAGCGGGTCTAACTTATATTGTGTTTTTGATTTCGCTCTTATCGATTAAAGCCGCGAAGCTTTTAACCCAAGCTAATCTGAACTTCTACACCAGCCGCCAAGTCCAACTTCATCAACGCATCTACCGTCTTTTCAGTTGGCTCAACAATATCTAGCAAACGCTTATGAGTGCGGATCTCGTATTGATCACGAGCATCCTTATTCACGTGCGGTGAAACCAGTACAGTAAAACGCTCTTTGCGTGTTGGCAGTGGAATTGGTCCACGAACCTGCGCGCCGGTACGCTTTGCTGTCTCTACGATTTCTTCGGTAGATACGTCGATTAGGCGATGGTCAAAAGCCTTTAAACGAATTCTGATTCGCTGATTCTGCACTGACCAAACTCCAATCGTGTTTTAACAGGGGCTCACTAACATTGGCTAGGGCTACCCGAAAAAAGGAAGGCGCATTCTAATGATTGACCCGAGCGCTGTCAACAATATTCATGACCTAATCTCATCTAATGTCACGTGTTTTTATAAATACCGTAGACACTAGCGCTTCAAACCTTAAATAGCTTTCAGAAAAAGCTAGTCAGGCCGCGCACTATACAGGAAATATTTAATCTGGATAGCCCTTTTGTCATTTATTTATTCTGATTGCTGCGATTGTGGCAAAGCTAGCGCATCATCATCAAGCTCTACTAGACGATCATCCTTAAAAACACCAGGGTCAACTTCTACCAATGTATCGATTAAAGCCTGTACCGCACTATTTAAACTTGACGAGGACGCAACATCCAAAGCACTAGAGCCGAGCACACCGCCACTCACATTAACCTTTGGTGTACCACCTCTGGCGTTAACGAATGGCCTGGCATTAAGCACCTCTGAAGAGCCAACACTATCCAGCACTATGGGGCGATTAAACCGCCCTACCTCCCCAAACGCAGACTCTACAGCTATCTGCCCCGCGACAATATCTACATCTCCCCGCAACGCTTCATCTAATTCGCGATCAGCATAGATACTACCGCGCTCACTGCGTATCAGCACACTTCCGCTGCTCCTGGATTGAGTACCTACGGTATCAAACACGATATCACCCTGGGCCTGCACACTTATCTGACTACTATTACCCGTCGCGCTAATATTACCTACGCGCAAATCACCTGACTCAATCAGCGCAACATTACCAAACACCGACGAAATATTAACCACGCCCTGTGTCGAGGTATTCAATGCCACATCTCCAGCCGCCGTTATATCCAAGTCCGTCGCAACAAGACTCTGTGCAACCACTCCACCCCTGGAATTAACACCAACTACACCCGATGTTATCGAGCCAAGCATCACATGGGCCGCATCAACGATCGACAAGCTGCCGGTATTCAACTGCGCCACCTCCAGCTGTCCACCCACATCCAATACTGCTGTCGTCGCAGCCACATCACTCAAAAATACATCGCCCGTCGTTACAACAGCCAGATTTTGGCCAGATAGATTTCCACGGACTGTGATCGCATCCGCGATAAGGCTGATATCCCCGCCACGCTCCAAGCTATCAATATCCAGGCTGCTACCCCGTAGCGACAAATCACCTGCCGACAAGTAAGAAAGAGCCAAACCATTGTCAAAATTAATTAGACCTGCATCAATAGAAGCCCCTTTTGTCGCAATAACATTCATTGCGACTACTGCTTTGTCTTCAAACAACTCCATCAGCTGCAACTCGATACCATTTATTGACGGATTAGCAGCAGAAAAATCCCAATTGGACTCATCACCCACAAAGGAAACCACGTCAGTATCAGCACCTCCACTTAAGGCGCTGACCACAGCACTACCACCAATCACAAAGCTGTCGTTACCAGCACCACCGTCAATGTTCGCATTAACAATCGAATCAATAGTAAAGGTGTCATTGCCGCTACCACCGCGGTAATTCTCCACAGCGGTTACGTTAATACCATCCACCAATGCTGAATCTATATTGGCAAAAACAAATGAATGGTTACGACCATCAACACCAAAAAGCGTATCGTCACCCAACCCCCCATCAATACCTCCGTCTAGCGTACCTCCCGACAATACGAAGGTATCCGCAGCTGCAGAACCCACTAAATTCGCCCAATTAATAAAGCTAATACCATCAACCGTACCACTATTATTCCCGGTCAAATTAAATGCTCGTCCATTACTGATAGTGAAGGCATTTCCTCCTCCAATAACCTCATCAATACCAATAAAACCCGGAGCCGCTAGATCCAAATTAAACGCACCTGCAATTGATGCATAATTTATTGTATCGCTGCCACCATTAGCACCATCAATCACCCCAGACAACATGCCAGCTGCGCCGAAGGTGAAGCTGTCATCGCCGCTACTGCCGGTGAGATTGGCCCAGCCAGTGAAGGCGATACCATCGACTGTACCGGCATCAGCACCGGTAACGGCATACACTGTACCGCCAACTAAAGTAAACCCGCTATTGCCACCCGCAACCCGCTCAATGTTGGTCAAGTTACTGATGTCCAGTGTCTTGCTGGCCAAAGCGGAGTAGTTAATTTCATCGTTCGTACTCGCAGCACCATCAATAAAACCAGATAGCGAGCCAGCTGCACCGAAGGTGAAACTATCATCACCCTCGCTACCGGTAAGATTGGCCCAATCAGCAAAAACAATACCATCAACCGTACCCGTATCGGCGCCGGCAATGGTATACACCGTACCACCAACCAGAGTAAACCCACCACCACCGCCGGTAACCCTCTCGATATTGGTCAGGGTCGTGATATCCAGTGTTTTACCCGCTAAAGCTGCGTAGTTAATTTCATCATCGCTACCAGCAGCCCCATCAATGACACCGGATAGCGTACCAGCCGTACCGAAGGTGAAGCTGTCATTCGCACTACTACCAATGAGGTTCGCCCAGCCGGTAAAAGCAATGCCATCAACCGTCCCGGCATCTGCACCGGTAATGGTATACGCCGTACCCTCAGTCAAAACAAAGCCACTTCCCCCCCCAATCAAGCTTTCAATACCGTTAAAGCTGGTTACATCAGCCGTAACAGCCGCCAGTGCCGAGTAATTAACACTATCACCCGTGCCGCCAACACCATCAATCTCACCAGATAAACTACCCGCTGCACCAAAGGTGAAGCTGTCATTGCCACTACTGCCGATGAGATTGGCCCAGCCGATAAACGCAATACCATCAACTGTGCCAACATTTGCCCCAGTGATGGTATAGGTACTGCCGTTGACTAACGTGAAGTTACCACCATTACCGGTAATCCGCTCAATATTGGTCAAGCTGGTAATATCCAGCGTTTTACCCGCCAAAGCCGCGTAGTTAATTTCATCATCAGCACCAACATCACCGTCGATCACTCCAGATAAACTCCCCCCTGTACCGAAGGTAAAGCTGTCATTGCCACTACTACCGGTGAGATTGGCCCATCCGGTAAAGGTAATACCGTCCACTACCCCTGTATCGGCACCAGTAATCATATAGGCTGTACCACCAACCAAAGTAAAACCATTATTACCACCGGTCACCCGCTCAATATTGGTTAAACTAGTGACATCCAAGGCTTTATTGGCCAAGGCCGCATAGCTAACCTCATCATTAGCACCAGCACCACCATCCATCACACCAGACACGCTACCCGCCGCACTGAAGACAAAACGGTCATTAGCGCCACTCCCCGTCAAATTAGCCCAATCAGTGAAGGCAATGCCGTCAACGGTACCTGCATCTGCTCCTGTGATTGTATAGATGTTACCGTTGACCAACGTGAAGTTACTGCCATTGCCAATCACCCGGTCGATGTTGATCAAGCTGGTGATATCCAACACTGCACTAGCCAAGGCCGCGTAGTTAATCTCATCATTAACACCAGCGACGCCATCTATGATGCCGGATAATGTGCCCGCCGCACCAAAGGTGAAACTGTCACTAGCATTGCTGCCCGTCAAAT
>JBAYQJ010000023.1:0-60204 GCA_041677245.1 Spongiibacteraceae bacterium | reverse complement strand
GTTTCACCGGTGATAGGTGTGGTGACGGTTTGTAATCGCAACGGGAAGTCAGCGCGGTGGCGTAAAGGTCCAAGGTAAAAGCGGCTCTCGCCAATAAGGTTCCAGCGTGCTGCGCGTTCACAAACAAGTAACCCATCTACCGTCTTTGGATTGCCGAGAATTTTATCGAGAAACTCAACGCCAATAATGTTAAGAAAATAATTAGGGTTATCTAGAAATGCCATCACCGCTTCCTGGTGCGACAAGCCCTGCATGATTCTGCCCGAGGATGATGTGCCGTCAGCTTGCTGAGTGAGCTGTTCTGTTACCGTAACAAGCTCATTGGGTTGCTCGCAGAGGCCGAGATAGATTACGCCGTTATTTTCTAAAATAGTGTAGGTATCAATACTGCAACGAGGCAGGCGCTCTTCAGGATCAAGATTTGGGAAGCCACAAATATCGCCTGTTTCCCCATTAAATGTCCAGCCGTGATAACCGCACTGGATGTGGCCCTGCGGAGTGATTCGGCCAAGGGATAGTGGTGCGCGACGATGTGGGCAGCGATCTTCGACTGCACGAACGTAGCCGTTGCCGTCACGGTAAACAGCAAGTGCGATATCATCTAACCGTAACCCGATGGGTTTGTCGGTTGAAACTGATTCGCTGAGGCAGATTGGCCACCACAGCTGATTATTATTTTTCATAGTGTTATGGGCCTTAAAAACAAATTTCACTCAGCTTGAATCATAGCAAGCAAAAACCCATCGCGGCCAGTATGTTATCGAACAGAAAGCTGAACCTGTACGGAAAAAATCAAATTCAACTAGGCAAGGAGGGCCATAATAGCATTTAATGACTCGTCTAGTATTTAATTAAAATCGTTGTAAAAAAGTTTTTAAATGGAGAGTAACAATAGTGTTTAACTCTAATTTTCGTGATGTTGAAGGCAAGGTGGCGTTAGTAACTGGTGCTCATCGGGGCATTGGTTTAAGTACTGCCAAACGATTGGCCAGTGGTGGCGCTAAGGTGATTATGGCCGATCTTTCTGGTGTTGATCTTGCGGGTGCAGTGGCGCAGGTTGCAGAGTTTGGCGAAGTATTAAGTTGTAATGTTAATATATCTGATGAGGCCAGCGTCAAGGAGTTGGTGGCTTTCGCTATGGATACTGCTGGCAGAGTTGATATTTTAGATAACAATGCTGCCTATGCAGGTTCTGCTACGGATGTTGATATCGCCACTATGGATGTTGATGAGTGGGATAAAGTTTTCGCTATTAATACCCGTGGTACCATGCTGATGTGTAAGCACGTGATTAATGCCATGATTACTACGGGTGGTGGCTCTATTGTCAATATAAGCTCGGGTACGGCGCAGGTAGCTAATATGTACCAGTCAGCCTATGGCTGTTCCAAGGCGGCCATAAATACTATGACTAAATATATCGCTACTCAGTATGGTGCGCAGGGCGTGCGCTGTAATGCGATTGCTGCTGGTTTAATTAAAACTGAAAAGCTCGCGGCAACAATGCCTGAGCCTATGCAAGAGGTGTATCGAGGCGCAAAATTAATTCCGCGTTTAGGTAAGCCCGAAGATATTGCTGAAATGGTTGCCTTTTTAGGCTCAGATCGATCGGAATGGATTACTGGTCAGATTTATGCTGTTGATGGTGGCTTTTTAGCACAGTCACCGCAGTTGCAATCTGAGCAAGCTTTACTAGCTCAAATGCAGATGTCGCTGGGTGATTAGTGACATATTTAAGTTCGCGTTAATTTAATAAATAGTGGAGTAAAAGAATAGTGACAAATAATAATACGCAGCCAGACCAGCTGTTTGAAAAATTTGGTACTTATATTTTGCCAGGCCGTGTTAGTGATCCTCGTCGAGGTATTGAGGAGGCAAAGGAAGCCGAGCGCATTGGCTTGGGTGCGGTTTGGATATCTGAGCGTTATGCATCCAAAGAGCCAGCGGTTCTCAGTGGCGCAGTGAGTGAGGCGACGGATAAGATTCGTATCGTTGGTACTATGTATGTGACCATGCGTAACCCTATCGTTACCGCCAGTATTGGCGACATCATGCAGCAAATGAGTGGTAATCGTTACAGCATTCTTTTAGCTAAGGCGGTACCTGAATATTTGGCTACGCTTGGCTCTCCAGCTATTAACTTTGCAAGGTTGGCCGACGCTATTTCGATTTATCGTCGTTTATGGGCCGGTGAGACTGTGAACTACGAAGGGATACTTGGTAAATTTCCTGGTCTTGTATTAACGGATCGCTCTGGGGGGCCGACGCCACCAATTATTTTTACCGCTATTGGTCCTAAATCTTTAGCTTTTGCAGGCACTCATTGTGATGGTGTTTTGTTGCACCCTTTTATTACTGCGCAAGGTGTAGAAAGCTCGGTTAAAATTGTCCGAGATGCTGCTGAAAAGGCTGGTAGAGATCCTTCTTCTGTTCGTATTTATCATAATATTGTAGTTGCTCCGGATTTGGAAAAGTCTGAAGAGGAGGCGGTCGTGGGCGGTCGTGCTATTACCTATTTTCAAACTCCCGGTTTTGGTGAGGTAATTGTGAAGGCTAATGGTTGGGATTTATCTGTATTGGATAAAATCCGTAACCATCCGCAGTTTGCGAATATTGGTGAGAAAAATGCCGATCAAGCTTTTACTCGCGAGCAATTAGTGGAAGTTAGTCGGTCTATTCCGCAACATTGGTATGATGATGGTGCCGCAGTTGGTACTGCTGCGGTGTGTGCACAAAAACTATGTGGGTTTTTAGATGCAGGTGTTGACGAGATTCTTCTACATGGCAGCTCGCCTTTTGCGATGGGTCCATTAACGGATGAGTTGCGCAAGGCTTTGGCTGGTCGTAGTAACTGATAAGTCCTGTATGGGAGTAAAATATAAATCTGGCCTTGCTCTTTGTTGCATGGCCTAAAGCTATTAAAATGGCTAATTTAATCACTCATAGGAATTATTATGACTTCGGTAAACGAATCAGCTTTACGAACGGGTGTTATTGGTTTGGGTCAAATTGGTGGCGGTGTGGCCATGTGTCTGGCACGGCATAATCGCCCTCTAGCGGTTTTTGATATTCGTGCAGATGCTGCAGATCGCCTTGAGGGTGTTCCTGCTGTTTCGTCCACGCCTGCAGAAGTAGCTGCGCAATCTGATGTGCTTATGATTGCAGTGCTTAATGGTGAGCAGGCTGAGGCGATTCTTACCGGCCCAGAGGGTGTGCTTGCTGGAGCGCACCCTGGTTTAACTCTAGTTATGCTAAGCACTATCACAATTGATGAGCTGAAAAAGTTAAATGTTATTGCCAGCGAAAAAAATGTGCCACTACTGGATTGCGGTGTTACTGCGGGCCAGCTTTCGGCAGAGGGCAAGATGATCAGTATGATTGGCGGTGATGATGCTGAGGTTGAGCGTGTGATGCCGGTGCTTAAAGAGTTTAATGCTGAGGTGTATCACATGGGCCCAGCGGGTGCCGGTATGGTAACTAAAGTAGTGCGTAATATGATTCACTTTACAACATGGCGAATCGGTTTTGAAGGTGCTAAATTGGCTGCAGCTGCTGGTGTTGATATTGAAAAATTTAGCGAGCTGGTTCATCAGGCTTCTATGCAGGATGGGGCTAGCGTTTCAACTTGGATGACACCGGAAAAGCTATTCAAGTCTAATAAGCACTTCACTACTATGGATCAAATGTGTCAGGGCACTTACGTTTACCATAAAAAAGATATGGATGCGGCTAAAGAGTTGGCTGACCAGCTTAATGTTGAAACGCCTACGGCTGATAGTGCGCGTACTTATGGGCCAGAAATTTATGGTTTGGATGGAAAGTAGCTCAGTTGTTGTCAGGGTTGATAAGAAAACGAAAACCGTACTTTCAAATAGCCTGAAATGTTTTTAAAAGGGGAGAAGTGTTTGAAGGTACGTAAGTTTCAGTCAGATGATGTTGAGATAGTGGCCAGTGAACTGGGCGATCCCAATCACAGTGCGGTAGTGTTTCTTCACGGTGCTGGTCAAACCCGATACGCGTGGCGTAATACGGCTCAAATTTTAGCCGATACAGGTTACTATGTTTTGGCTTTGGATCTTCGGGGTCATGGTGATAGTGATTGGTCATCGAAAGGTGATTATTCCAGTGATGCTTTTATTGCTGATTTAAAGGTAGTAATCGGTCAGCTGGGCTCGCCACCTGTTTTGATTGGTGCGTCTCTTGGTGGGTTGGTGTCTTTGCTGACAGTGGGTGAAACTAGCGAACCAATGGCTAAAGCCTTGCTGATGGTTGATGTGACGCCTAAAGTCGATATGGACGCGCGCGGTCGTATTATCGGTTTTATGCAGTCCAATCAGCTGGGTTTTGCCGATGCAGAAGAGGCTGCTACGGCGGTGTCTGCTTACTTACCTCATCGACCAAAGCCTAAAAACCCCTCGGGCTTAATGCGCAATTTGCGCAAACAAGAGGATGGTCGATATTATTGGCATTGGGATCCGATGTTTTTTGATAGCCCGAATGCAACTCACAATGATCCTGAGTCCCGTTATTCAGCTGCAGCATTAAATATTCATGTGCCAACGTTGCTGATTCGTGGTGAACACAGTGATTTGGTGACAGAAGAGAGTGTAAAACATTTTTTAAGCTTGATTCCAGATGCTGAGTACGTGGATGTTTTTGGTGCCCACCATATGTTGGTGGGAGATAAAAATGATGCATTTACTCAGTCTATTTTAGATTTTTTAGATCGACAAGCTGTAGGCCAAAGTGCCTTTCAGGGTGAATAAACAATAAGGTAAAAATTATGATACACGCGGATAACGACGTTGTAATTTCGACCATAGAGACTTGGTTGGCTCCCCGTTTAAATGCACGCGGAGTAAAAATTGTTGGTATGCAGGGGCGCGAGGGTGCCGGATTTTCTGCAGAGACATTTTATATTGATGTGGAATATGTAAAAGAAGGCGTTGAATATCAAAAGGCCTTTGCTGTGCGCTGCCAAAATCGTGAAAGTGATTTGTTCGTGGGTGCGAGCATTGAGTTGCCTTACCGTGTTATGGAAGCGGTAGGTAAGGTTTCTGATGTGCCGGTACCTGAAGTGATTGGTTTGGAAATGGATCCCTCAGTGTTGGGTGAGCCTTTTTTGATTATGACGAAAATGCCTGGTCGTATTGTTCAGCAAAGTCCTAATTATAACGTAGAGGGTTGGGTAAAAGAGTTGCCTGTGAGCCAGCGCGGTATGGTATGGCGTTCTGGTTTGGAAGTCATGGCTAAGATCAATAGTTTGGACTGGCAATCTGGCTTTGAGTTTTTGGCCAATCCCAAACAGGGGGCACCGGGTTTGGAGGGTTATCTTGCTTGGGTTAAAGAGTGGTATGACTGGACCAGGGAGCAGGGTGAGCCAATTCCACTGATGGATACGGCAATGAACTACTTATTAACTAATAAGCCTGAAGCGCCACATGTTAGTGTTCTTTGGGGAGATCCTAACTCAAGTAATATTTTGTTTGATGCTGATCTGGGTGTGGGTACAGTACTTGATTGGGAGATGGCCTCTTTGGGAACGGCTGAAGTTGATCTAGCTTGGTGGTTGTTTTTTGATAACTTATTCAGCGCCGGTTTTGGTGTGGAGCGTATGGAAGGTTTACCTAGTCGTGAAGAATCCATTGCCTATTATGAATCTCAGTTAGGGCGCAAAGTCGAGAACATGGAATACTACGATATTCTAGCTACGTTTCGTATGTCTATTGTGGGGGTGCGGGCGGTCGATCGTCAAATTAAACGTAATGCTATTCCTGCAACAACTACAGCGCGTAGTCATCAGCCTATTATGGCGATGTTGGCAGCACAGTTAGGGGAAGAGCCACCGATTGTAGGTGAGGATTTTGCAGCTTTTTCGCGGGTTATTGGCATGTAATGTGATTAGTGTTTGATATCTTTAGCGCATAAAAAAAGCCGGTATGATTACCGGCTTTTTTGTGTGCTAAAGATATGTTTTTATTTTACTTCTTCTGCATGGTGCCATTTGCCATCTTTGCGGCTTTCATAAGGGCTTGCTACTTCAATTAAGCAGCCATGGGTACTTTTATGAGATACCCATCCCCATTTTTGCCAAGTCATGTCTGGGTCGTTAAAGGTTTTGCCGCCACCAGCCAGTTCAATACCTTCTGCCGATAGTTTGGCTAGGGCACCAGGTACGTCTGGGGTAGTAAAGCACAGGTGATGCACGTGTTCGCCCACTTCTTCAAGGCGCTTGCCCATTGGGGTGCCAGGTGAGGGCATGATGAACTGAATTTCAGTGCCGTGGTGTGATACGAATGTTGCCCATTGCATGCCGGCATCATCGCCGCTTGAAAATTCATCGTAGCGCACGATGGGATCTTCTAATTGGCCGGGGTCTAGTACGCCCAGGATTTTAGTCCAGTCTTCAATGGCTTTGTCGAGATCTCTTACTACCATACATACGTGGGCAAATGGTCCGCTTGGCATAATTTATACTCCTAAATAGTGCTTAGTTAATATTACAAAAAATAATTTAGTTGCTTACAACAACGGTTGCAGTGCCGCTAATTACATCACCGCGACCATCGACACGTAAGCCAATTTCACAGCTAATACGGGTGTTGTTATCGACTTGTTTTACATCGGTAACATTGCCAAAGGTTTCAATTCTATCACCGCCGTACACATTGTCCAAAAAGCGAGAGTCGAGTTCTTCTATGGTGCCTCCAGGAAATGAATTGTGAAGCATATTGATGATATAGGCTACATTGGTTGGGCCCTGATTGATTACGCGATCACCCAAGCCTTTAGCTTTGACTACTTCGGGGTCTAGGTGGATTGGGTTGGGGTCAGCCAGAAAAACTGCCCAATCCTTCATTGATTCTGGTGAAACTGATTCGATGATAAATGGGGTTAAGGCATCGCCAATATTTATATTCATGCGAGTTCTCTCCGCGGTAGTACCCAAGAGTTGGTCGTGGTTAATACAAGCGTGCCGTCGGGGAGGCTTAATGATAGATCGTAAACCATTAAATCCATCACGCCCAGTTTGCGACTTTTTTTACGGGTGATACTTTTGATTGAGCCAGTCACATTGTAGGGTTGGCCAGTTTTTAGTGGGCGGCTAAAAACAACTTGGCTGCCGGCCATCATAGGGCCAACTTCAACATCAAAGTCACAGACGGCGCAGAGACCGCCAACGGTCTGCCCCATGCCGACCTGGGTGGCGATGTAATAATAAATAGGATGAGCAGTACCGTCGGTTGCGGGTGTTGCGTTGATAGACGCACATAGTTGTCGGTTTTCTTCGGCGCTAATAGTATAGGGCTTTGTACCCGATAGCGATGTTCCGGCAATGTCAGGAGCTGGGGGGAAATCCATGATCTTATCCTGTAAAAAGCAGTTAGAATTAATTCTGGTGCAGCCTGCAACTATGCAGTTTTTAGCGCGAAGATGCACCTATCTTTAGGTGGTATTCGTTGGGTTGGTGGCTGCTTTTGGCAACATAAGGGCTTATGCTTGTTGTCAATGGTGTCGTAGTCAAATGCAAAAGGACGCTCCGCTAAGTGGTTTCTTTCTGGGATTTTATATCCTTGTTTAGCGGCTAGTATTTCTGCATCTTGGTGAAGGTTTTTTGTAAAAGTCGATTTTCTGGCTTATGGAGGGGCTTATGTCATTGTGTTTTTTTGTGGTTATCTGATTGATTGAAGTTTTTATGGTGTGGCCGGGGTGGCAATTATAGGCGGTGATTGAGTGGTAGTTCAATTCAGTTTGCGTCTTGTTATAAAACATAATGCGATGTTGCCTTGAGCGTGAGAATATATATCGTTTTAAGTATTGGAGTTGAGAGTGAGCTTATGAAAATATCGGCATTGTGTCAGTCACCTGTCCGGCAGGGTGGTAATAGCGAGCAGGCTTTGTCTGAAACGGTAGCTTTGGCTGAATACCTTGATGTTTTAGGTTATGACCGATTTTGGGTGTCAGAGCATCATAGTACAGCGGCTTATGCGGGTAGTGCGCCAGAGGTTTTATTGGCGGCCATCGGTGCTCGTACCAAAACAATTCGTTTGGGTACGGGGGGCATTATGTTGCCACATTACAGTGAATTTAAGGTGGCAGAAGTAGCTTCGGTGTTGGCAAGTTTATACCCTGGTCGAGTTGATATTGGTTTTGGTCGTGCTATTGGGGCGGGTGCGGATACGGCGCGGGAGCTGGCCGGCGGCGGTGGTAGCCGCTTTCATTTGTTTCCGCAAATGGTAGAAGGGGTGGTGCAAAAGTTGAGTAATAAGCGTTATCGCCCAAAGTTGTTCCCGCGTCCAGCAGTGGATCCTGTTGTATGGATGTTAGGGACGAGTAGTGATAGTGCTGCTTTGGCGGGGCGGTTGGGCTTGCCCTATAACTTTGCGTTATTTATTAACCCTGATATGCGCAGCGATGTTGTGGGTCATTACAAAGAGAGTTTTGTGCCGTCGGAGCAGCTCGCTACGCCGTATAGTTGTTTAACCATTAACGTGTATTGTGCCGATACTGAAGAAAAAGCACGGCAGTTGGCGCAGGCGCGACATTTGTCGTTATTGAGGGTGGTTACTGGTGCCGGCTTTAGTGGTATCGGCTCTATTGATGAGGCAAAAAATTATCCGTATGGGGATCAGGAATTGGAATTTATCAGTCAGCGTAGTCGGCTTGATGCCATCGGTACGCCTGAGCAAGTGAAAGCGCAAATAGAAGGTTTGCAGGCGATGTTTGGTGTCGATGAAATTATGACGGTAACTATTACCTATGATTTTGACGACAGAAAGCGTTCCTATGAGCTGTTGGCTGAGGTGATGGGTTTGAAGGGCGGGGCAAATTGATGGCGCTTAGATTGCGCGGGGCATTTTTACCGTGACCATTGCTGGTCGGTGCTGCCTCTTTCTATCGTAAGATAGGTGACCTGGGGGGCTGGTTGGCACATAGTCATGTAAATGGTCGGTGCTTTAATATACCTGAATATCGGGTGGGTTTGAGTCTCACCTTCCATTCTAAAGAAAGTTATTTTTAATGCCGACAGGCGACGTAAATATAAGAGGAACAATTATGCAAAGCGGTAACTTACCTGCAGGGCACCAAACATTTTCACTGGATGATTTCAATTTAAGTGATGCTGATCGCGCGGGTATGTGTGAAGGGCTCACCGATCGTCAAACCTTTATGGCAAACCAGTGGATGAATATTCACGTTGAGTTGAACAAAGGCAATTTCAAAGCGCTACATGAATACTGTGATACAGAAAATTTCACTTATGATAACCCAAACCGTCCTGATTTAGGTTCTTTCGCGGAATGGTCAGAGTCACCTGAAGGTTTGTATAACACATTCCCACCTTGTGTTTATCGCATGATGAAAGTATGGGGATCTGGTGAAAACGAAATTTGTACTTTGAACCACCACTACGGTAAGCAAGAAAAACTTCCTTACATGGGTGTGCAAGCAAAAGGTCAGGAGATCAATGTAATGTGGTTCTCTTGGTTGAAGTTTGAAGGCGACAAGCTTGTTCATATTTATTCAATTTCCGATGTATTAACTATGTTTATGGATATCGGTATTATTGAAGCGCCACAACCGGTTGACCCTTATAAATAACCACCCTTATCTTTCGTGATCATGTAAAAGCCTGTATGATTTGTACGGGCTTTTTTATAGCTGGTCGCTGTATCGTTGACTGCATAAGGCTTAATAAAAGGGACTTATGGAATGCTGTTGATGTCCATTGGAATTTGCCGATTTCAGTCCGTGTAAAAAGTTATGAGTACCGATCAACTTTTGTATTCGTTCGATTCTCATGGTAATACAGATATATACATAGGAGTTTATTCATGCAATTACATGATCCAGGTCCAATACCCGATCACGTACCAGAGCACTTGGTGGATTACGACTTCCGCCTAAAAATGGGCAGTTATTCAGAAGAGGATCCATTTGCCCGCATTGTGCCGGAAGCTTGTGAAGGTCCTGATGTATTTTTTGCAGCAAATATAGTGCCTGGCGGTGGTCACGCATGGGTACTCCGTCGTTTTGAAGATCTGAAAAATACATATAACGATACGGAACACTTTTCAAATAAAGGCTTTAGTGGCCTATCAAAATTAATTGGTGAAAGTTGGCACTTAATTCCCGCCGAGCAAGATGCACCTGAACATACTGATTATCGACGTATGTTAAATCCGGTGTTTGCACCTGCCTCTATTGCTAAAATGGATGGCGATGTTCGTGCTGCTGCGCAAGATTGCATGAAAAACTTTGAAGGTAAAACGGAGTCTGATTTTATTCAAGACTATGCCGCTAAATTTCCTGTTGGTGTAGTGCTAAGGTTAATGAAGTTGCCACAAGAGCGTATGAACGATTTTATGGAGTGGGAAAGCATGTTGCTTCACTCTGGGAAGTTCGAGGTGATGCAAGAAGGTGTGCGCAATGTTGCTACTTATTTACGTGAAGTGATTGCCGAGAGAAAGGCCAATCCTGGTGATGATCTTATTAGTCATGCGATCAAATCAACCCCAGGCGGTCGTAAAATGACTGACGATGAGTTATTGGGCTATGCCTTTAATTTTTACATCGGCGGTTTAGATACTGTAACGGCTAATTTGGGCAACTTTATGCGCCATTTGGCGACTAACTTGGATGACCAGCGTGCATTACGTGAGGACCCGAGTAAAATCCGCGGTGCGATTGAAGAGTTTATGCGAGTTTTCGCTGCAGTTACAACACAGCGTGTATGTATTAAAGAGAAAACTATTCGTGGCGTGACTATTAAGCCTGGTGATATTGTCTCTATGGTAACGACTTTAGCCGGTCGTGATAAAGACGCTTATGAGAACCCGCATGAAGTGGACATTAACCGTAACCCGCGCCATGTATCATTTGCAATAGGCCCTCACAATTGTCTAGGTGTGCATTTGGCTCGACGTGAATTACGGATTGCGTTAGAAGAGTTATTGGCAGGCTTACCTGAGTTTCGCTTGAATCCCGACGTGGCGGTTCGCTCACAAGTGGGTGGCATAATTCAGCCGCGTAATTTGCCATTAATGTGGGGTTAAGCCGGTCCGGTGCCTCATTGTCTACAGACTTAACAACTTAACGAGTTTACTACTATGAATGAAGTTTGGATTATTGATACCTGCCGCACACCCCGTGGTATAGGTAAACGTGGTAAAGGTTCTTTGTCGCAGTTTCACCCACACCACTTGGGTTCGGCTGTTTTAAAAGCTATCGCTGAACGCAATAGTATTAATACTGCGGAAATTGATGACATTATATGGGGAACTAGTTCGCAGCGTGGCCAACAAAGTGCTTGCTTAGGTCGTATGGCTGCATTAGGGGCTGGTTTTGATGTGAAGGCAGGTGCAGTAACACTTGACCGTTTTTGCGGGTCGGGTATCACGGCAGTGAATTTAGCAGCTGGTACGATTTTGTCCGGTATGGAAGATTTAGTCATTGCTGGTGGCACTGAGCAAATGTCTAACTACGGTATTGAAGGTAATGGCCAAGCTACTTTTATGGATAACGGCAATTTGCAGTTACGCGCTTTGCATCCTCAGCCTCATCAAGGTATTTGTGCTGATGCGATTGCAACGCTAGAAGGGATTGACCGAACTGCATTGGATGAACTGGCGGTAGAAAGCCAGCGCCGCGCGGCGTATGCGATAGAGCATGGTCATTTCGATAAAAGTTTGATTACGGTTTATAACCATGATGGTAGTGTTGCGCTTGACCATGAGGAGTTTCCTCGTCCACAAACAACGCTGGAAAGTCTTGCCGGTCTTAACCCTGCATTCCCGCCGTTTGCTGACCACCCACTAGACGAAGAAGGTACAACCAATCTTGGCATGTTGCACCAAAAATACCCAGGTCTGGTACTTAACCATGTTCATCATGCTGGGAATTCTTCAGGCGTGGTTGATGGTGCTGCGGCATTGCTTATGTGTTCGCCAGCCTATGCTAAAAAGCAAGGGTGGAAACCGCGTGCTAAAATCATAGCTATGGCAAATATGGGTGATTGTCCAACGCTTATGCTTAATGCTCCAGTACCTGCGGCACGTAAGGCCTTGGCGAAAGCGGGCTTGACCCTGAACGATATCGACTTGTTCGAAATCAATGAAGCTTTTGCGGTAGTAGCCGAGAAGTTTATTCGTGATTTGGATTTAGATCGAGGCAAAGTAAACGTTAATGGTGGAGCTATGGCTCTTGGTCATCCTATTGGTGCCACAGGTGCAATATTAATTGGTACTGTGATCGATGAGTTGGAGCGTCGCGATCAAAAGCGTGGTCTAGTGACGATGTGTGCTGCTGGTGGTATGGCGCCTGCGGTAATTGTTGAGCGCTGTTAAATAATGTAACAAGGAGGCCGTAAGGCTTCCTTGTTTGTTGGGATCAATAGTCTACATGGCACAACATAATAGGAGGCGATTATGCAAGGTCAAGGCGCAACCCCAAATGAACCCTGTCCGTTTGAATTTAATTTTGATCCAGATACTTTTAAAGTAGGTGATAGCATCAGTTATCGTGTGCCTGAAGCATTTGATGATATGCCGTTTGTCGGTACATTGACTGAAGTGGGTGATGATTATGTTTTAATTTCACCTAACGACCCGAATGATCCGGATCGTATCATGCGTGGTACACGTGAAAGTCGCCCTGTTGTAAGTGAAGCCGAGGCGATCGGTTAAAGGACGGGTTTATGCAAAGGCAAATAGAGGCGAATGTTCGAGAGTTTTTAGGCCTGTTTTCAGCCACCAATATAGATTTCGATCGTATTGAAGCGCTGCTTAACCCTGAAGCGGAATATCGCCCCCATCCTGAATTTGGCCCAATAACCACGTCTAAAGCTATTCGCGGTGAATTGGAGCGGCAGTTAACGCTTTATAATGAGTGTGATTTTCAAATCATCAACCTTACTACTAATGATAGTCAGGTGATGATGGAGCGCCGAGATTATCAGACCCAAAATGGTTTACGAGTTGAGGCACAAGTGGCTGCTATATTCGAGTTTGATAAGCAATCGCGAATAATCAGGTGGCGTGAGTATTGGGATTTAAGTGCTATTCAGCGCCAACTGGGTGTTAGTATGGAGCAAATGCGTGAGTATATGGAGCGCTAGTTGATGTTAATCGAGCGTGTTGATTAAGCCTGTGCCAATGTGCGCGGGCTTTTTTGTTTTAGGTGGAGGAATGTCTTATGGGTAATTACGCTAAGTCATTAGACAAACTCCGCAGTAGCGCTTTAGGTGCAGCCACAGTGCGGGCTTTTGCTACCTTGGAAGTAGACGCGCTTATTCGAAATCCCGATTACCTGGCGATGCAATTTCTTGATACGCCGTTCACTGGTCAAGATGCCTTGCCGAATTTTAAGCGGCAGCTCGATCAAATATTACCGGGTGCATACCATTTTCAAAATGCACGAACCCTGCATATTGATGCGTGTATCACCCGTGCCATTAATGATGGTTACCAACAAATTGTAATGTTGGGGGCGGGTTTTGATACGCGCGCTTATCGCCTGGAGAATACAGCGCAGGTACAGTTTATTGAAGTTGATTTGCTCTCGCTACAAGTCGAAAAAAAGCAAAAAGTAGCACGGGTTTTAGGTGGTTTGCCCGCCAATGTAGCTTATGTACCGTTGGATTTTAATACTCAGTCATTAATATCATTGCTAGAGACGGACGTATTCGATGCGAGTAAGCCGACCTATTTTAATTGGGAGGGCGTTTCTTATTATTTAAACTCCAAAGGAGTGGATGCTACTTTACAGTTCGTCGCCAAACATGCATCTCCTGGTAGTAAAATTGTATTTGATTATATGCCGCAATCCATGATCAATGGATCGGTAGATTTTTACGGTGGCGCAGAATCGCGCAGCTATATGGCCAAGCTCGGTGAGCCGGTTATTTTTGGAATCCCCGATGGGAGCATTAATAGCTTTCTTGAATCCCGTGGTCTAACCGTTTGTGAAGACCTTGATCCGGATCAGTTAGCTCAGAGATATTTACGACGCGCTGATGGCTCTATTGATGGTCAAGTAGCGGGTTATATTCGTATGGTTGAAGCAGCAAACCGTTTAAGTTAATGCTATCAGAGTTCAAGTTTAAGCGGTTGTTTTGGCGATAGGTTCCACCTTATTTAATTAGTGCGCTTAATGCATCCCCGTTACATATTCATTAAATGAATACCTTAAGCCCGTACAACAATATATCGATCTATTTGAGCTCCATGCCTTGCGTTGTTATAGAGGGTGCTGCTCTCTGTAACTGGAAAGTGGGCTTGATGGCTCTCGCACGATCCTCATGCCGAAAAACATGATTCCCTGATGACCAGAATTCGTCGTTAATTGTGCAGTGAATCGTCACTGGGTATTGCGTAAGTGCTACCTATTATTTGCTGATTCCAATGAAAAGCACTTTGTTTGATTTACATCAATAACTTATTAAGTTGATCAAATATAGCAATCACTATAGCGGTCTTATAATTGACTATGTGTCAGCTTTTATTGAGAATAGTCGCACTAGTAATTGAGCTGCAATGAGGGAATAACCATGTCACAGAAACTTAACTATCCAGTATTTGATTGTGATAATCATTTTTATGAGCCCCCCGAAGCATTGACTCGCTATCTGCCTGAACAATACAAAGATATGATCCAGTACGTTACTGTAAATGGTAGAACTAAGCTGGCTATTGATGGAAAAATTTCTGACTACATCCCTAATCCAACTTTTGAGGTTGTTGCTGCACCTGGTTGCCATGTTGACTATTATCGTGGCAACAATCCAGAGGGAAAGTCTTTCAAAGAGTTTAATGTGGTAGAAAAGGGCATTCCAGAGTATGCCTATAAAACGCCACATCGCTATGAAATTCTTGAAGAGCATGGGTTGATGGCAACACTGGTTTATCCAACGTTGGCTTCCGTTGTTGAAGGGCACATGGGACATAAGCCAGAATTTTGTCATGCTGCAATTCACGCGTTGAACCAATGGATTAAAGAGGAGTGGGGCTTTGGTGAGGATGGTCGGTTCTATGGTATGCCTGTTATTACTATGATGGATGCTGAACTCGCATTAAAAGAAGCCGAGTGGATTATAAAAAATGGCGCTAAAACTCTACTTATCCGTCCCACTTATGTCTCTGATGGAGTTGGCTCTCGCTCAATGGGTTCGCCTGAATTTGATCCCGTTTGGGCGTTGCTAGAAAAGCACAATATATTTGTAACCTTTCACATTTCTGATAATGGCTATGGTGATATTTATAATCGTCATCGCATAGGTAGTCGTAGCGAATGGTTGCCATTTGAAAAACAAGATCCACTCGAAATCGTTATGGATGTTAACGCCATTGCCGTACAGCATCATTTGGCATCATTGATTTGTCACGGTGTGTTTGATCGCCATCCAAAATTGAAAGTAGCCTACGTGGAGTGCGGCTGCTACTGGTTGCATCCGCTGATTGAGCGTATTAGACATGTTTATCATATGCAGCCACAGATGTTTTCACGCGATCCGCTGGAAATAATCCGTGAGCATGTGTACATTCATCCAAACTATGAAGATGACATCAAGCGTCTAGCTGATGTCATTGGTGTTGATCACGTATTATTTGGCAGCGATTGGCCACATCCCGAAGGTATCGCTACTCCGCTCGATTGGGTAAACGAAATCAAGGGTTTCTCTGAACAGGATAAGGCTAAAATCATGGGCGGTAACCTCATAAAATTGCTAGGCTTGGCTGCTTAATATTGCTACCTCTGCATTTATCAGCGTTTTTTACGTTATGGTAGTGATACTTACAAAGTTATTAAAATGTTGCATATGATTTATCGTAGCTAAATGTATCAATTATAAAAACGAAAATAATGAAGCGGAGGTAGTGATGGACAAAAAGCTCAATTGGTTTAAAGGTGGTTTATTACTGGGGGCTGCTTTTTTGCTGGCCATTGCACTGGTCAAGCCTGTTGGCGTTTCCACTCAGTTTGTCATAGCAGACGGTATTATTTGGAGGTTATTTTCAGATCAAATTATCATGACGAGTAAAGAAAATAAAACCGGATATTCGAGCAGCAATGCTTATTTAAACAAAAGCGATGGGAAATATGCAGAGAGTGTAGCCCATCCGCTTAATTATAGTTTTATTTTTGTTGTTGCCATGGTCGGTGGTGCCTGGTTATCGCAGAGGTTTGGTGGCCCTAAGACTAGTGCTGCTGATAAGATTGCCCCGGCTGTTTGGCGGCAGCGTTTTGGCGGGCGTTCACTACCGCGATACATGACAGTTTTTATCAGTGGTGTGCTGGTGCTGTTTGGTGCGAGGCTCGCAGGTGGCTGTACCAGCGGCCATATGATGAGCGGTATAATGCAAACGTCGCTTAGTGGTTACCTGTTTGCTCTCGGCGCATTTGCCGTCGCCATACCTGTTGCTATTTTGGTTTATAGACGCCAATAGCGCATCATATATTCAGGAGAGTTTCTATGATGATTTTTTTAGCAATCGTTCTCGGTCTGTTTTTTGGTTTTGCGCTGCAGCGTGTGGGTGCTACCAATCCAGAGAACATTATTAATATGTTACGCCTCACCGACTTACATTTAATGAAGGTTATATTGTTTGCTATTGGGCTCAGTAGTGCGCTGTTGTTTGTTTTAATGGCGGCAGGGGTGATTGATCCTGGTCATTTATCGGTTAAAGAGAGTTATGTTGGTGTAATTATCGGTGGTGCTATTTTGGGTTTAGGCTTTGCAATAGCGGGTTATTGTCCGGGGACTGGTTTGGCGGCTATCGGGACCGGTAGAAAAGACGCAGTAGTCTTTATACTTGGAGGTTTAACTGGCGCGCTATTGTATATGTTGGCGTACGCAAGTATTGAGAGCAGTAAGTTATTTGATGCGATCGCGGGCGGTAAAGTAATGTTAGCTGACAGCTCTGAAGTATACCCTGCATTAATCCCTGGAGTGCCGGGAACGCTGCTGGCGGCCGGTATTGGGGGTGTTCTTATGCTGATTGCGTGGGGATTGCCGAAACGGTTTTAAGTACAATGATAGATTTTAATGGGAAGGGGGAGAGGGGATAATAATTAAACTTTGGTGACTCTGAGGTACAACGCTAAGGGGGTTTGTGCGGTAAGAGCCCCCTAAGGCTGAGGGTTCTATTCCCCCAACTTATAATTACTCTGGCTTGATATCTGGTTAATTGAGCTGGGTCAATGTATTAGCTTAAAAAAGGTAGAAAAATAAAATAGTTATGGTTAAATAACCATTTTAGATGTATGGTTAAATATCCATGCTTAATGCATGGTCAAAAACAACTTCATGCTCTATTCGGCATTCATGCTATTGGTGTTGAAGGGTTAGAAGTGTTGCTGCTTCAGCTACCCCGCTCTATCCGTCAATGAAATACATATCTGACATGTTCGCTCAACTTGCAGCGGCAGTTGTAGAGTTGGCCGTGGTTACTGAAAAGATTAATAAAATTATAAAAATAAGTTAGATAATATTCCATTAAAAGCCGTTGTTAATAAAAATATTTAAATAGACGCTTGTTAAAGATGAGGTTAAAGATGCCCGGCAGTTTTAATAAAATTGAAAGTAACATTGATGAAATAGTCGGACAATCTAATGCAGAAATTAATCAAGCTTTTAACAGGTTTTTAAGGTTAAAAGAGTCAGATAAAAAACTACTGCAAAGCTACCATGGTGCTTTAATGCAGGGTAGTGATGATTTTGCTCTCATTTTTTATGATTACTTAATGTCTTCTCCAGAAACGGCGAAAGTAATAAACAAATATCAACAAAAAGGAGGCTTGATTGGGGATTTAGTTAAGCAGCAGCTGCAGCATTTATTCGGGTTTCTATCTGGTGTTATTGATGATGAGTCGGCAGAGAAAATGGCACGAATAGGTGCGGTTCATTTGCAGTATGGCATCGAGCCGGTGTGGATAATGGGAGCTTATAAACTTTACCTGGATCATCTGCAGAGCATTGTTCGACTTAACCCCGCCATTAATGATTGTGATCGTAGTGCTTTGGAAAACACACTTACTAAGCTTCTTTTTAGGGATATGGGGTTGATGTTAGAGGGGTACTGGGATAGTAATTTATTGATGCTATCACTAGAGAAGGAGCGGGTTGTAAGCTTGCAGCACCAGATAACCAGTTTGCTATCAAATATCCCGCAATTACTTTGGTCTATTGATGTTGTTCAAAATAAGCCTTTGTATGTTAGTCCTAGTGCTAACGAAATTTGTGATATGGATATTGACTTACCTATTCCCTGTTTGAACTGGACGGTACCTGACGACCGAGGAACTGTTGAGTTAGCTTGGCAAAGCGCCTTGCAGGGAAGGATAGTTGAAGTGGAGAGCCGGGTAAAGCAGCCCAGTGGTGAACTAAGGTGGTTTCGACGCTTGTTTTGTCCTTATAAAAATGATTCGGGTGAGGTTGTTCGTATTGATGGTTTGATGGAGGATACAACCGAGTTAAAAGTTACGCTGGAGCGTTTAAATACATTGGCCACCACGGATAGTTTGACAGGATTAGTCAATCGCTCTTTATTTTACGACCGACTTACTCAAGCGATTAATACGGCTGAGCGTAATTCTGAGTTTCAAGTGGTAGTGATGATCATGGATTTAAATCACTTTAAGGAAATTAATGATGCATTGGGCCATCCCGCGGGGGATGAGGTGTTGGCTGCAGTTGGGCAACGGTTACAAAAACTTATTCGAAAAACGGATTCCTTGGCGCGCTTGGGTGGAGATGAGTTTGGTATTTTATTGTCTCAAACTCGGGAGGGGTTTAAAACGGCACAGCAGTTAGCTGAAAAAATACAACAAGCTTTTGTTGAGCCTTATTTTATTGATGACAATGAGCTTTTTATTGGTGCTAGTATAGGTATAACGATTTATCCATTACATGGTAATGATGTTGCAACGCTAATGCGTCGTGCAGATGTGGCGATGTATAGCACTAAAGGTACAGAAGAGCGGTATCGTTTTTATGATGCCAAACTTGATCCTGATGCGCAAAAAATATTACAGCTGTCAGGGGACTTGCGTCATGCGGTATCGAGAGGCGAGTTATTATTAGAGTTTCAGCCGAAAATAGACCTCAATGCGAATGCTGTTATGGGGGTCGAGGCGTTATTACGTTGGCAGCATCCTGAGCGTGGTTTAATTACCCCTGATGAGTTTATTCCCTTATCTGAGCGCAATGGTGTAATTAATTCAATTACTGATTGGGTCATTGAAACGGCAATAAAGCAAAGCAAAGTCTGGCGAGATAAGGGTTACGAAATTAAAGTGGCAGTTAATGTATCTGCGCGCTGTTTTCATCAGTCAGGTGATCTGTTAAATAAAATTGAAGACTGTCTTGAGGCTCATGATATGCCATCAAGTTGCTTGGAAATTGAGATTACTGAAAACTTGCTGATGTCAGATATTCATAACATTTTTAATATACTAGAACAAATAAGCTGTCTTGGAGTTACTATAGCTATTGATGATTTTGGTACTGGTTATTCCTCGCTGGCTTATCTAAAAAAACTACCGTTGCAAACGTTAAAAATTGATAAATCCTTTGTGCTTGATATGACTACAGATGAAAATGATGCGGTTATTATTCGCTCAACTATAGATCTTGCACATAATCTGGGTTTGAGCGTTGTTGCTGAAGGTGTTGAAAATACTGAGACCTTGGATTTACTAACTGAGCTGGGGTGTGATGGTGCGCAAGGCTTTAAATTTAGTAAACCGTTACGCGCAGACGTTTTGTTAGATTGGTTTAAACAGGGTGAGTATGCAATGCTCGGCAGACAGTAAGGTTGTTATGGGTTAGTAGTACTTACTTGAGTTAAAAATGCCGTGGTAGAATAGATCCTAATCCATCGTGTTTGGTGGAGTACGTTTCACTCTGCTGTTGCTAACATGGCCTTAAGTGACTGCCATTTGAACACGGGGTATTATTTGATGGTTTTAGTCATTTAGGGGGAAGTTTATGGTTGATGTTAAACCGAATAAGGTGCATCAAAATACTCACTATAGAGCTGCAAGTGTGGCTTTGCATTGGCTAATGCTGTTATTGATAGCGGCTGTGTATGCTTGTATTGAGTTGCGAGAGCTTTACCCTAAAGGCAGCGATCCTCGTGAAGGCCTAAAGCATTGGCATTTTATGCTGGGTTTATTAGTATTTGTTTTGGTATGGATTCGTTTAATTGTTCGTGGCTTTAGCAATGCGCCTGCGATTATTCCTCAGCCGCCGGTTTGGCAGCGCTTGCTGGCAAAAAGTACGCATATTGCACTGTATGGATTAATGATTTTTATGCCTTTAGCGGGCTGGGTGATATTAAGTGCAGCCGGTAAGGATATTCCATTTTTCGGTCTAAGCCTGCCACCGTTGATTGGTGAAAATAAAGAGTTGGCGGGCTTTATTAAGGGTATCCATGAAACGGTAGGGCTGATAGGTTATTTTTTGATTGGCCTGCATGCGTGTGGGGCGTTATTTCACCACTATTTTTTGCGAGACAACACGCTTTTACGCATACTCCCAAACCGAAACTAAGCCAGAGAGTTTCGCTTTGCTCTAACGGGTTTATAACAAGTGAGCTAAAGCTACGCTATTCTCACCCCTATGAGCATGAGGCCGACAGCGACGTTTTTCAACTGTGTTGTCGCCTCAGGTGAAACTTTATATGTCTTATCTTCACACGGACTGATTGTTGATTGAGGTTTCACTCAGCGTCAGCGTTAGTTAGATATTTCTATGATATGTTCGTTTTCTATTAAACCGGAAATAACTTCAATCATACCATTCTGATAAGTTTTTCCTGTTCTTATCATACGTCGTTCTACATAGTCTTGATGGGCTACCCAAACAATGTCCAG
The DNA here is from genome assembly GCA_041677245.1 of Spongiibacteraceae bacterium. Taxonomy (GTDB): domain Bacteria; phylum Pseudomonadota; class Gammaproteobacteria; order Pseudomonadales; family Dasaniaceae; genus Oceanicoccus. The sequence goes on along the minus strand of JBAYQJ010000023.1, from coordinate 39,330 downwards.
TTGGCCTATTTGAGCTACTCTAGCTGCGGGAATTAATAACAGCGGCTGGATTCCTGCGGGTATATGCAAATTAGCATATACGCCAGGTAAGAGCCCCTGAGACTGTTCGAGGCGAGTCTTGACTAAAAAGCTTCGCGAGCCTGCATTGCCAGCTGGGACGATCTCTTCAATCACTGACGGGATTGATGTTTCCAGTGCCGGAATGGTGACTTGCAATGATTGGCCTACCTCTAAAGATAAGGCTAGTTTTTCACGTACATTGGCTTCAACGCGGAGTGATTGCGGATTATAAAGTGATAGTAGCGGGACGCCTGGTTGTGCGATATCTCCGGGTTCTGCAAATCGATCTATAACCCGGCCATTAATAGGTGCTGTAACTCTGGCAAAGCTCAGTGCAGTATTTGCTTCTATCAGGGCTTGCTTTGCGTTCGATAAATCGGCGATTAAACTGTCATAGTTTGCCTGCGCCTGGTCCAGATCAGCTTGTGCAAGTAGGCGCTTTTTAGTGAGTTCGGTTGCTCGGGTCAGTGACTGCTTGGCTTCGGTCAATCGGGCAGTGACTGATTGAGCTCTGGCTTCTGCTTGAGAGACTCTGGATTGTAAATCCGTTTTTTCCAAATCTATTAAAGGCTGTCCCTGTTCAACCATATCACCTGCGCGGACATGCACTTTTTTTATTTGAGAGAGAATTCGAGAAGAAATTAATGTTGCCTGTTTAGCTTCAATGCTAGCAGGTACGGATTCAAAAATTGGCTGTTCGCGTTTAATTACTGCAATGCCACCGGCGTGATTGGAGGCAGTTAAGGGTGCAAGCCCCGGTGACATCTTGTCGGTAAATACACCCGCCATCCAGGCAATTATCAAGAGCAAGGCAAGAATGGTAATGATTGGGGTGAAAAATTTTAACAATATAGATTTCATATTAAGCCTCGGCTTGCTGGTCTTGAAATACCAACAGATAGACAATGGGGACAACCAGCAAGGTAAAAAGTGTTGAGGCAATAATGCCAAAAATAATGGCGAGAGCTAAGCCGCTAAATACAGGGTCAAGGGTGATGATCAGGTTTCCCAATAGCGTCGTTCCTGCAGTGAGTAAGATAGGGCGCATACGGATCGCTCCAGCCTGAATCAGCGCTTCTTTCATTTCAAGGCCTCGCTCTCGTGCCTGGGTAATAAACTCAACCAGAATAAGTGAGTTTCTAACCACAATACCGGCTAAGGCGATCATGCCGATCATGGCGGTGGCAGTAAATAAAATGGGGTCTGGGGCGCCTGCAATTTCTCGTTCACCTATTTGATTGAGCAGCCAGAAGCCGGGCATGATGCCGATGATCGTCAGTGGTATGGAGGACATAATAATCAATGATAGGCTGGTAGATGCCGTTTGTATTTTTAATACAAAGAAGATACCGATTAATGCGAAAATAAAGGCAAGCCCCATATCGCGGAATACATCGACAGTAATTTTCCACTCACCCTCACCAGACCAGACCACTTTAATATCATCGGGAAGCTGCCAGCCGTCACCGCCGCCCATAGATAAAAATGTTCTTCCTTGCCAGTCAGTCGGTTCTCCTTGCTCCTTGCCCAAGTCGGCATTGACGTCGGCAATTACCTCCGCAGGGGTGCGACCAGAAAGTTCAGCCGTAACATAGACAACGGGCTTTAGATCTTTATGGTGGATTGATTTATCAGCGGCAAGCGTCTGGAAATTGCCTAGTTCACCCAGCGCAACTAATGGTTGCGGAGCGACCTCAAGGCCATTGCTGCTGGAATTTTTAACTATGCCGGCGCGGCCTTTCACCGGTAATCGTTCTAGGTCGTTTATAGTAGATCGTTGTTCCAGTGGCAGTCGCAGCTGAATTGGCAGTGGCGCGGTTTCTCTTTCCAGTGGCATAAAACCCGCTGAGACCCCGAGATTGGCCATAAGTAGTGTTTTATTAATATCATCGGTAGATATACCAGAAAGCGCCGCTTTAGGTTTGTTGACGATGAATCGCAAGCGTTGATGATCAGCTTCGACGGTGGTGTCAACTTCATCAACAAGAGGCTCACGCTCTAGTCGTTGCCTGACGGTCTCCGCGGCTGCTTGAAGTTGTGTGTAGGGTGTTAATTCGGATCCATAAACTTCAGCCACGAGCGTGCTCAGCACGGGTGGGCCTGGGGGCACCTCTACAACCTTGATGACAACACCGTCTGTACTTAAGTGGGCTAATTGCTTGCGTAACCGAAGTACAACGCCATGAGATTGATGGTCGCGCAGTGATTTATCAATCAGAGTAACTCGTAAATCTGCGGTAAAAGGCGTGGTCCGTTGATAGTGGCGCCGTACCATGCCATTGAAATCAATCGGGGATGGCGTGCCGATAAAACTAGCCACGGCCTGTACTTCATTGAGCTGGCGGCTAAGATGGGAGACCTGATTCGCCATCATTGCTGTGGCTTCGAGTGTTGATGACTCTGGCATGTCGATAAGTACCTGAATCTCATTTTTGTTATCGAATGGCAGGAGTTTTAGTGGCACGTATCTTAATACAGGCAGGATTGCCGCTATCAAAAATAGACCTAGTAATCCCCAAAGAACCCACTTTGCTTTTTTTCTGTCGTTTAATAAGGGTTGCAGAATTGTTCGGTAGAGATTCAATAATGCGGGCTGTTCAATTTGAGGGGATGTCGCTTTATCACCCGCTGTATTGTGACGCAATATTTTACTGGCCAGCCAAGGTGTTACGGTAAATGCCACCAGCGTACTGGTCGCTACACTGATGGGTACGTTGAAAGCCATTGGGGCCATATAGGGGCCCATCATGCCAGTAATGAAAGCCAGCGGGATAAAAGCCAGTATTATGGTGATGGTCGACAACAGTAGCGGTATTTTTATTTCGGCAATGGCGCCAACGATTTTATCTTTGGCTGAGTTTCCGCGATGCTTGAGGAATCGTTCAATATTGTCGACGCCGGTAATGGGGTCGTCTACCAATAACCCTAATGAAAGAATTAACGCGAACAAGGTAACCCGGTTGATGGTGTAGCCAAAGGCCATATCCAGCGCCAGAGTAATGCCATAGCTTATAGGCACTGCAATGCCAACGACAATGGCTGCTCGCCAGCCGAGAAAAATAGCGATAAAAATGACGACAGTTAATACTGCAAAGCCGAGGCTGGAGGTGAGGTCATTAACTTTCTCGTTGGCGGTTTGTCCGTAGTCACGCAGTACCTCGATATGAACATCCGAAGGAAGAAATTCATTTTGTAATTTCGCAATAACGCTATGCACATCTTGTGCAACTTTTACCGCATTACTACCGCGTTGTTTGGCAATACTAATGGCTACCATCGGCAGATTACTAGCCTGTGCCTGGTAATCTGGATGGCGTTCCGAAAAATCTATCCAGGTGTAATTGTCTGGCTCAGCTGGTCCATCAATAATCTTTGCCACATCTTGTAAAAAAACCGGTTGGCCATCGACCACATTAATCACCGTTTGATTTAATGCATCAACGCTGCGAATAAAATCGCCGCTTTCCAGTAAGTAGGACTGATCGCTGAGCGTCCAGTGGCCGGAGGTTTGTAAAATATTCGATACTTGCAGAGCGTTGATGATGTCAGCTGATGTGCTTTGTCGGGCCGCCAGACTTTCAGGAGAGGGAAGAATGCGAATAGTGCGTGGGCGCCCACCAACAACATTAACTTCGCTAGTATCATCAATAGCTTGCAGGAAGGTTGACACTTCGTCGGCCAGCCGCCGAAGCTCATAGTCACTGCTCTGTGATGGATTGTCGCTCCAGAGAGCGAGCATGACAATGGGGACATCATCCACCTCAACGGGGCTTAATAGCCAATTGGTAACGACGGCAGGGATTTTATCCTGGTTGGAATAGAGCTTGTTATAAGTATTTAAAATAGACTCTTCACGATCTTCGCCAACATAAAACCGTAGCGTGACAGCGGTACGGCCGGGCAGTGACGTTGAATAAACATTTTCTACTCCGGGTATCTGAGACAGCAACTTTTCCAGCGGTATGGTTACCTGTCGCTCTACTTGTTTGGCTGAGAGACCGGGAGATTCTACGAGCACATCGAGCATTGGCACCACAATCTGTGGCTCTTCCTCGCGGGCGGTAAAACTTAGCGCAATAATACCCAATGTAATCGATAGAATAATAATGAAAAGCGGCATTCCCCCTGACAAGCTATGGGCAACCAACCGGTCGAGAGGGTTTTTGGTTTTCATGGTATTCCTGTCAGTGAGTCGTGTAGTTAAATAATAGCTTTTGTTATTGTGAGATTTTCCCCGTTGCTAACCATGTATGAAATAGACGGCTTATTTTGGATGGCAGAAGAGGCTGTAAAGATCTTGAATCACTGTTTTTACTCGGGGGTCTGCCAATTGATAATAAATAGTTTGCGACTCCCTGCGGGTGCTGACAAAGCCAGCCTCCCTCAATTTAGCTAAATGCTGAGAAAGTGACGACTGCGAAACGAGTACTTGTTCATTCAGTTCGCTAACGGACTTTTCGCCTTCGAGAAGGGTGCAGAGCAACATTAGGCGATTGCCGTTGGCCAGTTGTTTTAAAAACTGTTCGGCCTGCACTGCATTTTTAGCCATATCGGCAGGGTTTATTTTCATGGTGATTCCACTACATTAAGTTTTAATTTTATCTATTTATATTAACAAGTCAACAATTAGTATTTGCTAAATTAATAAATGCTAATATAATGGGTTGAGTTGTTCTATTTGAGGGTCAAGTTATGACAATTAATGAAGCGCTGAGAATGATGGCGGGTTTGTTCGTATTGATTTCAGTAGGGTTGGCGGTGACGCTGGACATAAACTGGTTGTGGCTTACTGCTTTTGTTGGCGCTAATTTATTACAGTCAGCATTCACTAAATGGTGTCCTATGATGACGTTGTTATCGAAGATTGGCTTAAAACCGTAGTAACTCATCGATAACGCTGGGGTTAGTTTATCTGGCTGCTAAAGTCGCTGGATCAAGCTTCGTCCTGCGATGATATTTATGGCTTAAGTCGTGCTATTCGAGTTCGATTAGAATGGTGCTTCGTTAATTTGTCTTAGGTGGCTGTAGGACAATTTGTCACAGTAATGATGGTGTAAAAAGGCTGCGTATCCCTTTACACTCTAGATGTTTATACGCCACCGTATTGGTTGGCTTTTATTACTTTGCTCTCGGAGAGTCTTATGGATTTCGATCCCTTAATATTGGCCCGCATTCAATTCGCTGCCAATATCAGCTTCCATATACTTTTTCCTTCGATCTCTATCGGTCTCGCTTGGTTGTTACTTTATTTTCGGGTGCGTTTTACTTTAAGCGGTGAGACTTTTTGGGAGCATGCTTATTTATTTTGGGTAAAGATTTTTGCTTTGACCTTTGCGCTGGGTGTGGTTACCGGCATCACTATGAGCTTCCAATTTGGCACTAATTGGCCAGGCTTTATGGAGCGGGCTGGTAACATTGCTGGGCCGTTGCTGGGTTATGAGGTGCTTACTGCGTTTTTTCTTGAAGCATCGTTTCTCGGCATTATGTTATTCGGTAAAGATCGCGTTTCCAATCGCACACACCTCATCGCCACTTTTCTGGTGGCCTTTGGCACGGCTCTGTCAGCGTTTTGGATTCTCAGTCTTAATTCCTGGATGCAAACACCTACGGGTCATGTGATAAAAGACGGGGTTTTTCATGTAGAAAGCTGGTGGGCGGTTATCTTTAACCCGTCTTTTCCATATCGATTGACACATATGGTGGTCGCTTCATTATTGACCTCGAGCTTTCTTATTGCTGGAGTAAGTGCATGGCGGGCGTTGAAAGGAGTAGAGGGCCCAGGCACATGGCAAGTGATGCGTACCGGCGTGGTATTGGCAGCGGTATTAGCTCCGCTGCAGATATTTTTGGGGGATTTGCACGGTTTAAATACGCTGGAGTATCAGCCGGCCAAGATTGCCGCGATGGAAGCTATATGGGAAACAGAGCGTGGCGCGCCGCTGGTACTGTTTGGTTTGCCTGACGAGGAGCAACGCAAGACACATTTGGCGTTGGAGGTTCCCAAAGGTGCCAGCTGGATACTGACTCATGAGCCAGACGGGGAGCTTGCGGGGCTGAATGAGTTTGAAGACAATCACCCGCCGGTCGCAGCGGTCTTCTGGTCGTTTCGCGTTATGGTGGGCGTTGGTGTTGCTATGTTACTGGTTTCTTGGTGGGCCAGCTGGTCGATGCGAGCTGGCGGTGTGCCTGGCAGGCTGTTGCTACATATTCTTTCTTGGATGACGTTTTCTGGCTGGGTTGCGGTGCTGGCCGGTTGGTATGTCACCGAGATCGGTCGCCAGCCGTGGATTGTGCAGGGGTTGTTGCGCGTTAGCGATGTTGTTGCAGATCATGGTTCTGGCATGATGTTGACGACGCTGAGCGGTTATATAGCGCTATATATTTTCTTGTTGATATCATACATCGGCGCGTTGCGTTACCTTTCGACCAAGCCTGCCCGCTCGCTGGGTCTGTCCCCAATCGACAATGTCCAGCCACGTAAAGGAGATTAATAGCGATGGAATACTGGTTACCGGTTATCTACGTTGGCATCATGGGTTTAGCACTGCTGATCTATGTCATCCTTGATGGTTATGATCTTGGTGTGGGCTTATTACTACCCAGCGCGAGTGAGGCAGAAAAAGATCGAATGATTGCTTCTATCGGCCCCTTTTGGGATGCCAATGAAACCTGGATTGTACTGGGCGTTGGTGTGCTGTTGATCGCTTTTCCCAAAGCCAGTGGCGAAGTACTGACCGCTCTCTATATTCCGGTCACATTGATGCTTATGGGGCTTGTCCTCAGGGGGGTTGCTTTTGATATGCGGGTTAAGGCTGGTGATGCGCGCAAAGGTATGTGGAATACAGCCTTTTTTCTTGGCTCGCTGATAGCAGCTACCTCTCAAGGCTGGATGCTTGGTATGTATATTACTGGCCTGCAGAACAACCCCTTAAGCTTGGTGTTTGCAGCATTGATCGCGATAAGTTTGCCAGCGCTTTATATGTTACTTGGTGCAGCTTGGCTGATGATGAAAGCTGAGGGTGCGCTGTTTGATAAAGCCGTGCATTGGGCGCGACGTGCTTTATTGCCAATGGGGGTATGTCTGTTACTAGTCTCTATTGCCACTCCTTTAGTGAGTGAGGTTATTGCCCAGCGCTGGTTTACGTTACCCAATGCCATCGGCTTACTACCTATTCCGCTTAGTTGTGTGCTGGTTTTTGCTGCTATGACCTGGTTGATGGGTAAACCGGATCTACTACATAGCTACGGCTGGTTAATATTTGCCGGGCTGGTGTTGTTGTGCATAATGGCGGCACTGGGATTGGCATTCAGTATTTTCCCGTACATTATTATCAATCAATTAGATATCTGGGAAGCTGCTGCCGCTACTGATTCATTGATGTTTGTCCTCTATGGTGTAGTGATTACCTTGCCGGCAATTATCGTCTACAATATTTTTGTGTACCGGATATTTCATGGTAAGGCGACTGATCTCAGTTACGAATAAGCTGTCCCCAGTATTATCTGTCTGTCGCTATTGAAATTATTCTTGGTATTGGCGTCAGGCAGTTCGGCATAAGAAAGAGCATTGTTAGTATTTTTAGGTGATGTGCTTAGTAGCAGATTCTACCAGCTTCGATAGCATATGATTATCAATGCCTCCGAGCCTGGGTATTGCGTCCATAGGTACCCAGTAAATTCGAAAATAATTGGAGCCGCTGCGTCATGTGGATATTATTCAACACGCCTCCATCTTTGAGGCGTTGAATCTTTCGCTTCCAAATAAAAGCCAGGCTTTGGTGATCCCGTCCAATATCTCGTAACTCCCTATGGAATGAACCCAAAAAAATAAACAAGGTTATTTTTAACACTTAAAGGTACCGGTTTGTAAATTAGTTAATCCATGTAAAATCCAATTGCCCATATTGTTAATGAGAAAATCTATACCTTTTAATCATTGCTCTAGCGTTGTGACTGTAAGCAACTATTCCATTAATAATGTTTTGGACTGCTGAGGCTGTACCGTTGGTAACATGACTTTAAGCCAGTGTTAATTGATTTTCTCGTTAGATTTATACATTGCATTAGATGTAGTAGATGTCACACTATATTGAGTAGGTTGTCTCAGAAGTCTCTATAAACCATATTTTACCGTGGTGGCGATCCGTTAACTGCTCCTACACTGGGTAATATTGCTTGGTACGATTCTAATTGACCATGCATCGTGTCAGATTTGGGTTGGGTAATCGCGGGGCGCTTTAGGTTAATTGCTAAAAGCTATCAAGCTCATTAATTAATTTGAGTTATTTAATGTTAGTTGCTACGTTACAATCAAGCCTTTAATGATCAGGAGATAAAAATGAAAAAGAAATTGACAACAAATGCAGGCTGTCCGGTAGTTGATAATCAAAATATTATGACCGCTGGTCCGCGTGGTCCACAGCTGCTACAGGATGTTTGGTTTTTAGAAAAGCTGGCGCATTTTGATCGAGAGGTTATCCCTGAGCGACGCATGCATGCAAAAGGTTCAGGGGCTTACGGCACGTTTACTGTCACCCATGATATTACCCAGTACACGCGGGCAAAAATATTTTCTGAGATTGGCAAAAAAACAGAGCTCTTCAGTCGTATGTCTTCTGTGGCCGGTGAGCGTGGTGCCGCTGATGCTGAACGTGATATTCGTGGTTTTGCCCTCAAGTTTTATACCGAAGAGGGTAACTGGGATTTGGTAGGTAATAACACGCCGGTATTTTTCATGCGTGACCCGCTTAAATTTCCCGACTTGAATCACGCAGTAAAACGCGATCCACGCACTAACCTGCGCAGCGCTAAAAATAACTGGGATTTCTGGACTTCGCTGCCGGAAGCTCTACATCAAGTCACCGTTGTTATGAGTGATCGCGGTATTCCTGCCAGTTTCCGACATATGCATGGTTTTGGTTCGCATACTTTTAGTTTTATCAATGCTAGTAACGAACGCTACTGGGTTAAATTTCATTGGGCTACGCAGCAAGGTATCAAAAACTTGACTGATCAGGAAGCAGAAGCAGCCGTCGGTAAGTGCCGCGAAACCAATCAGCGGGATCTTTATGAGGCGATTGAAGCCGGTGACTTCCCCAAATGGACGTTAATGGTACAGATCATGCCTGAGCTGGATGCGGCCAAGGTGCCCTACAACCCGTTTGATTTGACCAAGGTTTGGCCACATAAAGATTATCCGTTACTTGAGGTAGGTGAAATTGAATTCAATCGTAACCCGGATAATTATTTTGCTGAAGTTGAACAGGCTGCTTTTAACCCTGCGAATGTTGTTCCCGGTATTGGTTTTTCTCCTGACAAAATGCTACAGGGGCGGTTGTTTTCATATGGTGATACTCAGCGCTACCGTTTGGGTGTGAATCATCATTTAATTCCCGTTAATGCAGCCCGTTGTCCGATGCATAGCTATCATCGTGATGGTTCTATGCGCGTCGATGGAAATTACGGCAGTACCTTAGCTTATGAGCCTAACAGCTATGATGAGTGGCAAGAGCAGCCGGATTTCAGCGAGCCTCCCTTAGCATTAGATGGTGCAGCTGATCATTGGAATTTTCGTGAAGATGACGATGACTATTATTCGCAACCACGCGCTTTGTTCCAATTAATGACGCCAGCGCAACAGCAGGTATTATTTGAAAATACTGCTCGTGCGATGGGTGATGCTCCACAAGAGATCAAGCAGCGTCATATTGATAACTGTGCCAAGGCTGATCCAGCTTACGGCGCGGGTGTTGCGGCAGCGTTGGGAATGGTGGGATAGTTCTAATTGGAGCTATGCTATCACCAGGCTTGGCGGGGCTGGTACTTGAATGGATTTGTTGTTGAACTCTTTTGTTTGATAAAGGGCTATTGGTTTATTAGTAAGTTAATAGCTCAGAAGTACACATAACCGGTGGATTGAAGCGCCGGTTTTTTTTAGCTGATAATTCTTCCGGAGTAGAGGGTAAAAAATGGAAGCAGATTTTTGGTTGCAACGATGGAGAAACAATGAAATTGGTTTTCACGCCAGTGAGGTTAATCCCATGCTGGTTGAGTATTTTCAGGCACTTTCCTTGGGTGAGGGCAGTCGGGTGTTTGTGCCGCTATGTGGCAAAACGCTAGATATTACCTGGTTGCTTTCAAAAGGCTATCGCGTTGCAGGTGCGGAGCTGAGTAAACAGGCGGTTGAGCAGTTATTTATTGGGCTTGGCGTCGAGCCTGCTATCTTGAAATTAGATGGCCTTGAACATTATCGGGCAAACAACATCGATGTTTTTGTTGGTGATATTTTTGATCTATCCAGTCAGGTTCTGGGTCCTGTCGATGCTATTTATGACAGAGCAGCTTTGGTCGCTTTGCCGACAGCAATGCGTAAACGATACGCTGCTCACCTGATGGCGATAACTAACAACGCGTCTCAGTTGCTGATCAGCTATGAGTACGATCAGCGCCTGATGGAAGGCCCACCTTTCTCGGTGAGTAACGATGCGGTGAAACAACTGTATAGCGATAATTATCAGTTAAACTTGCTTAAAAGCGATGATGTGGCCGGTGGTTTGAAAGGACAGTATGCAGCTGTCGAGAATGTTTGGTCGTTGATAAAGCTAATGTAAATTATCGCTGGCTTTGTCTCTCGCTAGGCTTTGTGCAAGGCATTATCCGCAGGTACCAAGGTGTATTCAGAATATCTGTTTGCTGTGGTCATTTTCGCTGCCTCGATATTAACAGTGAGTTTAAAATGATTTGTTGGAGAAGTTAATGAGTGCTCAGTCTGCCCAAGTACGTGATAAGGCGATGCGTAATACGAGTGTGGTCGGTGCTATTGTTAATTTGGTTTTGACCCTGGCTAAACTGGTGTTTGGAATTATTGGCCAGTCACATGCTTTGATTGCCGATGGAGTACATTCTTTAGCAGACTTAAGCACCGATGTGATGGTGTGGCTCGCTGCGAAATACAGTAACCGACCCGCTGACAAGGAGCATCCTTACGGGCATGCTCGGATCGAAACAGCCTTCACTGTTGGGCTGGGGGCGGTGTTGATCATTACTGCGGCTGGTATTGTGGTTGACTTGGCGCAGCGCTTGCTCAAACCGGAAACTTTGCTGCAACCAACCCCGGTCGTGCTATTGATCGCCGCGGTCTCGATTTTTGCTAACGAAGGTCTTTTTCACTACACCATGCGCGCCGCGCGTGAGTGTAAATCAGGCTTGCTAATGGCCAATGCGTGGCATCATCGTTCCGATGCTATATCTTCGATTGTCGTGCTGATTGGTGTGGCTGGCAGCTTGCTTGGGCTGCCTTATCTGGACGCTGTCGCGGCTCTTGGGGTGGCTTTAATGATCGCTAAGATTGGCTGGAACCAAGCCTGGAGGTCTGTTCGAGAGTTGGTTGATACAGGCATGGAGCCGAAAGCCGCCGCGGCGCTGAAACGCATTATTGAAACCATTGATGGTGTGCGGAGTGTACATATGCTACGCAGCCGACGTATGGGCGGTGATTATTTGGTGGATGTACATATTGTCGTGAATGGGCACTTAAGTGTGTCTGAAGGTCACCGGATTGCAGAGTATGTGCGTTTAAAGTTGATTGATTCTCATGATGATATTAGCAACGCCTTGGTGCATATTGACCCTGAGGATGACTCGGTCGCGATATTGTGTGCTGACTTGCCGTTACGACGTGAAGTGCTGAAGGATTTGCGTAACGTATGGCTTAAAGATATTGATTCATTCGAGTTGGATCGAGTGACATTACACTACCTAAACGGCAAAGTGCATGTGGACTTAGCGCTTAATACCGATACGGTTAATATAAATGCTGAGCAGTTAAGTCAGCGTTTAAAGAAGCAGGCCGAGGCGCTTAGTTATATGGGGGATGTGCGAGTGTATAGGCAGTGTTAAGTAGTTGCTGGTAGCGTTTGGATATTCACCGACTGCAAATCTGATACGCCTGCACCCACAGCGCCGATTACAGAGGTTGTAGCAGTGGGTGAGCTGGCGATTACTAAGCCATTTATTTTTGGTGTCTCGATGTAACAGGTTACTCCTTGGTGTTTTCTTTTTCCTGTTCATTCAATACCGGTTTGTACTGCGAATTTCTCACACTCTGAATCACTTCATCTATATTCTCAGACGGAATTTGCAGTATCTCCAGAGCAGACGCACCTAAGCGTAAGCTCGCCTCGATTGCTTCTGGAAATGCGTGCATTGCACCGAGATCAAGCAAGCGTGTGGAGGTTTCGAGGTCTCGTGCGCGTGCGATGACCGGCACCTGCGGAAATACTCTACAAAGATAGGAAACTGCGCTGAAAGTAGTTGCGGGGGCATCAACTGTAATCACGACCAAAGAGGCGCGGTCGACACGAATAGATGACAATAGTCCCAAATCGGAGATGTCGCCGAAGAATACCGGATGACCATCTGCCCAGCCCTGTTCTACCCGTTTGGGGTCGGTATCAAAGGCCATAAATGGCACGCCGCTGGAGCGTAATAATACAGCCACTGCATGGCCTACACGGCCATAACCGCCGATAATCACCTGCCGCTCAGGGCCGTCTACTAATTGTGGTGCGTCAGAGTCCTCGTCCACTTGAGCCTTTTTAGTCAAGAGGGCTGAGATGGGGCCATTGAAAAGGATTAAAATCGCACCGGCAATCATCGACAGCAATACTGATGTTATCGCGATCTGTCCCAGTCGCGGGTCAATAACGTGTGAATCGAGTGCGATCGCAACGAGGGCAAGGCCGAATTCTCCGCCGACACTCAATAGCAGGCCCGTACGCCAGGCGACCCGTGTATCGACACCGGTGTTGCGGACCATTAGGGCAACTGTCAGCGTTTTACTGGCTAGAATAAGAAACGCACCCAGCACGGCCCAATGCCATATTGCTATTATCGCCGCTGGGTCGAAGCGCATGCCAATACCGATAAAGAATAAACCAAGTAATACGTCACGGAACGGGCGTATATTCGATTCGACCTGATGACGAAACTCAGTTTCTCCCAGTATCATACCTGCGAGAAAACCACCGAATGCCAGCGATAACCCCAGGCTTTTTGTCGTCCAGGCTGCAAGTAATGCAACTAATAGCACGGCGAGGGTAAATACCTCGGCAGAGCGGTGTTTGGAAACCATATGAAATAGTGGCCGCAGCAGCCAACGCCCGGCATAAAACACCAATACAAAGGCAAGGACCGCTTTTGCGAGCGCCATTCCCAGCGACCCCGCCACCACATAGGCTGAAACCGATACACCCAGTACGGGAATAATCACCAGAAACGGGACCGCTGTGACATCCTGGAAAACGGACATTGCGAGCCCGAGACGACCGTGTTGAGTGTTCTCCTCACCCTGTTCTGCCAATATGCTGGCGATGATCGTTGTGGATGATTGGGCGAAGACTGCGCCGATCACGAATGCAACGACAACAGATAATCCTGCGAGCCACAAGATGATACCAACTAGCAGTGTTGTGAATACGACTTGCCCGGTTCCTAACCCAAGAACTTGGTGGCGTAGTGCATGCAGCTGGGGCAAAGAATAGTTAAGTCCAATAGTAAACAATAAAAACACCAGACCAAACTCGGCGAGCCCTACCAATTCCGGCATGGCAATGATTGGCCCAATGGTATGGGGGCCGAGAACCACACCGACCAACAAATAGCCTAAACTGGTGGGGATATGCAGGCGCTGAAATACAGCAACAACGGCAATCGCTGCGCTAAGCAGTAGCAGAATTTGTGCAAGATATTCCATCATAACCTCAGTTTAACGTGACACTTTTATGATCTAACCCGGCTTTGATTGTTTCAGGATCTTCCCATATTGTGGTGTGATCTGCGTCCTGTTGAGTCAACGCTTTGAGCCCATATTGAGGAGCAAATTTTAGTAATTGAACAAAGACCAAATTATGGGGTGACAAGGCTTGAATCTCCGTGTGATTGCAGTGTCCGGGCGCGTATACCTATATTAGCAACTTGTTGTGATGTAGGTCTTTATATCAGATTTATGGGGGAGCAGTGAAATTACAACTGGGTGAGCACAATCGAAATCAATTGCAAGCTGGTTTGTGACTGAACGCCTGCGAGGCTCAAATAGTAAGTTTTTAAATGAATTTTCGCGCATGGTACTGGTAAATAAAAATAAATACCAGTTGTTGGTCATTGAATAAAGGTGGGCAGAACCAGCTTGTCGGTATCTCTGGAGGCTGTTTCTGGCGCCGGTTAAAGTCGAGAATATCAACGCTCAATCGAAAACCTAGAAAGGTCGTCCTTCGCCCTTTTCTTCATGGGTCACACCATCGCGAATGTGGTAAATGCGCTTGAAGGTGGGGATGATTTTTTCATCATGGGTAACGACGATAACGGCTGTTTCCAGTTTGCGCGCCATATCATTGAGAATACGTACTACGGCCATTGCACGTTCGCTGTCGAGTGGTGCTGTGGGTTCATCGGCAAGAATGACGGGAGGGCGATTGATTAGTCCACGCGCAATGGAGACACGTTGTTGTTCGCCGCCGGAGAGTTGCGGGGGCATGGCTGAGGCTCGATGCTGCATATCCAATGCTGTAAGCAGTTCTAACGCTTGGGCGCGTGCCTGTGGATTGGGTACACCTGCGAGCATAGGCAGCAGCGCTATATTATCAGTCGCATCCAGGAATGGAATCAGGTATGGCGCCTGAAACACAAAGCCGATTTTATCGCGTCGCAGGGCGCGCAAATCGCGCACTTTCCAGCCATCATCGTAGATCACATCGCCGCCCAGTGTCATTCGGCCGGCAGTGGGTTCAATCACCGCTCCCAGACATTTGAGTAAGGTACTTTTACCCGAGCCGGAAGGGCCAATCAGCCCAACCACTTCGCCGGGTGCTACTAGCATAGTGACATTTTTTAGTGCATGCACGGCGGTATCACCTTTGCCATAGGTTTTGCTGATACCCTCGATATGGATTCCTTGTCGGCTCATTTTATTACCCTATTGCTTCAGCGGGATCGACTTTAAGTGCCATACGAATGGCCACGAGACTAGCTAGAACACAGATCACTAGCACCGCGAAAAATCCAGCGACTGAGTCTGCCGGGGTGAGTAAGATGTACTTCGGAAAGATGGGGGCAGAGAACGTAGCGCTGATTTTTCCGACGACAAAGCCGATCGCACCCAAAGCGAGTGACTGTTGCATAATCATTGCGGCGATAGTTCGGTTGCGTGTACCAATGAGTTTGAGTACGGCTATTTCACGTATTTTGTCCATTGTCAGCGAATAGATAATAAAAGCCACAATAGCGGCGCTGACAAGAGCAAGTATCACCAGGAACATAGCAATCTGTTTGGCTGAAGTTGCGATCAGTTTACTGATTAAAATATCTTCCATTTGGGTGCGGGTGTAGACTGTTAACCGCTTCCAACGCCGAATAGATTCGGCTACATCTTCGGGCTGATAGCCCGGTTTTAAGGTAACTAAAATAGCATTGACGAAGGTATTAGTGCTCTGGGAGGCAATTACGGTATCGAGCAAGTCAGGCGTCCCGGGCCGATTAAAGGCTGGGTTGGCTTCGGTTCGGCTTCGGCTTTGCCAGATAGCATCGTTGTCTTTGAGAAACTGAGCTTCTTGGGCATCTTTAAGTGGAATAAATACCATTGGGTCACCGCCGGAGGACACCATACGTCTCGTCAGACCGACTACGGTGTAATAATTGCGACGGATAGTAATGTGATCGCCCAGCTTAAACCCGGTGGCAATATCGGCTACTGCCTCATAGTGGGAGCGTGTTATTTGGCGTCCCGCGACAAGATAGGGGGGCCAGCCGGGTGTTGTGCCCAGTTGCCCCGGCGCGATTCCTACTACCAAGCTGCGTACATCATTACCGCCTCTACGTACTTGCATGGTCAGGTAGGTGATATTTGCAGCCCGTGCGATACCTGGGATGGCTAAAATGCTGCGATATATGTCATCGCTGACGCTGGATGGTTCGGCGTAGGGGCCTAAGGTATCTCTTTGTACTACCCAGAGATCAGCGCCGCTGTTGTCTAATAATGCCTTGCCATCATCGACCATGCCTCGATATACACCGGCCATAATCAGCGTGACGCCGATCAGCAAGCCTAGGCCAATACCAGTGAAGACAAATTTTCCCCAGGAATGAAGAATATCGCGGCCAGCAAGGTTGATCATTCGGTGATACCTGGGGCGCGCTCAATGACGTCGATGCGACTGCGGGAAGTCAGTGCTTTATCGCTGTACACAACTACGTCATCACCATTGCTGAGGCCCTCTAATATTTGTACGCGGCCATCGAGATCAGAGGCTCCCAGCTTTACTGTGGTGAAGTGCAGGTCACCCTTTATAACTTGCCAAACACCCACGCTGTCACCTTTGCGTTGAATTGCCGCATTGGGAATCACTGGAGAGGTGGAGAGTGCCGGCATGTCGAGCGTGACTTCTGCCAGTTCACCGATGGGCGGTAAATGTTTTGGTTGCTGATCGAATATTACCTTGGCTAGTAATTCTTCGGTCACAGTATCGGCTTTAGGCTCTACCCTGAGGACGTGGCCCTGTAGTACTTGGCCTTGCCGCGAACGCAGCGTAATGTGCGCTGGTAATCCTGCGGTTAGTCCTGCGGCGCTGATCTGGTCGAAACGTACATTGATCCACAGGCCCAGAGGGTCAACTATCTCCACTATGGTTTGTCCGGCGACAACAGTGGTGCCTGGCTCGATATTGCGAACAGTGACCAGACCTTCAACTGGTGCAATCAGGCGCAGGTTGTTTCTTTGTGCCATCAACCCAGCGTGGTTAGATTGTGCATGAATGATATCTTCGTGAGCAGCGGACAGCACTGCATTGGCAATCTTTAGCTCTTGTTGCGCGATAGCCAGGGCTTCCTCACTACTTAAATGAGCGGCGAATAGCTGCTCATAACGTTGTGCCTGGCTTTGTGCGTAGGCTTGCCGTGCCTGGGCCTCGCGCAGGACTGCTTCGGTCCGTCGCAGTGCCGACTCTTGTGCGTGGAGGCGATCATCAAGATCGACTGGGTCCATTTCTCCCAGTACCTGTTCGGCCTGAACCTGGTCGCCTACGTCGACATCCAAGTGTTTAAGTCGCCCAGCAAACGTGGGGCCTATTTTATAGGTGTGACGCGCTTCTGTGGTACCGATACCAAACAGTGCAGGCTTGATGGCATGGGGGTGCACGGTTGCGAGGGTAACAGCCACAGGCGCCAGCGGGCCAGAGCGTAGACCTACATAGATAAATAGCACTAGTAACGGCACGATGACAGCGAGCAGGCCTAAGGTGCGACGTTGCAGTGGTAAGTGTTTCATAAGGCGCTCCTGATGCCTCGGCGGTAAATGGCGAAAACCCCTGGGGCATCGCGGCGCATGGTGGCTACATCGCCTGCTAATAGGGATTGCATAACCAGCCCCTGTACCGTACCGATAAATAACGTTGCGGCGGCCTCGGTATCCAGCGTGATATCCAGCTCACCTTGTGCCTTGCCTGTATCAATCAGTCGATGTAAGCGCTCCCCATAATGCTGGATTAACGTCTGTGCCATGCGTTTGGCCGGTGTTGGTTCGGCGCGTTGCAGTTCACCAAACATCATCCTGGGTACACCGGGGTGTGTGGCCACGAATTCGATGTGGCTCATAAACATAGCCTCCATAGCCGCTAGGGGTGAATCTAGTCCCCGAACTGAACGGTCGATCCGCGCGAGGAGTCGTTTAGCTACCCACTCCATGACGGCTTGCCAAATAGCTTCTTTACTGGAAAAGTGCCGAAACAGAGAGCCTTGAGTAACATTCATGTGCTTGGCTATTGCAGCGGTGGTGATCCCACTCGGGTTATGTGCCCCAGCTAGCTCTATAACTGTTTTAACAGTTACCGCTCGTCGTTCATCTGCTGGGAGATGTTTTGCTCGGCTTTGCATCGCTGAGTCCTCACAAGGTAGTAATTGATTACTATCTTATGAGGAGGCTTTAAAAAAGTAAATCGATAGTTGTGGCTGGCGTGTTATCGAAGCGATATTTTCTCGCAGGTGAGGGTCGGTATGTCCCTACTATTTTTGCGGTTTAGAGTTATCTCCACTGATGAAAGAGCTGCACTTTTAATAAAGTTTTTGTTGCGAAAGAGTCGTATTTAAGGCCGTCTATTAATGCTACCTGCAGATAAATTCTATATAATTCGGCGCTGTCTTATAACGGTTTTATTAATGCCCAAGAGGAATCATTCATGGCCAAGCGTGTTTATTTATTTAATGAAGGCAGCAAGGACGATCGCGACTTGCTTGGTGGCAAGGGTGCCAATCTTTGTGAAATGACGACCTTGGGCCTGCCAGTGCCGTTTGGATTTATTATTACTACACCGACCTGCCGTGAGTTCTTTGAATCGGGTAACAAGCTACCAGCGTTGTTGGAGCAGGAGTACCGAGTCGCGCTGGACTTGGTAGAAAAGAAGATGGGCGCTCGCTTTGGCGACCCGGAAAATCCTTTATTGTTTTCGGTGCGCTCTGGTGCGGCAGTATCGATGCCGGGCATGATGAACACCGTTTTAAATCTTGGCTTGAATGATGAAATTGCCGAAGGTTTGGCGCGTAAAACTAACAATCCTCGTTTTGCCTATGATAGCTACCGCCGTTTTATTCAGATGTTTGCCGATGTGGTGATGGGGGTTGATGGCGATTTATTTGAGCATGCACTCGAACGTTACAAGGCTGAACATAATAAACAGCTCGATGTAGAAATGAGTGCCGAGGATTGGCAGGCGATCATTGCCATCTATAAAACGCTGGTGCAGTTTCCCGAAGACCCCTTTGTACAATTAAAAATGGCTGTTGAGGCTGTTTTCCTCTCTTGGTATACACCACGCGCCCATGTGTACCGAGAAATGAACAATATCCCTGAAACCCTGGGTACTGCTGTTAATGTTCAGGCGATGGTGTTTGGTAACTTCGGAGAAGACTCTGGCTCTGGTGTTGCCTTTACCCGTAATCCCTCCACCGGCGAGCACCGCTTTTTTGGTGAGTTTCTCTTTAATGCCGCGGGCGAGGATGTTGTCGCTGGCACGCGCACACCGCTGCTGATATCGGCTTTACAGGAGCGTTTGCCGGAGGTGTATGACGAACTATTTAAAACTCAGGAACTGCTCGAAAAACATTACCGCGATATGCAAGACCTTGAGTTTACTGTGCAGGAAGGACGTTTTTATATGCTGCAAACTCGCAGCGGTAAACGTACCGGTCGGGCCTCCATCAAGATTGCTGTCGACATGGTTAATGAGGGCATGATTACCGAAAGAGAAGCCTTGATGAGGGTGTCACCGGAGCACGTCGAAGCCTTTTTACACCCGATGATTGATCCGAAAGCTAAAACTGACATTGTTGCTAGTGGTTTGCCAGCCAGTCCCGGTGGTGCTACCGGTAAAGTTGTTTTCTCCGCTGAGGAGGCGGTTGATGTCGCGGCAGAAGGTCATAGCGTGGTGTTGGTTCGCCGTGAGACTACCCCTGAAGATATCCACGGTATGAAAGTCGCCGCAGGGATTCTCACCCAGCTTGGCGGTATGACCTCTCATGCAGCAGTAGTTGCCAGAGGCATGGGCGTCTGTGCGATTACTGGTTGTGGCGGATTAGCCATTGATTACGCAGCCGGAACAGCTACTACCAAGGCGGGGATAGTAATAAACCGTGGTGACATTATTACCTTGGATGGCACTACTGGCGATGTCATGTTGGGTGATATTGCTAAAACAGAGGCCAGTTCCAGTGAAGATTTTCAGGTGTTGCTGACCTGGGCTGATAAGCATCGCCGATTGAAAGTACGGGCCAATGCCGAAACCCCGGAAGATGCAGCCAAAGCTCGTGAATTGGGTGCCGAAGGTATCGGCCTGTGCCGTACCGAACATATGTTCTTTGCCGCTGATCGTATTGATATTATGCGGGCTATGATTTTGTCGGAAACCACAGCAGAGCGTCAAATCTATCTCGATAAGCTGGTCGATTTTCAGCATGATGATTTGTTGGAGCTGTTCAAAATTATGAGCGGCCTGCCGGTAACTGTGCGGTTGCTAGATCCGCCGTTGCACGAATTTTTACCCCACAGCAACGAAGAGATGGAGGCCTTAGCTGCCCGTATCGGTAAGCCGGTTGAAAAAATTCGCGAGATTACTGCCAGCCTTGATGAAGTTAACCCGATGCTAGGCTTTCGCGGTTGTCGTTTATCGGTGGTTTATCCGGAAATCACAGAAATGCAGGTTAAGGCGATTATCAGCGCGGCGGTTGATGCCACCGAGCAAGGATTTAAACCTTATCCTGAAATTATGATTCCGCTGGTGGTTAACGTCCGTGAAATTCGCCTGGTTACAGATATTATTGATAGCGGTATTCGCGAAGTATTAAAACAAAAACAAATTTCCATACCTTATAAAATAGGCACGATGATGGAGACGCCCAGAGCCACCCTGGGCGCTGATCGGTTGGCACCTGCGGTTGAGTTTATGAGTTTTGGTACCAACGACCTAACGCAGATGACCTATGGTTTTTCACGGGATGATGCCGGTCGCTTTATTCCTCAATATTTAGAGAAAAAACTGGTTGAAAGTGATCCTTTTGTCTCTTTAGATCAGCGGGCTGTGGGCCGCTTAATGGAAATTGCAGTCAAAGAAAGCCGCGAGAGTAATCCCAGTATCAAATACGGTATTTGCGGTGAACACGGCGGTGACCCACGGTCAATTCAGTTTTGCCATGACTTAGGGCTGGATTATGTATCCTGTAGCCCGTTCCGAGTGCCAGTGGCTCGCATTGCAGCGGCGCAAGCTAAAGTGCGTAGTAATGGTAATACGGATTAAATCATCACAATGACTGACACTTGTTCCCGCGATGAGTATTACATGCAGATGGCGCTTGAGTTAGCTGGTAGGGCAGCGACTATGGGAGAGGTGCCGGTTGGTGCGGTGGTTGTGGTGGATGGTGAGGTGATTGGCACGGGTTGGAATAAACCTATTAGCAGCGTTGACCCTACAGCGCATGCTGAAATAGTCGCTATACGCAATGCCGCCCAGCATATCGCTAATTACCGGCTTGCAGACGCGACGCTCTACGTGACGATTGAGCCTTGTACCATGTGCGCTGGTGCGATGGTACATGCTCGAGTGAAACGGGTGGTTTATGGCGCAGTAGAGGCTAAGTCGGGGGTGGCACAAAGCAATGGTTGCCTGTTTGAGGGTGAACATTTGAATCATCGTGTCGACGTGTGCGGTGGTGTGCTGGCGGATCAATGCGCACAGATCATGTCGGCTTTTTTTCGCCGCCGCCGCTTGGAGTTGAAAAGTAAAAAACTATAATCAGGCTGGTGCTATACTGCGGCCATTCTTGTTCTCGAGTATAAACTTGCATGGCATCGGTATTAAATTGGCTACAAAATCACGAAGTATTAATCTGGTTTTTGCTCACTGCTTCAGCCGCAACTTTTATCTTGTCGATATTTATCATACCGGCGATTATCATTAATCTTCCGGCGGATTATTTTGTCGAAGGGCGATATTCCCATCGTTTTGCTGAACATTTAAATCCCCTTATCAGATACCCCTTAATGCTGGTTAAAAATATTATTGGCATCGCGCTGATTGTATTAGGCTGTACGATGCTATTGACCCCCGGTCCTGGCGTGGCGACGATAGTGGCTGGTTTAATTTTCGTGAATTTTCCACGTAAATACCAAGCACTGCGGTGGCTGGTAGGACGCAAGCCGGTGTTAAAAACAATTAATTGGACTCGGATGAAGTCGGGCAAAGCCAAATTAATATTGTAGCCAGGGCAATGAGAGTAATCGCAGTGCTGCTTTGGCCGATGTTGAGCATGGTTGTTAGTGTGGATGGACTCAGGTGTTATGAATAGGCATCGAGTGTTAACAGAAACTTGGATATTGAAAGAGACAGCATAATGGGAACAAAGAGAGGGCCAATTACCCTGGTCGTTTTATTAGCGTTATTTATCGTGGGCTGTGGGCAGTCTAATAATTCGTCATCAAATAATAACTTGGAGGCAGGTAACAATACTGAGCAAATAGATAACAACGCAGTCATTACCTCTTTGTATAATCAATCTTGTATTGCTTGTCATTCCTCTGGCTCAGCAGGCGCGCCTCGTGCACATGATGTCCATGCCTGGAAAACCCGCTTAGATAAGGGGATGGATGTATTACTAACGCACACTAAATCAGGGTTGAAAGCCATGCCGCCTATGGGGATGTGTCGCCATTGTACAGATGCTGATTTTGAGCAGCTGATTATATTTATGTCGTCGCCTAAATAAGAGACGTGTTATACAGCTTTTAACTAAATATACGGCTATATTGTTGTATAAGCATTTGTCGTTGATAGCAGCTGGAGAGTGAAGGTGATCAAGGATAGTCATTTTAAAAAAGTTATTCATACCTCGCTAATAGTTATGGTGTCGATACTGCTTGCCGCCTGTGACAGCGTTGAAGGTGGTTCAGATTTTATTGGCCGGGGCGATTCGGACGATAGCACTACCGGTACACTCTCCATAGGTATTGCAGATGGTCCTGTTGATGATGCGCTAGAGGTTGTGCTTAAGGTTGATAAAATCACCTTAAAAAAGGCGGGTAGCGATGATGTGGTGATTGATCAATTTACTAGCACTGATTTGGGTGTTACCGATGCCGAAACCGTGGCGGTTGATTTACTGCTATTTCAAGGTGGCGATCAGGCGATGTTGGTGACCGAATTTGAGGTGGCCGCAGGCACCTATAGTAACTTGATACTGACGATACTGGATGATGATATCAATAACTCTTATGTGCTAGATGTTGATGGTAATAGCCGTGTGCTCAATATGTTTGATCGTACAATGGAGCTAGGCAGTTTTACCGTAGAAAAAGACCTGCTGAATACGTTGACACTAGATTTTAATTTACAGATGGCGCTGGTTTACGATGCAGCTAGTAATGAATACACACTGACATCGACTGGGATAAGGTTACAGAATAATAATACTGACCGGACGATAAGTGGCGAGGTTGACTCATCGCTGTTTGATACGGTTTCGCCCTGTGATGAGAAAATCAACCCAACAGCGGGTAATAGGGTTTATCTCTATCAGGGGCATGATCTGGATGAGAGTAATTTGGCCGATATTTTTGATTCGGCTAAATCCACCGACGCAGTCCCCGATGAGGCTATTGCGCCCTATGCCGTTGCGGCGGTTGTTGACGCGGGTGGTGAGTGGGAATATAACTTGGCTTTTTTACCAGCGGGTGAATATACCTTGGTTTTTTCCTGCGCTGCAGAAGATGACGACCCTGAAAATTACGATGGTTTAGTTCTGCCGTTACCAGTAGAGCAGTTGATTGAAATTTCCGTTGAAAGTGGCAGTTTTGGTTGTGACCTGCCCATTGTTGATGAGAGCTGCTCTTAGCCTTGTTGTTTACAGGCTTCAATGCCGGCAATAAATCACCGTGAGTGATATAGCTATGGTAATTTTTACTGTTACCATGACGGTTAGGTATTGCTTCATTGCTTCTAGTGCCAACCAAAGATTCTTCTTCCATTTAAGTTAAGCGAGCTCTGTGTATGAACTGGTTTTATAATTTGACCTTCCAAACAAAGCAGGTTCTGGTGGTTTCTTTGCAGACGCTCTTATTTGGTGTCGTTATCGTGACAGCACTTTCTAGTTTGAGTGATCTAAGGCTTAGCACGGATGAGTTAACGCACAAGGCGATCAAAAGTATTGGTTTTTTACTACAGGCTGATCGGGATTTATACCAGGCTCTGGTAGCAGAGCGCAGCATGCTCTCTGTGGCGCCACAGAGCAGAGAATTTAGTGCTTTAGCCGAAAGCCATAAAGAAAATATCATGCAAGCACAGCAGCGAGTTAATAAGTTTATCGCGCTGCATTATTTAGATGGTGCAGAGTCTTATATTGATCGCTATGAGGCAGCCAGACAAAAATGGTTAAGTCTTAGTCGCGCTATTGTTGCCGATGCTGCGGGTGATGATTCAGCCAGGCGTAGAGCGATAGCATTAAGCTATGGGGATGGGTTGCTTGCTTTTGAAACCATGCGGGTAGAGATTGATAAGTTGACCGAGTTGACTGAAGCAGAGGCGGCAGTCACGTCTACTAGAGCACAAACGTTGGTAGATTCAAGCTGGAACACCATACTTTGGGTGGGTGCGGCGCTGATTATCTTCTCCGTTGTTTTAGCGCTGTTGATCTCGCGACTTATCAGTCGTAGTTTAAATGCCGTTGCAGGCCGTATTGCCGATATTTCAGAGGGTGAGGGTGACCTTACCGTGCGTATAAAGGTAGAGACTCGTGACGAAGTTGGCCAGCTGGCCAGCGGCTTTAATCAGTTTGCTGAAAAATTAGCTGTGTTAATTTCTCAGGTGGCTGCGGCGGTGGAATCAATGGAGCGAGAATCTTTAGCGATTAGTCATATCGTCGATGAAAGCAAGGAAGTCAGTAATATTCAACAGCAAGAAAATAATATGGTCGCTGCCGCGATCACTGAAATGTCAGCAACAGCCCGTGAGGTTGCGGGTAATGTTAGTGAGGTGGCCGACAGTATCAACTCGGCTAGTATCGACGCCAATAACGGCCAGGGTGCAGTAGATGCAACTATATCTGAAATAAGCTTGTTGGAAGCTGATTTTAATCATACCCATAAGGCTGTGATGGACCTGCAAAGCACTTCTAGTGAAATAGGTTCAGTGTTGGATGTGATTAGCGGTATTGCCGAACAGACTAACTTATTGGCGTTGAACGCGGCTATTGAGGCGGCTCGCGCCGGTGAGCAGGGGCGTGGTTTTGCCGTGGTTGCCGATGAGGTTCGCTCCTTAGCGCAGCGTACTCAGGAATCAACTACCGAAATTCGCTCGGTTATCGAGCGTCTGCAAGCAGGGGCAGGCTCAGCGGTTTCGGCGATGGATGTCAGTAGCAAACGCACTGCCGATTTAGTCAGTAAAGCTGCTGGTGCGGGTGAGGCTCTCAATAAAATCACTGCCTCGATGAATAATGTGAAGCAAATGGCTGAACTGATTGCAGCGGCCACTGAGCAGCAGTCATCGACCGCTGATGAAATTGAAAGAAATGTTTCACGGATTAAGTCGATGGCGGAAAAAAGTGCCGAATTGGCTGATGCATCCAGTGAGTCTGCAATCAACCTAAAGAATATATCAGAGACGGTGTCTGAGTTAATCGGTCGTTTTAAATACTAGAGTGATAAGCAGTCATTAGCATAATGGCGATCACTGAGTCTTTAAATTCCGCTCTGTAGAGCCCTATTCAACATAATTTTAATTGGCATTCGCACTTATTCAGCAGCGTTGATTGGATAGGCAGTGCCTATGGCCCAAGAAAAACGGCTGGCTTTTGCTGTGGATCAGGTGTGCTCACTTTCCATCGCACCGAGCCGAATGGCCGCTCCAGTCCGCGACGAATACTTTTGTTTTCACCTTTAATCATAAAGGCCTCGGCAGCGGCCTGAGCGTCTAAATCCATCTGTGTATAGCGATCTCGCATCCGTAGATAATCACCCCATGTTGGTAAATGATAGCGTTCAGTCCAGCGTGTCTGGTCGGCGATATCACGGGTGATAGACCAGTCAAAGCCGCCATTACGCAGGCGCACACGCTGTACCTCAAGCATGGCATTGTAATAGTTGCGGGCATTATCTGGATCGATCTGATAGTCAATTTCAATCACCACTGGGCCTGAGCGCATGGTTATGGTGAGTTCAACTTCCGGGTCTTTAGTAATATCGATAGGTTCAGCGGCAGCATCATTTACTTCCGGTAAGCGTAAGAACATTGCGAATAGAGGCATAGTTAATAAGAATAACCCCGAGGCAATGATCGCTATTTGCAAAGACCAGTGACTCGCAACATTACCCCAAAACCAGGCTCCTATAGCAATGCCGCCGGTCAGTGATGATGAAAACAGTGAGAGCGCCCGAGCGGTAACCCAGCGAGGTGCAGAAAGTTGTACTGATATATTAAACAGGGCAATAGTGAGCATGGTAGCGCCACCCACTAAAAACAAACAAAAACAAGTCAGTGGCAGCGAGCGACTAAAGCCAACGCCGATTAAAGCAAGGCCGCCTAATATCGCGAGCATAGAGGCCGCTTTTTCTGTGCCAAAACGATCACGAAAAGTATTGATCATAACCGCCCCTGCTACTGCACCAACACCGCCAGCACCCAGTAAAATACCGTAAGTGCTGGCATCGCCGCTGAGTAAGTTTTTGGCGATAAGTGGTGCTAACGCTGTAGCTGTGGCACTACCCAAACCGAAAATAAAAGAGCGTATAAGCACCGTGCGAATGGGGGGGGAGTGGAAGGCGTAACGTGCCCCTGAAACAATAGCGCGCGTTATTTTTTCGGGTGGTAGTCGCGACTGGATATTCCCTCGTTTCCATAGAAAGAAGGCAAAAATCAGTGGTAAGTACCCCGCTGCATTCACCGCGAACGCAGCCTGTGCGCCAGCAGCTAGAACGATGAGGCCGCCAAGCGCTGGGCCAAAGCTGCGTGCCACATTATAGCTAATGGTATTAAGTGCAATCGCTGCTGGAAGCTGCGCTGATTTTACTTGTTCGCCAATAGACGCCTGCCAAGCGGGTGCAAACAGTGCTACACCGGAGCCGATTAAAGAACAAAAGAGTAGTAGTACCCAAGGGCTGGTTAACTCGAAAAAAGCCAATGCCGATAGCATAGAGCCAAAACATGCTGCTATGCTGAGTCCAAACATAGCCACTTTGCGCCGATCAAACATATCAGCAATAGCGCCAGCGGGAAGAGCGACCAGCATCAGAGGTAGCATCATGGCCGTTTGAACCAGCGCCACCATGCTCGGGGAGGTGGTTAGCCGAGTCATTTCCCAGGCAACACCGACCCCTAAAATTAGCTGGCCAAAATTGGATAACAGGCTGGCGCTCCAGATACGCAGAAACACAGGCTCGCGCAGTGGTGAGAGAGCATTAGCTTTTTGCTTGCTGGCTGAATTTTTGGTTGCGCCATTAGAGTTGTCGGTCACGTTAGCTGTATCGCTCTTGCTAATTATTAAGCAAGGAAGTATAGCAAATTTACAACAGTATGATTGTTGCCAATAGTTTGGGCGGTTTAATTGCGCATTGCGTAGAGTGGGCTTGGCATAGTTAGAGTGTGCTGGCTTTGTCGTCAATGCGAGCGGGTCAAGATTAATTCTGTAAAATATCAACATTGTGCAGGTTGGATCATAGTCTAACAAGGCGTCGTTGTTGGACCGACAGGGTCGATTTAAGCTCCCTTTGGAGCTTTAGCTAGGTGCTAAACAATGGATTTTCGGCACGATAAGTTTTAAAATAAAAAATTTTTCGGCTTATTTTTCATGCTTTTATTGCTGTTGGCGTAATTTGGTTGGGATGAATGACTGCACAAAAAATTACTGTAGCCGAGCGCTACCAGAGCTCGGTTTAGGGCGTTTGATTATACTGATGGAATATTTTTCAATAAAAATTACTCGTAGATGAAATAAATTATGCGTTTCGATTACCGTATTGTCTTTATTATTACTGCTTTACTCTTCACCTTGTCGGCCAGCTTGACGGTGGTTAATTACTTTGTATCGATGGAGTTGACTCAATCACAGTTAAAAAATAGCTCTCTACCTTTAACCGTAGATAATATTTACACCGAGATTCAAAAGCAAATTATTGAGCCTAATCTTATTTCGTCGATGATGGCGCATGACACTTTTATGAAAGATTGGCTGGCCCATGAAGAAAGTGATATGAATAAGATTGTCAGGTATCTCGATACCATTCAAAACAAGTATAATATGTCGACTACGTTTCTTATGTCTGAAAAAACCATGAATTACTATACGGCGAAAGGTTTGATTGAGAAAGCAACGCCAGAAAACCCGAATAATGCCTGGTATTTCTCTTTTAAAAATATTCCAGACATACATGAAATAAATATAGATCACAATGAGCACATGGGTACATCGTTATTTATGTTCATTAACCATAAAATTTTTGATGAAGAATTTCATCTCCTTGGAGCGACAGGGGTTGGTTTAAAGACTGCTTATATTGATGAGATGCTGAAACGTTTCAGGAGAGTTTATAAATTTAACGTTTATTTTGTTGATGAAGCTGGGCAGCTTATTATTTCCGAGCAGCATGAGAATGCGCCAAGTTATCTCGATGAAGTGCCTGGTTTGGATCAGTTGGAGTTGGACTTAGTTAGTAGCGGTAGCCAGATATATGAATACACCAAAAATGATGATGTGTATTTGTTAAATAGAAAGTATATCCCTGAGCTGGATCTTTATTTGATGGTTGAGGCGAAGGTTGATGATTTCACTGAAAAAGTAAAGAAAACTTTTTATTTAAATATTTCCATTACATTCTTGCTTACTTTAATCATTACCGTAATTGTGCTGCTTTATGTTAGAAAGATGCATACACGTTTAAATGATTTAGCCAATAACGATGCTTTAACTGGGTTGCCAAACCGCCGGACCTTTAATACTAAATTAGCGCGTTTGCTGCTGCTCACCAAGAGAAATGAATCTCCCTTATCGATCATCTTCCTTGACGTGGACAATTTTAAACAGATCAACGATTCTAAAGGGCATGATGTTGGTGATAAGGTTTTAAAGTGCCTGGCCAAGCTGTTAAGTGCAACAGTTCGGAGAAGTGATTTTGTTGCTCGTTGGGGTGGGGAGGAGTTTATTATCATGCTGACGGGTACTGATATTGATAATGCCAGCCTGATTGCAGAGAAGTTAAGGCTTATTATTGAAAACAGTGTGGCGCTACAAGCCCTGGCTGAATTTCCTGTGACCGCAAGTTTTGGCATTACCTCTGTTGAGGAGGGGGATAATATTGATCTGATCTTTAATCGGGTTGATCGCGCATTATATCAAGCGAAATCAAAGGGAAAAAACCAGTTGATCAAGGCCTAGGGTTCGATTGGGTTGGTTTTATAGACAAGCTGTTTAGTTGGAATCACATCACTTCCTCGGTATTTTATAGCATATTTTCTCAGTTTAGGTGGATTTTTTACTAAGTTGGTGACAAATAGCCAATTTTGCTCTTTATCTAACCGTTTGGTCGTGTTTTACTGCTGTGATAATTTAATATAAGATCCTTACAACAGAAATTCATCGTTAGCCGATATCAAAGAGCAAGGTATGAGAAGCAATCAGCAGGTCTTGAAGAAAGAACGGACATTCTCGGCAGCCAGTAAACTCATTTCTGTTACCGATACTCATGGCACTATTTTGGAGTGTAATGATGCTTTTGTTGAGATCAGTGGCTATGAAAAAGACGAGCTGATTGGAAAGCCACACAATATAGTAAGGCATCCTGATATGCCTGCTGCTGTATTTGGTGTGATGTGGTCACATCTGAAAGCAGGTAAACCATGGATGGGGCTGGTAAAAAATCGCTGTAAGAATGGCGAGTTCTATTGGGTGGATGCCTATGTCACACCAGTCACTGAAAATGGAATGGTTGTTGGTTATGAATCCGTGCGCTCCTGTCCCAAGCGAGAAGATGTGGTCAGAGCAGAGTCTATTTATGCACAGATTAAGACGGGAAAATCTTCATTAACAGTACCGACAATTCCGGTAGAATATCTGTTGCTTATAATATCTACCATTTTATTCTCAGCTCTTTTTCTTGCTGGCTACAATGCAGCATCCAAAATACTATTTGTAATCTCTATTCTGGCTTATGCATTGTTGGTTTCCTGGAAAAGTAAGAAAACTATCCAGTCACTGAATGAAATGCTCAAAAGTCATTTTTCACATAAAGTCGCAGCACAAACCTACACAGATTCAAGCGGTGGGCTTGGTTTGTTGAAGGTTGCTATATTGAGTCAGGCGGCGCACTTGTCTATCGTGATTACCCGTATTGAAAGTGCTGCGCTGAATGTGGCAAAAGAATCAGAAAAAGGTTATCAACTTACCCTGCAAACTTGCAATGAAATAACGAGGCAGCAAGCTGAAACCTTTCAAGTTGCTACTGCTATGAATGAGATGACTGCTACCATAGCTGAGGTATCCAGAAATGTATCTGATACTGCTAATCATGCTGACATAGCTAATGATTTAGCGATAAAGGGGGCTGAGGTAGCAGAAGTAACCCGTCAATCTATTCAAAAACTGAGAGATACCGTTTCTGATATTAGTGTCTCAGTTGCAGATGTATCAGACCAAACCAGTTTGATAGCACAAGCTGCCCAGATCATCGAGCAAATTGCAGATCAAACCAATTTGCTTGCTCTTAATGCTGCAATAGAAGCCGCCAGGGCAGGCGAGCAAGGAAGAGGTTTTGCTGTTGTTGCGGATGAAGTGCGTAACCTTGCCAAAAGAACGCAAGACTCAACCAGCGATATTTATGCCATTGTGCAAGAGTTGACTTCTAAGGCGCAGAATGCAGTTTATACTGCAAATCTAGGTACTCAGGCAGCAGATGAAGGGCTGTTAAAAGTATTAGAAAGCGGCAAAATGCTGAATGGAATCTCCGATGCGGTAAAGCAAATCGCTGATATGTCTACCCAGATGGCGGCGTCTGTTGAAGAGCAATCTCATGTTGCGGACGACATTAATAGGCAGGTTGTAAATATTTCCGATTTGGCTAGCACCAGTTCCGATACAGCAAACCATACTTCAAATTCCATTACCCGAGTGAAATCAACGGCCGATGAACTGCACGAGCTTGTGGTGCGCTTTAAGCGTTAATGATTGAATAAAAACATTACTCGTAGCAGTTGTCATGAAAAAGGTTGTTAGATGAGATTGGGTTTTTTAAACAATAGAAAGGCGTTATTTTTTTTTTACTGACACTTAGCTTTGCATTTTTCCCGGCATCGTTGGTATCTAAAGAATTTAGTAAGCTAAATACTGAGAGTCTGTGGTTGACACATTTGACCTTGGAGCTGCTCTCGATTTTTGTCTCGGTATCTATTGTCATTATCTTGCTTCAACGAGCGGTTAATGTTAAGAGCCGATTTTCCAATATTCTTATTTTTAGTTTCACTGCTATCGCATTGCTTGATTACTTTCATGCGATGTCATATCAAGGTATGCCTGTTTTTGTCACTGAAAACTCGGTGGGTAAAACAATATTCTTCTGGTTGTTATCACGAACAATTGAATTTATAGCAATGGCTGGTGTTGCCTTTCATTTAAAGCTGCCAGGGAGTAAAGCTTTCTGGTTGTTGGCTGGAATATCACTGGTAATAGTTATTGTTTATATCGGCTTCTATCATTTAAATAAATTTCCGCCCACATTCAATCCTTCAACTGGTGTTACTCAGTTTAAAATAAACTTTGAGTATGTTCTTTTTATTGGTAAAGCGGTGCTGGCGTATATTTTTATACGGCAATATTGGGCAACTAATCGTAGTAAATATTTGTATTTTTCAGGGTCATGTTACGCGATGGCTTTGTGTGCAATTACACTGACAAGTTTTGAAACGCTATCAGATTTCAATTTATTGATAGGTCACTTGTTTAAGATCCTTTCTGCTGTATTTATTTATATTGCTATATATTGGCGCGAGCTAAAGCGGCCCTACAAGCTGGCAGAGATGGCTGATGTAAAAACAGATAAAAAAGATGCAGAGCTAAAGACAATCATGTCGAGCATTCCTATTGGTATTGTGCGGTTTGATAGGTCGCTCAAATGCTTGTTTATCAATCCTTTTATACGAAGCTTGTCGAGTATCTTTGATTCCGTCAAGACGGGGAGTGATCTCAGGAGCTATTTACCAAAAGATATGTCAGAGCTTTTGGTAACCAATATAAATCAAGCGCTTCAAGGTCATAGAGTTGAATTTTCCTATGAGTACACCTATTCCGATGGTGAAACAGTTCATCGTGAAATTATTTTAGTGCCAGAAAAAAATTATAAAGGTTATACCGAGACGGTACTTTGCCTGGTTGTTGATACGACACAAAAAGAACATGCTGAGCGAAAAAGAAGGGCGGCTTTGCAAGGTACTGAAAAACTGCGTAAAGCTCTGGATGAGCACGCCATAGTTGCATTTACTGACCCCAGGGGGGTCATTACATCAGTTAATAATAAATTCTGTAAGATTTCTCAGTACTCAAAAAGTGAGTTGGTAGGTAATACACATAAAATAATTAACTCGAAATACCACTTGCCAAGTTTTTTTAAAAATATGTGGGAGACTATCGCTAGTGATAGAGTTTGGGATGGTGAGATTTGTAATAAAGCCAAAGATGGAAGCCTCTACTGGGTCCATACGACAATTGTCCCCTTTGTTAATAACGAAGGACAAATAACTCAATACATTGCAATTAGAGCTGATATTACTGAAAGAAAACTTGCCGAGCAGGAGGCCAAAAGATTTGCTTACTATGATGAGTTGACTTCATTGCCCAATCGGCGTTTATTAAAGGATAAGCTGGAAAAAACTTTTGATGCTGCTGAAACTACGCCTCTTGATATCAATGCATTGCTATTAATAGACTTGGATGATTTTAAGGATATAAATGACTCTTTAGGTCATACGGCGGGGGATGAGTTGCTCAAACAGGTTGCTCGTCGTCTGCAACAACAGGCCGGTACAACCCATACTGCTGCCAGACTAGGTGGCGATGAGTTTGTGCTTTTGATAGCGTCTGTTGATCAGACTAAACATCATGCCTCTATTAAGGTGGCGGCACACGCAAAGAAAGTCCGTGCTTCGTTATCTGAACCTTATATCATCGATGGCCAGACTATTAGTATTACACCTAGTATGGGGGTGGCGTTATTTGACAGCTCTGAAACTGATGCCTCTGAATTTCTGAAACAAGCTGATATCGCAATGTACCAATCGAAAGCTCAGGGGAAAAACCAAGTGAGCTTTTTCGATCCGGAACTACAAACAGCACTAAATCGACGTAATGAAATATTGCGTGAATTAGCTCAAGCAGTAAATCGAAATGAATTCATGCTGTTTTATCAGCCTATTTATGACAAAAATAAATTAATTATTGGCAGTGAAGCATTAATTCGATGGAATAATAAAAGGCTTGGGATGGTGTCACCTGCACAGTTTATTCCTCTGGCCGAACAGTCTAATCTGATTTTAGATCTGGGCGGCTGGGTGTTGGATACTGCTTGCCGTCAGTTATCTCTATGGTCACTCGACGAGCGCTGCTCCGCTTGGAGTGTCGCTGTAAATGTTAGTGCTAGGCAATTGCAGCAAACGAATTTTGTTGAAATAGTGAAGCTCGCATTAAAAGAGCATGGGGCTAATCCCTGCTTGCTCAAATTGGAAATTACCGAGAGCCTGCTTCAGGCTAATGTCGAAGCAACGATTAAATCGATGAAAGCGCTTCGTGACATGGGGATACGTTTCTCGCTGGATGATTTTGGTACCGGTTTTTCGTCACTGAATTACCTAACAAAACTGCCGATAGATACATTGAAAATTGATAGGTCGTTTGTTGAAAATATAGTTAATAGCGAAGAAGATGCAGCGGTTGTAGCAACAATTTTATCACTTGCCTCAGTCTTACGGCTTGATGTCGTTGCTGAAGGAGTTGAAACTAAGGAGCAATTAGATTTTTTAATTAATTCCGGTTGCCAATATTTTCAAGGGTTCTTACTTGGTAAGCCCGTGCCTGCTGAGATTATTGGTAGTGAATAACAATGAATCATAACTTGGAGCAGTGAAAGATCACGCTGTTGACTATTTTCTGACAAATACGGGCCTAATAGGCCCGTATACAGGGATGAATAAATTTAATTTTTAAATCCATTCACAAATTTAAATCCACCTCGAGACAAGATTACTCATCCCGCCAGCTATCAACGCTTGGACACGAACAGATTAAATTTCTGTCCCCATAGACGTTATCAATGCGTGCAACAGGAGGCCAATATTTGTTGTCGCTACCCATTGGGAATACAGCTTGCTCACGGCTGTACGGGTGCTCCCAATTTGAGCCGGTTGCTTCCATGCTGGTATGTGGTGCATTTTTTAGTGGGTTGTCGGTGGCGTGCAACTCACCGGCTTCTACCTGTGCAATTTCTTTGCGAATGATGATCATTGCATTAATAAAACGATCAAGTTCTTCTTTGGGTTCGCTTTCGGTCGGTTCGATCATTAACGTACCGGGCACTGGGAAGGACATGGTCGGCGCGTGAAAGCCGAAATCCATTAAGCGTTTGGCGACGTCTTCCTCGGTAATGCCACTGCTTTCTTTCAGTGGGCGCATATCGATAATACATTCGTGAGCGACGCGGTTATTTCTACCGGTATACAAAATCGGATAGTGCTCGTTGAGTTTTTGGGCGATATAGTTGGCGCTTAAAATAGCTACTTGAGTAGCCTTGGTTAAACCTTGTTCGCCCATCATGGCGATATACATCCATGAGATCGGCAGGATGGAGGCGCTGCCCCAGCTGGCTGAAGAAACGGTATCGTTGTTGATGTTCAATCCGGCAATGGGCTGGGCTGGATTGTTAGGTAAAAACGGCGCTAAGTGTTTGCCGACACCGATAGGGCCCATACCTGGGCCGCCGCCGCCATGCGGAATACAAAAAGTTTTGTGTAGGTTGAGGTGAGAAACATCGGCACCAAATTGCCCCGGCGCAGCAATGCCTACCAGTGCGTTAAGGTTGGCACCATCGACATATACTTGACCGCCATGCTGGTGGATTAAGCTGCAAATATCGGTGATGTTTTCTTCAAATACACCGTGCGTTGATGGATAGGTAATCATCAGTGCCGCTAGTTCGTGAGCGTGGCGCTCTGCTTTTGCTTGCAGGTCAGCCATATCGACGTTGCCGTTTGCATCACACTCGGTGATGACGACCCGCATACCGGCTAAGGCTGCCGAGGCTGGGTTGGTGCCGTGGGCTGAACTAGGGATTAAGCATACATTACGATCTAAATCGCCACGGCTTTGATGGTATTTCATTATGGTTAACAGGCCTGCATATTCGCCCTGCGCACCGGAGTTAGGTTGTAGTGAAATAGCATCATAACCTGTAGCTTCGACCAGCATGTGTTCAAGCTGTTTGAACAGGGTTAGGTAGCCCTGGGCTTGGGCTTGTGGTGCGAACGGGTGCATTTGGCCAAATTCGGGCCAAGTGACTGGTAGCATTTCTGCCGTGGCGTTGAGCTTCATGGTACAAGAGCCTAACGCAATCATCGAGTGGTTTAGGGCGATGTCTTTGCTCTCCAGCCGTTTCATATAGCGCAGCATCTCGGTTTCAGAATGATGCTGGTTGAACACTGGGTGGGTTAGAAAACGGCTGCTGCGACGATTGCCTGCAGGAATGGTTGAGTTGTTAGCTATCTCTACATCGATGGTGTCGATACTGAAGTCAATGTTGTTGCCGGAGATAACCGCCCACAGGGTTTCAATATCATCGCGGGTTGTGGTTTCATCAATGCTGATGCCGATTTGTGTATCGTCGATAATACGCAGGTTAATACCTGCAGCTAAAGCGCGTTCAATGATGGCATCTTTGTGTTCGTCGATTTTAAACGTCAGGGTGTCAAACCAGCTATGGTTGGCAGAAACAAAGTCTAGCTTTTCTAAGCCGCAAGCTAAGATATTGGTTAAGCGATGGATGCGGTTGGCAATGGTTTTAATGCCATCAGGTCCGTGATAAACGGCATAAAAGCTGGACATGATGGCGAGTAATGCCTGCGCGGTACAAATATTACTGGTGGCTTTTTCGCGGCGGATATGTTGTTCGCGAGTTTGCATAGCCATGCGTAGTGCTTGCTTGCCGTGACGGTCAATAGAGACGCCGATAATCCGTCCAGGCGTAGAGCGTTTGTAGGCATCTTTAGTCGCAAAAAAAGCTGCGTGCGGGCCACCAAAGCCCATTGGTACACCAAAACGCTGGCTATTACCAATAACAACATCGGCACCGAATTCCCCCGGCGGAGTGAGTAGGGCTAGTGCCATTAAGTCGGAAGCCACTACCACTAAGGTGTTCTGTTCGTGGGCGATTTTAATATGGCTTTCTATATCAGTGATGTCGCCGTAGGTGCCGGGGTATTGCAATAGCGCACCGAATACATCTTGGCGGGCTAATTCAGAAGCTTCGCCATAGACTAGTTCAAAGCCGTAAGTTTCAGCACGGGTTTTTAATACTGCGATGGTTTGTGGGTGAGTATCGTAAGCCACAAAAAATTGGTTGGAGCGATTTTTTTTATTAACACGTTTTAGCAGCGCCATCGCTTCGGCGGCAGCGGTGCCTTCATCGAGCATTGAGGCGTTGGCTAGTTCCATGCCGGTTAAATCCATCACCATTTGCTGGTAGTTTAACAGGCCTTCTAAACGACCCTGGGCAATTTCGGGCTGGTAAGGAGTGTAGGCTGTATACCAGCCGGGATTTTCCAGTACGTTACGTAAAATAACGTTGGGTGTGAAAGTATTGTAATAGCCTTGGCCGATATAGTTGGTCATGACTGTATTTTGTTCAGCGATTGTTTTTAACTGAGCCAGAGCGCTGGCCTCCGTTTGCGGCGCGGCCAAATCCATAGTTTTTTTGCGACGAATGTTTGCTGGTACGGTTGTTTCTATCAGTTGTTCCAGTGAGTTAACGCCGAGTAATTGCAGCATTTCCTGCTGTTGTTGGGTGTCGGGACCGATGTGGCGTTGGATAAATTGGTCGTTGGCTTCAAGCTCAGTCAATGAGGCGTTGGGGTTTAGCATAATCTGCTCCGGAATCATTTGGGTGGAACAAGCTCCAGCTTACAAAACAGGTGGAGCAAGCGTCGTTCTATGTTGACAAAAGTAGGGCGGGTCAAGGCCTGCCCAGAATGCTAAAACT
This sequence comes from Spongiibacteraceae bacterium, assembly GCA_041677245.1. Taxonomy (GTDB): domain Bacteria; phylum Pseudomonadota; class Gammaproteobacteria; order Pseudomonadales; family Dasaniaceae; genus Oceanicoccus. The sequence continues at coordinate 2,462 of JBAYQJ010000023.1, read as the reverse complement.
AACGTAAGTACTGTTGTGGCACGAAGGGCATTTTTACCACTTCCACAGGTATTTTTTTGCCGCGCAACAGTGCAAACAGTTTACTGCCTATAGTGGCGTATTCGGTGGTTACATAACCCATGGCAACAGGTGTACCAAGGCTAGGGCTAAAGCCACCGCTGGTGACTGTACCGATTAATTCGTCGTTATTATTTACCAGTTCCGTACCTTCACGAACTGGGGCGCGGCCAGTGATTTTAAAGCCGACACGTTTACGTGCAGCGCCGTTATTAATCTGTGCCAGTATGATGTCGGCGCCGGAAAATCCGCCTGCCTTGGCTCCGTCTTGGCGGCGAGATTTGCTGATCGACCAAAGTAGGCCAGCTTCAATGGGCGTGGTGGCCTGGCTCATGTCATGGCCATATAAACACAAACCGACGTCTAGGCGCAGTGAATCGCGAGCACCGAGGCCAATGGCTTCTACCGCTTCAAAGGCTAACAATTTATTGGCCAGCTCGGTGGCGTGGTTGGCGGGGATAGATATTTCAAAGCCATCTTCGCCAGTGTAGCCGGAGCAGGTAATAAAGCAGTCGATGTTCTCCCCGTTAAGTTCAATGCTTGCCCAGCTGCCGCTCATAAAACGTAAGTCACTGCAGTTGGGGGCGAGTTGGGTTAACACTGCTCTAGCTTGTGGTCCTTGCAACGCCAGTAGCGCATGTTCATCCATCACTTCAAGTTCAAAACCGGTTAGGTGTTGCTTGAGGTGGGCAATATCCTGTTGCTTGCAGCCCGCGTTGACGACGAGGAAAAATTCGTCATCGCCCCAACGAGTGATGATTAAATCGTCAAGAATGCCTCCTGCAGGGTTGGTGAAGACCCCGTAGATTTGTTTAAAGACGGGTACAGCCGCTAAATCAATGGGGATGAGCTTTTCCAGTGCTGCGCCGACTCCGGTGCCTTTAACCCGTATTTGTCCCATGTGAGACACATCAAACAACCCGGCTTGTTCGCGGGTGTGGAGGTGTTCTTTAAGTACGCCTAGCGGATATTGCACTGGCATATCGTAGCCTGCGAAGGGCACCATTTTTGCACCCAGCTGCAGGTGTAGGTCATAAAGAGGGGTTTTTAGCATGTCGTCATGGGACATGGTTGGCACTCCGTGTTTTTCAAATAATGATAATAAGTGGGTAGCTAATATCAGGCATTAATGCTGAGTGACTAGGGGTTGGCAGCAGCGGATTCTATCCCTTGGCTTGGCATAAGAGAAATTAATAATTATTATCCGATGATAAGATATTCTTATACTTTGTTATGGTGAGGGTCAATATGAAAAATCTGCCAATTGATATGCTGCGTTCATTGGTGATGATTAGCGAAGAGGGGGGGTTTACTGCAGCGGCTGAGCGTTTGGGGCGTAGCCAGCCAGCGATAAGCCAGCAAGTCAAAAAGTTGGAGTTATTGCTGGATCGGCCTTTGTTGGATCGTGATATCAGTAAGCTTGCTTTTACCCCTGCGGGCGAGTCATTGTTGGGCTATGCGCGTCAAATTTTATCAATTAATGACGAGGCGGTAGGTTTTTTTGATAAGCCGCCGGTGAGTGGGCGTATTCGTTTTGGTATTCCCAGTGAGTTTGCGATTACTTTGTTACCGAAAATTGTTAGCCGATTTGCCAAGGCTTATCCCGATGTTACGTTGGAGGTGACCTGTGATTTGAGTCGTAATTTGCTCTCTGAGGAGCAGCGTAACGATTATGATTTGATACTGGCTTTACATGATAAAGTGCCTTCTCAGCATGGTCGTTCAATGAAGGGTTATATAAAAGCTGATGAGCTGGTGTGGGTGAGTAGTGGAGGTTCGCGCGCGCATTTGCAGGATGTGCTGCCTTTGGTAGCGGCGCCGACGGGGTGTATTTATCGCCAGCGGGCGTTGCAAAAGTTGGCTGAGGCCAAGCGTAGTTGTCGGATTGTGTATACGATTCCTGATTTGACGGGTATTCATGCAGCGATTGATGAGGGTTTGGGGATTACTGTGTTGGCTAGAAGTACGGTGCCGACTTCTCTTACTATTATTGAGGCCTCGAATCAGTTGCCGGTACTGGGCTCGGTCGCGATTAGTTTGAAGCAGATGGATCAGAGTAAAAATACTGCGGTGCAGGTGCTGGCTGATTTTATTAAGGCTGGGCTTGTTTGAATGGATTTAACGTGGGGTTCTGGTATGTAGAGCCAGCTCCAATGGCTATGTCCCACTGCCGGGTTTAATCATCTGATGTAAATTAAATCCACTTTTTAAATTACAAAATCCAGACTGGCGGAAGGTGGCGGTTTACTAGCGCCGACGACTGGCTTGGGCGTCGTCGCTACAGGGTGCTGGACCCTCCGGGTTTCCCTCCTACGTTCCAGAACCTTAAAGCGCTACGCTGTTTCTTCCACTACGTCGGCCAGCCCCTTGATATTCCGCGACAACACCCAAGCCAGCCCTCTAGT